>CACZBC010000034.1 GCA_902779315.1 uncultured Bacteroidales bacterium | reverse complement strand
CAAGTTGTTGCAAGGCACGCATCAGCAATTCTTCTGGATACTCGACAGGTCTGATAGCCATTGCGCTGATAGAGTCCTCCATCTCCGCATCCAAGAATGCAGAATCGGAAAGTTCTTGTGCCACAATCGGAGGCAGGCAGGCAAGCAAAAGCATTATGATGCAAGCAAAGTGTTTCATATCCTATTCCTTTATTAGCTTTCCGTTGCAAATATAGTGAATTATTCTGTTCTTTTTTACTTTGCCAAGATTTTTTGTCCGTTCCCGATGTAGATGCCTGGCTGCGTTATCTTGTCGATTTTGCGGCCTTGCAGGTCGAAGAGGGCCTCGCCCGTACCTTTATCCGCCTTTGTTATTCCTGTAGGATCATCGGCTTTTAGAGCGACAATTGTGCCGAAACCGCTCCAAGGCGAAGTAGTTCTATATGCATCTACAGAACCTGCGGGAACATGAAGCGTGGCAGAGGCTATGGGAGAGTTGTAAAACACCCAGTTGTTTGCTGTCTTGGGGACGCTGTCCGCATAGCAATAGACATCTGCCAGGTTGCTGCAATCTTGGAATGCATAGTCACGGATGAGTGTCATACTTTTCGGAATGCTGACGGTGGTCAGGTTGCTACAACGATAAAAAGCACCCCCGTCAATAGTCTTTACCCCTTCGGAAATGACAACAGATGTCAGACCGCTGCACAGTCTGAAAGCTTCGTCACAAACAGTTTGAACGCTGCCTGGAATGCTGACGGAGGTCAAGCTATTGCAAGCGGAGAAAGCAGAGTAACCGATACTCTTCACGCCTTCAGAAATAACAAGAGAGGTCAAGCCGGTGCACTCTGAGAAAGCAAATCTCCTTGTTACAACACCTGCGGGGATAACAAGCGATGCTAAGCTTTTACAGTCACAAAAGGCAAACTCCCCGATTCTTTCGACACTTTGAGGAATGTTGATAGATTGCAGATTACTGCAACCAATGAATGCGAGGTCCTGGATGTTTTTCAAACCCTCTGCGATTGAGACGGACATCAAGTCCATGCACCTATAGAATGCCATACTGCCTATTGTAGTCACACTACTCGGAATTATGACGGAGGCCAGGTTGTTGCATCTGCAGAAAGCATTGTCGGCTATCGCAATCGTCCCTTCCTTGATGTCAATCTTCGTTCCCTCGGGTATGGTGCCTTTATAGGTGTAGGCCATTCTGCCGGCATAAATCACGCCGTCGGGCTGGTTGTCGTACCACGCAGTACCGTTGAAGACACTGCCGCCTATCTGGATTTCACTGTTAGGAATGGTGATACTGGCCAAGTTGGTACAGCCATAAAAGGCGTAATATTCAATGGTTTTCACTCCCTCGGGAATGATAACGGAGGTTAGTGTCGTATTGCCTTTGAAGGCTTCGCTGCCAATGCGAGTCACGATGTATGTCTGTCCTTCATATTCCAGTTCCGATGGAATCCTCAACTCGCCTTCCCACGTTTTCCCATCCATCAGCTTGGCAGCATGCAACGCATTATGTGTCAGGTAGTTCAAGCCTCCGATGTTGATGCTTTCCCATGAATCCTCCAACACCAGCGATTCCCCTTCGGCCAGGTTGACCAACCCCTCGCACCACCAGCACGAGAAAAAGAAACTATTTGCCTTAAGACCATGAACAGTAAACGACACATCGTATGGGCAAACACAATCTGCTTCCATATAAATTATAGGAGTTACGTCTATATCCACAGAGCAAAAGCCATCGCTGTCGCAACTCATGCTAGGCGTCACATCAAAGCCTGATGTGCTGCAGTTTTCCACGCAATTGAGCAGTTGCACATGTAGGGCATCGCCTTCTTTGGTCAGGATAATCGTTCGAGTTGGTTCACCCTCTGCATTTGCGCGTCTCCTTCCATACTCGCGGTCCCGCATGCAGCCACTATTCTGAATATCAGAGACAGTCAGTTCCTGTGCATGGGCTGCAATTCGTGCTCCCATCAGGAGCATTAAAATCATATATATTAATCCCCTTTTCATGACCGGATTGATTTATTATTTGTTTTCTGTTTGCAAAGATAGTGAATTATTCTGTTCTTTTTACTTTGCCAAGATTTTTTGTCCGTTCCCGATGTAAATGCCTGGCTGCGTTATCTTGTCGATTTTGCGGCCTTGCAGGTCGAAGTAATTTGATTTGTCGCTAAATGGAATGTCCTTGACAGATGTACCTGTTATTGGAACGATTTTCCAGAAATCGCTCCAACGTATAGCGGTTTTGTACTTCTCCAAGGAGCTTGCCGGAACATGGAGCGTAGTTTGTTCCTTTATATAGTATTGGCCAAACGGATATCCATCCCAGGCCTCATCTTCAAACATAGAACGTACGCCAGGAGGTTCTGCAGCATAACAATAAACATCTGTTAGGCTACTACAACCCTCGAAAGCACCATTATCAATGTTGGTCACACTATTTGGAATCGTGACGGAAACCAGACCACTGCAATCCATGAAAGCTTCGCCTTCAATTCTTGTCACTCCGTTTGGATCTTGTCACTCCGTTTGGAATGATGATGGTAGTCAGACTGCGGCAACCTTTAAAAGTAACGAAACCGATGCGTGTTATGCCTTCAGGAATTGTGATGGAGGTCAAGCTGCGACAACCACTAAATGCACCATTACCTATGCTTGTTACATCGTTTGGTATAGTGACGGAGACAAGGCTGCTGCAGCCAGAGAATGCAGCAATTCCAATACTTGTCACACCCTCGGGAATGCTGACAGTTCTCAGGCTGGAACAGTTCATGAAAACATTTTGATCGATTACCGTCACATTCTTTGGAATAATTACCGAATTCAGGACTCTGCAACCTTGGAAAGCCCCATTGTTGATATTAGTCACACTCTCAGGAATGCGTACGGATGTCAGCCCACTACAATTCCCGAAAGCACTGTTGCCAATGCTTGTCACGCTGTAGGTCTTGCCACCATATGTGACTGATTCCGGAATAACCACAGAGCCCGAGTAATTGGCAGTGTTATCATTAGAGCTCGTCACTTCTGCTTCGCTGCCGGTGAAATTATAAAATATGCCATTAATTTTGGCATCGTAGGCTAATGCTATCAGTGGCAGCAAACCTGCCGAAATAAGTAAAAGAGTCCTTTTCATATCTTTAGTTATCTTTCTGTTTGCAAAGATACGAATTATTTCCGTTGTTTTCACTTAATCAGGATTTTTTGTCCGTTCCCGATGTGGATTCTACCACTCGCCCCATAGGAGGGTACCGTCCGAGGCCTGGCCTTGGGCATCAACCTCTATGATGCTGTTTCGACAACTATTATATAAAGTAATGTGCGCTTCACCATTCGAGTCCAAACACAGGTTCGGGTTCCAGTACAGTGTGCGCCGATAGTCTACCGTTTCGGGCAAAGGACGGGTTGAATAGTCCGGACTATAGAACTCGGCGGGTATCGCATACCCTTGAAGATGAAGGAAACGGTCGCGATAGGTGCGACGGACACTGCCGTCCTTGAATAACTTAAACAATATAGCCACTCGTAAATTCTCCTCCCCCCAATATCGCGAATCACCTTCGAGACGGGGCTCATAGTCTGTATAAAGGTAGACAGAGTCAAGATTATACAGGTACTGATATTTACGCAATTCCATGGGTGTTAACCTAAAATACGTGTCGCTATTTTCAAACATGCCATGCAACACATCTCCATAGCCAGCTTGGATACTTGGTCTATTGCCTCGCTCTATTTCCTTGATATAGCATCTAAGCAAGGTCATGGCAATGTCGTCAGCCGAGGAATACCAGGCATCAATAAGTCCTGCATCAACTCCCATGTTAAATGCATCATAGGCGTCAAAGCCCAGAACTGGAACTGCATATCGATACGACCTGAAACCTGCTCGGCGAGCCTTGACACTAACTTCGCTCATGAGATGGCTGTCTGTCTGCTCCTGTACTTTCCCGCTATCGTTTACCACCAAAGGCTGTTCTTGCATTTGATAGTGAGTATAGGGCTTGACGAAATTCGGGTATGGAAACGACAGACGCACATAAAACTCGGGATACTGTTCTTCGTCGTCAACTATCCACTGGTGTGGCACCTTGTGTTCCTTTTCTTTCTTTTTCCATCGCGTAGTATCGCTTGCGGAGAGGAAAAAGTCACACTTGCCATAAAAGCGGGGCAGGACGATGTGAAACTTTCCATCCTTGGTCGTAACATCGCCTATGATATAATCCTCAAAATTTTTATTGAAGAACAATCCATGCACACGTACTTCACGTTTCAGCGCTTCTCCGTCTGTCATCATCCGCTTCCTCAGCCTCGAAGATATCTCCAGGCTGTCAAGGGAAATGTCCTTGAAATCCTTCCCATTGTACAGACGACTTACAGTTGAAAGGTCAACAAGTGGATCGTATTTTGCTCTCGGCTCATACTTATGCACAGAACCCATCAGCAGAGGTGTTTTCTCTGCCGGATGAACGAACCCCCATTCTCCTTTTACGGCCATGTCGCGCCAATTGAACCGACGCCATCCCTGCGTCATCATCAACAGGTCCAAGGCCTGACGATGTTCGTCGTCGTCCACTTTAAAAAAGTATCCGGGGTCTGGCACGAAACCGCGAATCTCGCTGGCAAGCAGCATTTCGGTGAGGATGTTGCCTGAGTCATAGTTGCGGGCACCTCGCGACACATCGCGAACTGATACCGACAAATGGCTTGGGCCTTGATGGACAGACCGTACATCTACATCAATACGTTCGAATGCAGAATGGTATCGCTCGCGAGTGCTTATGCTTATGTTCGGTCGTAAATCCTCTGCTTTTGTAACAAAAAAGAGACGGTCAGCAAAGACACGGCCCTGTGTGTCGAAAACTGTCACCTGATTTACTCCTGAAGGCAAGTCTTGGCAATGTATGACATCTCTTATTTGCTGCAAGGGCGAAAAGTATTGCGTCTTTCCCTCGTGCATGATGGTCAGGGCAAGGCTGTCAACAGGTATGCCCACGACTTGTGTCTTTATTCTTACTTCATCACCCAGACGTGTTACCTGCAATGCCACACCCCGCCTGTCGGTTTGAGGCAGCTTGGACTTCACAGCCTCGCCACTGTCGGTCACGAATGTCAGCTGTCGCTGAGTCCGACTGTCTGGAACTATCTCAAACATTCCTCTTCCCCGATTGACAGTCCGGATTTTCTTGCCTTCGATGTTCAGTGTGCCACTTATCCATTCTCCATTCCTCGTCACTTCAAATGCCACTCTGTTCGGAACACCTTCTATCAGATTTCCTCCTTCGGGGAAAAAGTGCATCTCGATGTCATGTCCCTTCTCCTTGTATACCCTCTGATGCGGGTGCATGGTCATACTCATGTCATACTCCCCTGGTTGCGAAGGTTTGTTATAGACAGGAAAAACTCTGCTATACAGCTTCTCGTAATCGCGTTCGGCTTCATGACGCATCGCTTTGTTAAAGTAGGGGTTCCAATGACGAATAGGGAAAATATTCCCCCAATCATGTTCGTATTCTCCCCAATTCAGTTGCCATCTGGTATAAGCTCTTATCTCGTAGAAACCCGCATACATCGAGCCTGTGGCAGGCAGATCGAAATGTCCGTCTCCCTCGCCGTTCTTCATCTCTATGAGTTTGCGTTCTACGAGATAGCCTTCGTTGTTTATCAGTTCCACATACAACGTGCCACTCACCTTGGAAGGCGTGTCATCGGTGGTTTGTCTGAGATATGCCTTGAACCAGATGATGTCACCAAGGAAATAGCAAGTGTTATCCAAGTGAATATACACCTTTTCCTGCGGAATGGTCCGACCAAAGGCTGCTTGCCTCTGTGAAAGCATTTCGAGAGCCGATTCCTGTGCCACAATCGGAGGCAGGCAAGCAAGCAAAAGGATTATGATGCAAGCAAAGTGTTTCATATCCTATTCCTTTATTAGCTTTTTCTGTTTGCAAAGATAGTGAATTATTCTGTTCTTTTTTACTTTGCCAAGATTTTTTGTCCGTTCCCGATGTAGATGCCTGGCTGCGTTATCTTGTCGATTTTGCGGCCTTGGAGGTCGAAGAGGGTATTCTTCCTGTTCGAGACAGAGGGCATGGAGATGCCTGTTACAATCTGAGACGATGTGTAGAAATCGTTCCATTCAAAGACAATTTCGCCATTCACAGCACACGTTTTCAGTTGTCTTTCTCCGCCAGTAGCCCCCGGAAGATAGCCATCTATGATACATGTTAAACCTCCTCCGAGAAAGCCGAGACCTTCAATCCCTTTGAATGGATAATCTTCACGTTCAAGATTGCTATAATCAATAACCTTCAAGTATTCTCCGTGATATTTCGCAAGCTTCTTTTCATTGATTTTCAGTTCAAACGGCCCTACATTGATTATGGTTCCTGGTTCGCTGGCAAAGTCGTACATCAGGACAGGTGTGGTGCTGTGGCCATAAACCTGGCATGTGTAGTAGAGTTTCAGGCAATTGCGGGTACCTATCAAAGTGTCTCCCTCCAAGCTAAATGTCTCTTCCCAATCATAGATAAAATTACTGACATCATAAACCCAGACCTTCCCATCTTGTACAAAAGGGAGGATTGTCTCGGCCAAGGCACTATAGTGCGCCATTAAACTTGCAATAAATAGGAATACTATTCTTTTCATGGTTTCTGGTTTTATTTGTTTTCTGTTTGCAAAGTTAGTGAATATAATTATCGATTCCAAATGTTGTGGGTATTTAGTTTTTTTTCTTAAAGCTCCCGCATCTCACGACGAAGGAGCTGATTTGCGCGTATCTTTTATTTATTAACTTTGTTCAGGAAATGGATTATCATTATAGAGACGCATCATTCATGTTCATTTTCATGTATAGTTAATAGTTTTGTTCACGAATTTGTCACAAAGATATGGACTTGTTGTGCCACTTTCCAAGAAAAAAACTTCACAAAAACTTCACAACTTTATTTTCGCCCATTTCATCGAGGCACTACATTTTGCCGTTTGGCAGAAAATACATACCTTTGCTGCCAAAAAGAGTCATATATTATATGAAGCATTTATTACTCGCGTGTCTGTTTGCAGTTTGTGTGCTCGTTAGGATAGCTACAACCAATAGTAAAAGTTTTAATTTCATAGCAGTGTCGTTTATTTGTTAGACGCTGCAAATATAGTATAACTAAATGAATTACGTGATTATTAAATACAGAAAGTGTACGCGAAAAATTCATCTTACCCAAATGGGCCGGATATAACAAGCTGTATTATAGGTTATTAGATATAAACACAAAAAGTTACACCTAAAATACACTTCAGGATTGAAACACAAGATTTCTAATAGCTAGGGCTAAAAATTCTTCAAATAGTCATTAAGATCTTTTGTGCTTGTAAGGCCAAAGACCTTGGCCAAAGTTGTTCTGACATTGCTGACTGACTGTATGCTTGATTTTACCAAAGTGACAATATCCTTGTTCTCGAAGCCCAAACGTGAGAGTATGCATACGTGAAGTCGTAAGTCCGAAAGCGAATGCTCCATAAGATGAACATAAAATCTTGGGTAGCAGAGTCGTACCGTCTCTATCAACTGATTCCATTCTTCTTCTGACGCTTCCCTTGCTCCGACCCTTCTCGATAGCCCTTTTTCATCGTTCTCGAGATGCGGTTTTGCAATGGTATGAAAATGACTGATGATAGCAGCCTTCCTCTCGACTTCGTCCTGTGTTTCCTTGTATGAGGCGAGTTCGGATGTTAATCTTTCAATCTCCTTCTCGTACAGTTGAGCCAATTCTTTCTTTTCCTGTGTTAATGAATCCAACGCATTTTCTTTATCGGACGTATTGCGCTGAAGAATTCCTATTTCCCTTTTAACTTGGGCTAGCTTCTGGATGGCGTCACCATATTGGGCTCTCACTTCCATGTGTCTCTTTTTCTCCTGTTCGTTAGCCTTTTTGTATCTTCTGACGATATAAGCTATCGTAGCAATGAAAAACAAGACGAATAACAATCCCGTCAGGACAAGAATGTCGGCTTTCCGTTTTTGTGCTGCTGCCATGCGTTGCTGGCGACTGTAGTCATACATTCCCTCCGCTTGAACAATGGCTTGTGTTTGTGTCTCTTCCAGATAATTGGCTATTGCATCTTCATAGAGTTTCGTGTACTTGCGAAGCGAATCCCTGTTCTCTTTCCGCAGATAAAGGGAAACAAGGCCACGATAGGCATCCACTATGTTAGGTTCGTGGTTTAAAAGCCGTCGGAATTGTATTTCAGCCGAATCCAGCAAGCCGATACCGGCGAAGTAGCAGCCTTTATCGTAATAGTATATTTCTCGTGTCGCTTCAATATTCCCCTGTTCGTCAAATAGTCCCGATTCCTTCTCAAATATCCGCATCATGGAATCTGCCTTCACGTACTCCCCACGGTCAAGGGCAATCTGAATGGCAGAAGGATATACTTGTGCAGCCTCCTGTTTTAGACCTCGCTCCAAATAGAGTTGTCTCACGTGCTTGATGTTCTCGAAGACAGCGGCAGTGTCGCCCATTGAGAGGTATGCATCATTTTGGGATAACATACATCTTATATAATTCAAGGTGTCGCCTGCCATCAAGGCATAATCGCTACACTTTTGCTGGGCTTCGAGCTGCTTCTCTGGCATATACTGCCGATAATACACTTCGGCCATCTGCCCATAGATGCGGCAGAGGGTGGCAGCCCCTTCCCGTCTGTCCTTTGGGGAGGAGTAAGCGGCAATGGCTTCCTCCCATGTAAGGAGAGCGATGGGCGCTTCGTGCAGGTCACGGCAGACACAGCCGAGGACGTAATAGGCTGAAAGTCCTCTCAGATTCCCCCAAATGGGAAGATGAATGTGGCGGCGGAGGGGATGGTTGTAGTAGGCGACGACATCGCGCAGGGAAACACCTCTGGTGGGTATGAGACTGAGGTCGTGCGAAGGGGACGGATATATAGTATCGGAGGTGAAGGGGATGAAGTTGCGGTTCTGCTCTAATGCCGTTTCCAACGCCACCTTCATCCGATGTGCCTTTTTCACTTCGCATACGGTCGTAATGGCAACGGCAGAGAAAAAGACTACCAAGATAGTTAGGATTAAAGTGCTTTTACGCTGCTTCATCATCATGTTATCGATGTTCTGTGTTGCAAAGATACTACTTTTCCTTCAATCTTTTTTGTACCTGTTGATGTTTTTGCGAATTATATTGGATTTTCCTCTTGTAATAAGGCAAAATCACATCAAAGCAAACACTCGTCACTCGTCAGGTTTGGGGGTTAATACAAAGAGTATCAACCATATAGAACATGATGAGTGCCCTGATGAGTCGTCAGGAACTCATCAGGGTATTACTTGTTTGGTTATCAAGACTTTAGAACATGAATATGATGAGTGATGAGTAAAATGCAAAACAAAATTGAAAAAACTCTGCACTCTACACCAATGCCATTTAAGTCATTATATGTCAATCATATACATGGGTGTAGAGTTGGTGTAGAGTAGTGAAGAGACTCTACACCCTCATTACTTGCTAGTATTCAATAGATTAAAGCAGATTGGTGTAGAGTGTAGAGTGTTTCCCGACATTTCACATTCTTGCGCTCCGTAGGTATTCTAGGATGCTCTAGCACCAAGGCGCGATTTTAGTCGCGGAGCAGGCGGCAAAGCCGGAGGTCAAAATCCGTCCGAACAGATGTCGCACGATTAAGTGGCCATCGTCACACTAGATAATTGCAATCGTCACACTAGTTAATCGCCATCGTCACACTAGATGTTTGCAATCGTGGCACGTTAAGTTTTCCTCTCACCTATGGAGGGCAGGATTTCCCTGAGCGGGATCATGACAAAGTCGCGCTCGAACATATGTGGATGAGGGATGGTGAGCCGGGGAGTGGAAATGGTCTGATCGCCATACAGAAGCAGGTCTATGTCGATAGGTCGGTCGTGATAGATGCCGTCTTTCGACTTCGTCTTGCGTCCCAATTCACGCTCTATCTGCTGGGTTTTCCTCAGGCATTGGAGCGGAGTGAGTGTGGTCTGCACCATCACGGCTGCGTTCAGGAAGGGATTTGCGCTTTCGAAGCCCCAAGGTTCGGTCTCGATGAAGGACGAAACGCGCTGCACCGCACCAATCCGCTCGCCAATGAGCATGATGGCACGGCGCAACATCTCGGCTCTGTCACCGAGATTGGAGCCTAAAGATAGGTAGAGTTCATAGTTCATAATTCATAATTCATAGTTATTTCCCGTTCGCTGACTTTACGATTGAGGTTAGGATTTTTATTAATTCCTGACAATCTTCCAGCAATGATTGGGCTGAATCCTGGGGTAAGTACTCTGTATTCGTCATCAGTTCTATCCAGTATTCACACTCACTGGCTTCTTTCAACGAGATGTTCATCTTAGCTATGAAGTCCGGACGACTTTGCCCTCTTAAGGCTTCCTTTATGTTTGCTCCGATGCTTGTTCCACAACGAAGCATCTGCTTGGAAAGGGTAAATTCATGTTTTTCTTCAACCAAGTACTTGTAGCAGCGCACCACTCGAATGGCAAAAGACATGCTCTTATCCTTAATGATACTCTCCTTCACAACCCTTAACTATGAATTATGAACTATGAATTATGAACTGCTAATCGTTCAGTATCAGCATGGCATCGCCGTAAGGGCCGAAGCGATAGCGCTTTTCGGGGTCGTTCTCGTTGTAACGGAGCGCTTCCTTGTAGGCCTTCATGATGAGGTCGTAACCTCCGAAAGCACACGTCAGCATCAACATAGTGCTGTAAGGCAAATAGAAATTGGCTATCATGGCGTCTGCCAAATGGAAGTCGTAAGGCGGGAAGATGAAGCGATTCGTCCATCCATGGTATTCCTTGAGCTGGCCGTCGGTGGAGACTGCAGTCTCGAGCACCCTTTGGACTGTGGTTCCGACGGCAACAATCTTATGTCCCTCTTCGTGGGCCTTGTTGATGATGTCGCAAGCCTTCTGGTCGGCATGCATCTCCTCGCTGTCCATCTTGTGCTTCGTCAAATCCTCGACATCGATTTCGCGGAAGTTGCTGAGACCACAATGAAGGGTGACATAGGCGAAGTCCACGCCCTTTATCTCCATCATCTTCATGAGCTGTGGGGAGAAGTGAAGACCCGCCGTGGGAGCCGTCACAGCACCTTCCTTCTCGGCAAAGATGGTCTGGAAGTTCTCAGCATCTTCGGGAAGGACATCGCGCTTGATGATCTGCTTCGGAATGGGTGTTTCGCCGAGTGCGAAGAGGGCACGCTTGAACTCGTCGTGAGTGCCGTCGAAGAGGAAGCGAAGTGTACGGCCACGACTCGTCGTATTGTCGATCACCTCAGCCACCATCGACTCGTCCTCGCCGAAATAGAGCTTGTTGCCGATGCGGATCTTGCGTGCCGGATCGACCAGAACATCCCACAGACGCATGTCCTTGTTCAGTTCGCGAAGCAGGAAGACCTCAATCTTGGCACCCGTCTTCTCCTTGTTTCCGTAGAGGCGAGCGGGAAAGACCTTTGTGTCGTTGAAGACAAAGACGTCCTTCTCGTCGAAATAGTTTAGCACATCGCGGAAGGATTCATGATGCGAGATGACACCTCTCTTTGCGTGGATGACCATGAGTCGGCAGTCATCGCGGAAAGGAGCGGGTTCCAGAGCAATGCGATCATCGGGAAGTTTGTACTTGAATTGCTGTAGTTTCATTGTCTTATATCGTTATTGTGTTATGTCGTTATTACGGGAAGTTCTTGTTTGCCGAGCCATTCGGGAAAGTCCTCAACCTGCATGCAATCCTCCACTCGAACGTCTCCCACACGAGTGCGGCGCAAAGCTATGAGGTGAGCACCACTGTTCAAAGCTTCCCCTATGTCGCGAGCCAGAGCCCTGATGTATGTCCCTTTGCTGCAAACGACGCGAATGGTGGCCTGCATCTTCTCGGCGTTGAAGTCTTGTAGCTCAATCTCGTCGATAACCAAGACCTTGGGCTTGAGCTCCACCTCCCTACCCTTTCGGGCAAGATCGTACGCGCGTTTGCCGTCTATCTTGCAGGCCGAGAAAGCTGGCGGAATCTGTTCTATACGACCGAGGAACTTGCCGAGAACCTCCCGAACGAGGGCCTCAGTGATGTGTTTCGTTGGATAGGTCTTGTCGATGGGTTTCTCGAGGTCGAAACAAGGCGTCGTCGCTCCGAACTGAAGCGTGGCAACATACTCTTTGACGTGTGCCTGGAGCTCGTCGATGCGCTTTGTGGCGCGGCCTGTACATACGACCATCACACCCGTAGCCAACGGGTCGAGCGTACCTGCATGGCCCACCTTGAGCTTCTTCACGCCAAGACGATGACACAGCTGACTGCGTATCTTGGCGACAAGATTGAAGCTCGTCCAGTTCAACGGCTTGTCGAAACAAAGTATCTCTCCCTCGATGAAATCCATTTTATCATCCCAGAATCAGCACCAAAATGCCTGCTATGGCGCAATAGATGCCGAAGTATATGAGTTTACATTTCTTCACGAGCGCTATCATCCACTTGCAGGCGAAGCATCCTGACACGAAAGCTGCCACGAAACCTACAAGCAAGGATGTCGTAGGAATTGACGTCGAAGCGCCATGCTCTGCCAGATATTCCGCGCTGGGGGCAACGATGTGCTTGAAATCGAGCAGCGCCTCGCCCAAAATAGGCGGAATGACCATGAGGAAAGAGAACTGCGCAAGTTTCTGCTTATTGTTGCCCAAGAGCAGACCTGTCGCGATGGTTGAGCCGCTTCGACTCAAGCCTGGCAGGACCGCGATGGCTTGCGCAATACCAATCACGAAGGCATGAATGGGCGAAATCTCTTCCTTTTCCTGTGGTTTGTAGAAGTGTGTCAAGGTGAGCAGCACGGCAGTCACAATCAGACAACAGCCCACAACAAGCGTCCTGGCATGTTCATCGGCATAGAGCGCCTCGATGCTGTCCTTCAGGAAGAAGCCCACGATTGCAACAGGAATCATGCTGACGAGAATGGCAAAGGCATAACGGGCCTCATCGTTCCACTTGAACTTCAGCAGACCTTGCACAATCCAGATGATCTCGCGCCACAATATGACGATGGTTGCGAGCACAGTTGCCACGTGAACTGCAATGTCGAAAGTCAGGCCGCCCTGTTCCGGATCGAGGCCCAAAAGCATCTTGCCTATCTCCAAATGCCCGCTACTGCTGACGGGAAGGTATTCCGTGAGGCCTTGGACAAGGCCCAGAATGAGTGCTTGCAGTTCGTTCATCTATCTTCCACTTTACGCGTTTTGGGCTTGTACATGATGGCGATCATGATGAAGATGAAGCCGAAAAGGCTCACCAAAGGTGCCACTTTGATGCGACGAGCACTGAAAATGTCTGCGTTGAAGAAGCCTTCTGCACTTCCTTCGCCAGACATCAACACCAAACCGAGAATGACGATTGCCATTCCGATGGCAAGCAGGATGTAGTTCTTTTTACTAAATGCCATATTTTTCACTATTTAATCATTTTTCTTTTCTAATACAGTTCCGAGCCACGCATCTTCAGGCAATGCGTCACAGAGAAGTAGGTGCAGACGATTGTGAGCAGGAGTCCGATGACGAGAACCGAGACGGCTGTGATGATCATGTTCTCCTGAGTGACATAGTTCAGGATGCTGCTGTCGTATCTCGATGCCCAATAGATGCCACCCAAAATGGCTGCATCGGCAATGAGAGCTGAGATGAAGCCAATCCAAAAGCCTCGAACAAGGAACGGACGACGAATGAAACTCCACTTCGCACCCACCAGCTTCATGGTGTGGAGCACGAAACGATGGCTGAACACACTCAGTCGGACAGTATTGTTGATAAGGCTCAGGGAAATGATGACCAGCAGAAGAGCAATGGCAAGCAAGAAGTAGGAGGCACGATGAAGGTTCTTGTTCATGCTCTCCACCAAGTCCTTCTGATACATCACATCCGCCACAAGTTCCGATTTGCGGAATTCGTTGCTGATCCACATCAGGCTGTCATTCGAGGAGAACTCTGGCTTAACCCTCACCTCCATTGAGATGGAGAACGGATTTGCGCCAAGAAAATCAGTCGGGTCGATGCCCATGCTCTCGATTTGTTCCTGCAAAGCTTGCTCGCGACTGATGTAGTCGATGCTGCTGACGTAGTACATCCTGTTCAACGAGTCGCACAAATGTTGTGCATCTGGCGTTTGGACATCGTCTTCGAGCACAACCGTAACGGTCAGGTTCTCCTTGACACTGTCGGCTACAACCCTGGCTGTGAGCGAGAGCAACACTATGAGGCCCATCAAGATGAGCAGCAGAGTGACGCTGACAGTACTGGTGAAAGCCTGCATTGCCCACGCTATCTTGTTTTTCCTTCTGCGTTTGTTTGTCATATTTCCTGTTTAAACTATTACTTTTCCTTTCAGCGTAGCACTGCTGCTTTCTGTGATGACGACGGGCACTGTCTGTCCTATTCTGAGGTTTTCGCGAGGGACGATGACCACTTTGTTCTGCCCTGTTCTGCCGAAGAGCTCGTCTTTGCTGCGTTTGCTCACGCCTTCGACGAGGACTTCATACTGCTTTCCGATGCACTTCCGATTGGCTTGGGCCGAAAGTTCGTTCTGCAAGGCGATGATTTCATTCAGCCTTCGGATCTTCACTTCCTCGGGAACATCGTCTGGAAGGTGTTTGCTGGCATAAGTTCCAGGCCTTTCGCTATACTTGAACATGAAGGCGCTGTCGTAACCCACCTCTTGCATGAGCGAGAGGTTTTGCTGGTGATCTTCCTCAGTTTCACCACTATAACCGACAAAGATATCTGTCGTGATGGCACAATCGGGAAGGATGCGACGGATGGCTGAAACGCGATCCAAGTACCAATCCCTCGTGTACTTGCGGTTCATGAGCTTCAGGATGCGGTCACTTCCGCTTTGAACTGGCAGATGTATGTGGTGGCAAAGGTTCGGCTCTTCTGCAATAACCTGAAGCGTTTCGTCGCTCATATCCTTTGGATGGGATGTGGTGAAACGCACTCTCATCTGTGGAACTTCCTGAGCTACAAGGCGCAGGAGCTCCGGGAAAGTCGTTCCTTCGCTCAAGTAGGAGTTCACATTCTGCCCCAACAGGGTGACTTCTTTGTAGCCTCGATCCCGCAAGTCGCGACATTCGCGCAGGATGCTTTCCACATCCCGGCTGCGTTCACGACCTCTAGTATAGGGCACGATGCAATAGTGGCAGAAGTTGTTGCAGCCTCGCATAATGCTGACGAAACCGCTGATGTGTGGTCCGCAGATTCGCTGAGGCACGATGTCGCGATAAGTCTCTGTGGTTGAGAGCTCTACGTTGATCGCCTTGTGTCCGCATTCGGCTTGGGCAATCAGGTCGGGCAAAGTGAGATAAGCGTCAGGACCTGCAACGAGATCGGCATGATGAGCCTCGATCAGTTCCTCGCGAACCCTTTCTGCCATGCAGCCAAGCACACCGACGATGATCCGTCTGCCCAGTTTCTTCTGCAAACTATGGTAGAAGTCGAGGCGAGAGAGGATTTTCTGCTCGGCATTGTCTCGCACAGAACAGGTGTTCAGGAACACGGCATCAGCCTCGTCCTGACTCTCTGTAACCTCGTATCCGGCCATACCCATCACGCTGGCAACGACTTCGCTGTCGGCCACATTCATCTGGCATCCGTATGTTTCTATGAGTAGTTTTTTCATCTTCGTTCAGCTTGAGCATTAGCTCAAGAATAGTGTATACTCCCCCATTTTCGCGGCAAAGATAATACATTTTTGCGAAAAACGCGATTTTTAGCGAATAAAATGTGGCTTTTCGACTGCCTTTATAATTAAATAATGTGAAAGACGGCATTCAGAACACACAAAAAAGTCGAAAAACGAGGCTAATCCATTTGGAAGACTTGGTCAGGCTTGTTGAAAAACGTCCCTAATCAAGTTTGAAAAGATAACGTGCGACGAAGGCAAACATATAGTGTTACGTTTGCGATTGCATAGTGTTACGTTTGACTTTTACTAGTGTGACGTTTGGCTTTTACTAGTGTGACGATTGGCTTTTACTAGTGTGACGTTTTGGAACTTGACCAGAGTCGTTTGAAAAACAAGTGTGCGACCCTTTCTTCAAGAGCCGCACACTTTATCTCGAAAGCCGTTCCAGAAAGGAACTCCAGCCCTAAACCAAGTGCCCGATTATCTGTTCGCGATCACCAGGAAGATAGTCGATAACGGGAATCTCAATCATCGTGTAAGCTCCAGGTTGCTGCTTCATTGTAGCTCTGGCTGCATTCACGAGAACCTGAGCAGTTAGGGCTGGGTTGTTGATCTTCATGTTGAACTCGAAAAGTTGGTTGTGAGTCTGGCCGCTAACGCCCTTGCGAACGAGGTTCACACCATGTCCGACATCGTTCAGGGCATCAACACTTTCCACTTGGAAAACATGCGTCTCATCGTTAGCAAAATAGGGATCAGCCTTGATGGCCTTCGTCACCTCTTCCAACTTAGCACCCTCTTCCAGCTCGACATAAACCATACGACGATGGATGCCTTCACCAACAGGAATCGTCATCGAAAGCGCATCTTTCACACCAGCCTTGCTGCGAACACAAACACTGTGCCCCATACTACGGCCAGGACCGAAGTTGGTGTAAGTCAACCCCTTAGGTGCCAAGCTCTCCATCAAAGTCCTGACGATACTGTCGCTACCCGGATCCCATCCTGCAGAAATGATGCTCACAGCATTATGTTGCTTTGCAGCTGCAGAAAGGCTTCGGCGAAGATCGAGAATGGAAGTGTGAATGTCGAAACTGTCTACAGTATTGATGCCCAAAGCAAGACACTTCAAAGCGTGCTCTTCGACAGATCGAGTCGGAGTAGCCAATATCGCGACATCCACTTTGCCCAGCTCCGTAATGTCCTTAACAACTTTATAATCAGCCAGTTCAGCAGGCTTATCTGCTGCTCCGTTACGGCGAACGATACCTGCAATCTCCATATCAGGAGCTGCTTGCAAGGCCTGAACTGTGTACTTTCCAATGTTTCCGTATCCGACAACGGCAATTCTCAACTTCTCCATACTAATGAACTTTTAGTTACTTTTATCCTGTTTTCGACGACAAAGGTACAGCTTTTTGCCAAAATAACAAACAAAATGTTCACTTTTTATTGCAAAAAGGATAAGAATGTATAGCAAGTGCCTTCTCCCCCAATATTCGTGCTCACAAAGAGACTAAATTTGAACACTTAAACGTTCAACTTGAAAAGCCTCGCTATACCATATATATTTTTAGTATAAATCGCGGCAATTTTACCAACTTTCAACACACTTCCCGCTTCCATGCCCAGAAAATCAAAAAGTTTTCCAACGGAAACAACACACTTTCAGGCAGAAATATCCTTTTTGGAAAACTTTTCGTTTGACCAAGTATAGTCATGTCGCTATATATCAACAACTTAACATTTTGTTTTGGAAAACTTTTATTTTTTTTTGAACTTTTTCTTGTTTTGTTTTGGTCAACTCGAAAAAAAATTCTACCTTTGTAGTCGTTTTCCACAAGGATGTATTGCGGACTTAAAATTAACACACTATAACATCATGATCGTAATCAAAAGAGACGGCTCACAGGAAGAGTTTAACAGAGCCAAAATCAAGAATGCCCTCATGGGGGCACTACAGTCAGTGAACAAGCTAGATGAGGAAAAAATCAGAAGCGTGGCTACTGACTTGAGCGAGAGCATCTCCGTACGCGACGGCTTTACCGTCGAGGAGATACAGAACCGAGTAGAGTTGGCGTTAATGCAAAACGGCTACTATGACGAAGCAAAAGCTTACATCCTTTATCGTCAGCAGCATGCCGAAGCCCGTTTCATCAAGGAGCGCATCGACTACATGAACGAGTACAGCCACAGCGACGACAATGCCGCCACAGCTTCGGAAACAGACGCCAATGCCAACGTAACGATGAAGAACGTGGCAAACTTGGAGGGCGAGGTCTACAAGACCACCAATCGCGTCATCCAGCGCCAACGTATGAAGGACAAGCTGAACCAGTTGTATCCCGAAGTTTCCAAGCAGTACGAGGCCGACCTGAACCACCATATTATATATACGCACGATGAAGCCTCGACTCCTGTACTGAAACAGTACTGCATGGCAGTCAGCCTTTATCCCCTGATGACTGATGGCGTGGGCAACATCGACGGCGTCACACCTGGTCCTCCAAACGACCTGCAGTCCTTCTCCGGACAGATTACGAACCTCACATTCCTTCTCTCTTCCCAGTGTAAAGGTGCAGTTGCCTTCGGCGAATACTTTGTCGTGCTGAACTACTACATCATCTCCGAGTTCGGCCAGAAGTGGTACGACCATCTTGACGATTTGGCTACCACCTCCGACATCTGTCTGCAGGAGCGCACCGTTCGCGACCACATCCTGAAAGCCTTCAAGCAATTCATCTGGGGCATCAACCAGCCTGCAGGCAATCGCTCATATCAGTCTCCCTTCACAAACGTCTCTTATTACGACCACACATATTTCAACAGTCTCTTCGCCGACTTCTGCTATCCCGATGGCACCAAGCCCGAATGGAAAGCAATCGACACCCTGCAGCGCATGTTCATGAAGTGGTTCAACAAACTTCGCCTGAAGCAGTTGCTCACCTTCCCTGTCGAGACGATGGCTATGGTGTATGATCCCAAAACGAAGGACATCATCGACAAGGATTACAAGGACTTCACCGCAGAGATGTATGCCGAAGGTCACTCCTTCTTCACCTATATCTCGGACAGTGCTGACTCGCTTGCATCATGCTGCCGTCTGAAGAACGAGTTGACGGAGAACACCTTCAATCCCACCTCTGGTCTGACAGGTGTAATGACTGGCTCATGCAACGTCATCACCCTGAACATCAACCGTATCGTGCAGGATGCCAAGCGCACCGTCGCTGCAGCAGAAGGCAATTTCGACTTCTACGCATTCCTGCGTCTCTACTTGACAACCATCTTGGAGCGCGTCTACAAGTATCACATCGCCTACAAGACCATGCTCTACGAAATGGAAGACCGCGGCATGTTCGCTGCTTCAAATGGCGGCTACATCTACATCAGCAAGCTCTACTCCACCATTGGCATCAATGGATTGAACGAGGCTGCTCGCTTCCTCGGAATGAAGGTAGGCAACAATCCCGAATACATCGAGTTCTTGCAACTCATCCTGGGCACCATCAAGGAAGAGAACAAGCGTCACAGCATCCACGACAAGAAGAAGCCCTTCCTCTTCAACTCCGAAGTTGTGCCTGCCGAAGGACTTGGCGGCAAGAACTATCGTTGGGATAAAGAAGACGGCTATTGGGTTCCGGAAGACGAGAACCTCTATAACTCCTACTTCTACGATGCACACGACGATACGCGCGTACTCGACAAGTTCATCCTTCACGGACGTCAGACCTATCAGTATACTGATGGCGGAAGCGCTCTGCACTGCAACTTGCAAGACCACCTCTCGAAGGAGCAGTACCTCAAGCTTATTGACTTCGCCATCGAGAACGGCACATCTTACTATACTTTCAACATTCCCAACTCGAAGTGCGAGGACTGCGGCCACATCATCAAGAAGCCCATCGAGGTTTGTCCCTGCTGCGGCAGTTCAAACATCACACAGTACACCCGCATCATTGGATACCTTCGTCCAATCCCTGCCTTTGGTCGCGACCGACAAATCGAAGCTGCAAAGCGCACCTATAGTTGTGGTATAGGATGATGAAGTACGTCGATGTAAAGGAAGTCTTTGCAGAGATTCCCGACGAGATAACCCTAGCCATCAGTATCAGCGGCTGCCCTATTCATTGCCCGGGCTGTCACAGCCAATATCTTTGGACAGACATAGGGGAGCCGTTGACTGAGGAGGCATTGGCCGAGATGTTGAAGAGCCACATCGGAGTGACGTGCATCTGCCTGATGGGAGGCGACCAAGACCCTGCCGAGATTGACAGATTGGCATGCTGGGTGAAGCATAACTCCAAAGTGCGTACTGCATGGTATAGCGGTCGAAACGAGTTGCCACAAGAAATAGAGTTGAGCAACTTCGACTATCTGAAGACTGGACCTTATGATGCGAAATGCGGGCCTTTGAACGTCAAGACTACCAATCAGAGGCTTTATCGTGTAGAACAAGGAGAACTCACGGACATTACATACCGTTTCTGGAAGTAACGCACGGCCTTTATTCTCATTTGACCATTACCTTCTTGCCATCTCGAATGTAGATGGAACCCGGCTTAAGTTCGGTAACGCGTCGGCCCATAAGATCATAGACAACAGCCCCTTCCACACTTCCTCTTTGGGGAAGTGTTTTTTCTTGTACAGCTTCGATTCCATCTATCATGTCGTCCGTAAGGTCGCCAACAATGGTGCCGAACTTTGACCAACTCGATGCCTGATATTTTGCAAGTGCACTTTGATAGACATGAATCGTGGGATTGCTGTTGAAGATATAGTCCGAAAGGGTTGGAGGCGTAAGGGCTTTTACATAAACATCCTTTACAGGAGAGTTGTAGAAGACTCCCTGACTTATTGACTTGACTTTGGTTCCGATGATAACAGTCGAGAGTTGATCGCAACCACCAAAAGCTTCCAGACCAATCGCAGTAACTGCATCGGGGATTTCTATCATCCTGAGTCCAGAGAAACGGAATGCTCTGTCTCCTATCTTAGTGATCTTCAAGGGCAAACGCATTGAGATGAGTTTCTTGAAACTGTCAAATGCATAGTTGCCCATCACGTTGAAACTAGTGATATAAGACTCGTAATAAGCTCCACCTCCACTCATTATCTTGGTATCCGAAAGGTCGATAGATTGCAGATTTCCTTTGCTGATGAGTTGACGCATATACTTGATGTCTGCACCATTTATGCTGCCTGACACAGTCACTTTTATGGCTTTTGCTGACAACGAGTCAGCCAAAACTCCCGCCTTAGGCATGACAACGTACTCGGCACCATCGCCGGACCTGGTTATTTCATGCAGCGAACCATCGGCATCATACGAGTAAATCGTCAAATTGAGGCCTGTATTAGTAGGCAGGCAAAAGTTCTTCGAGTTGGCTGCAAACTTGAAGTCATTGTTCGAATCGAGCACGACAAAACCTAATCCTCCTTCGCCTTCCAATGCATAAAGCGAGTCGGCTTGCAGATAAGTATATGCAGAAGGCGAACTTGCTCCAGGCAAATAATCGGTATACTGACCAACGTCTCCACATTGCCCGACCTGTGACGATTCCCGACGACGCTGCCCTGGAGTGGTGAGGAAGTCTGTCGTAAGAACATAATCGGCACGATCCTCGATGAAAAGTATCTCGCGGTTCTTGACGGGATATTGTGCTATCTCGGCCAAGGTGTTATCGATGTCGCTCTGCTTAACTGTCATAGAATGAGCACCATAGTCGTTGACAGTATAGTTCGTAAGCGGTTCGAAGAAGCCCCAAACCGTGAAGAATTCCGTCAGGTCTTCTTGTGCGATTTCACACACTTTACGGACAAACTTCAGGCAACCAGTATTGGAGCTGTACAAAGTCAACGGATCAGCTCGCAAGGCCTTGAAGAGTTCCGGATAGAACGATGTGTTCTTCTGTGCCAAATGATAGTAGAGATAGAGTTGCCAATACATTCGCATCTGGCTGTCAAGCGAGCGAGTGAAGAATGGTTCGTGTCGGGAATACTCGGTCATGATTGTAGAAAGTGGCGAACCATTCGAGGCGATCAGACCAGTATGGAAGCGGATATAGTTCGAGAAGAGGTTGTTCGAGACCTCTGTTCCGCCTTCAACCGTAATGGCGCCCTGATTGTTGTGACCACATTCATGAGCGGCACACCAGTCATCGAAACTTGCCGTCCGACTTACATCGAAAGAGCTTTGGACGCAGCCTTGCGTGTTATACATGGTCCTGAAAGAGGCCGAGTTTGCAAAGCCTCCATCGCTCTCCTCTCCTTCGACTGCAAAGTTCGGGTTGTTGTAATACTGAGGGAAGTACGATTCGCCACCCGAAATGTAGAAAGGCGCTCCAGCCCGTTTGCCCGAAGCGACAGATTCGCTGATGCCCATCAACTCCTTCTCCCAAACGGTCAGGCTGTCGAACCAACAGATACTCTTGTCGATAGTGGTGGGCCAGACGTTCCTGTATGTGCTTGTTTTGAAGTTGAAGAGCGACTGTCCACCTTTTACTGTGAACCTTTCATGCGTGGCTTTTGCAAGAATTGCCTTGTAGTCAGAGTCGCTTTGACGTTTCACATCATAGTAACCATTCACGACGCCTCCCTCGATGTGGATCTTCATGGAGGGCCACTCGTCGAGGGTTTTTGTCATGTTTTTCGTGTCTGCCGTATAAATAATGTAGTAGAGGGCGTTCGTGTTTCCTTCCACAATGTTCAAACCTTTCTTGAGCATTTTGCCCTGCTTGGCACTCGTAATGAGATTGTTGTCAGTACATCCTGCCATATACAAAGTGGCTCCAGAAGGCACATCGGCATCGACGAAGACATACAAGGGATTGAAGTCCGTCGTATAGATGCCGGTAGGATTACCCATAAAGGAGCCGCCTGTACTCCTCAACTTACTGTTCCAATAGCCTGCGTCGCTGTAAGGTTTGTAGTCGTGGATGCGAAAGTCCTTTTCGTAGGCCGCCCAATTCTGGTTTTTCAACTTCAAGGCTATGGGAATCATATACGAAGGCATTCCTCCTTCGATTAGGGACGTCGACAGCTCCTCGTCGCTCATCAACTGGAACTCACTTTTCAACCTGGTACAAGCGACATCCTCGAAGAAGTTGCCTGCCAGTTCGTTAACGACATCGCTGGAGTCCGATTCCTCTTCGTAGTAGTTCTCCAACTTGCCGACAATCGTGCCATACTGATTCCAGGAGGAAGCCTTATAGTCCGACAAGACGCTGGTATAGACGTAGATTTTGGGGCTTGCAGTAAAGATATAGGCTGCCAAAGCTGGGGGCGTCTTGGGTTTCACGTAGGCATATCTGATGGAAGAAGAGTTGTAGAAGACAGCCTGATCAAGTTGCGAGACTCGTCTTCCGATAACGACCCTCGTCAGGGAATTGCAATCGGCAAAGGCCGCTCCGCCAAGATGAGTGACGTCATCTGGGATCTCAGCCTTGCTGATGCCGGTCTTTGAGAACGCATAACGGCCAATATCGGTGATTGTCGTGGGCAAAGTGATTGATGTCAGTTTGGAAAGGTCGGCAAACATGTAGTCTCCGATGACGTCGTTCCGAGTCGTATAACTCTCGTTATAAGCCGAGCCTCCACTGACGATACGGACATCCGCCAAGTCGAGCGTCGACAACTTGCCTGCACTAATCCTTTCGCGGAGGAACTTGATGTCTGTCCCGTTGACGAAGCCCGTCAGTTTGACAGACCTGCCTGCCGTTTCCATCAGAGTGGAGAGCGAGCCCGCCGTTTCCACATGAATCGTATCTGCCGACCAGGAATTCGACGTGATGAGACAAGCGACGCCAATCAGCATCTGCCTGCATATTCCCTGGATTCTCTCGCCTATCATAACAGAGTCTTTAATGAACCTTTCCAACTTGACTGGCGATGTTGGCAAACGTCACACGTGATAATCCCAATCGTCACACTAGTAAATCGCAAACGTCACACTAGTAAATTGCAATCGTCACACGTGATGTTTGCCTACATCACTGCCTATGTTTCAGGACTTCCTGTCCCTACTTTCTGAACATGAACTTTTTGCCGTTACGGATGTATATGGTGCCAGGCTTCAGATCGGCAACCTTGCGACCCATCAAGTCGTAACATTGATTGTCCTCGATCGTGCCGTTCGCAATCTCCTGATCCACCTCGATTGCATCTATGCCGTCTATGATGTCGTCAGTAAGGTCGCCAACGATGGTGCCGAACCTTTCCCAATTGGCTGCTTTGTATTTCTCAACTGAGCCGGCATAGACGTGAATGATGCGGTCTTTTCCAGAGAAGAGATAATCGCTGACGCCGTTCAAAGTGGGAGGAGTAGCGGCCTTGATATAGACTTCCTTGACAGGCGAACTGTAGAACACGCCCTGATCCATCGATCTGACAGCCTTACCGATAACTACCAGCCTCAGCTTATCGCAATAAGCAAAGGCGTCACCTCCAACCGACGTTACCTTATCAGGAATGATAATCCTGCTGAGTCCAGATCTGGAGAAGGAATTAGAGCCAATCGTGGTAATTGTCTCAGGCAATTTGATCGAGAGAAGTTTCTTGAAGTCTTGGAAAACGTGGGTTCCCAAATTGTTTGAGGCTGTGGCGTAAGTCTGGTAATAGTATCCTCCGCCACTAACGACTCTCGCTTCCGAAAGGTCTATGCTCTGAAGATTATTCTCGTTGATGAGTTGGCGCATGTACTTGACATCCTTGCTGTTAATCTTTCCAGTGAGGACAAGCTTGATAACCTGATCGTTCGTAAGGGTTGTCTGGAGCCTTCCCGCAACAGCAACATCCGCGAAGGCCGTACCGTTGCCAGCCTTAGTGACTTCGTGCAAACTGCCGTCTGCATCATAAGAATAGATGGTAAAGTCCTTTCCAGGATTTCCTACGACTGTGGGAATGCAAATATTCTTGGCGTTGGATGCAAACTTAATGTTGCCTTCATCATCGAGCATCAGGAAGCCCAGGCCGCCTGAACCCTCCATTGCATAAAGGGAATCTGACTGGAAATAAACGTATTCCGAAGGTTCGCAACCACCTTCCCAATAAGATGTGAATTGTCCAAGATCGCCACATTGTCCGACCTGATCCGAGCCATTACGTCTTTGCCCGACTGGCGTCAGGAAGCCCGTCGAAGGAACATAGTCGACACGATCCTCAACGAAGATGATCTCGCGATTCTTCTTCTCGTATCTGGCAATGTTGGTCTTCGTGCTATTGATGTTTGCTTTCGTGACAGCTATTGAATGCTGGCCGTAGTCTTCAATCTTGGAACCAACTTTAATAGGCTCGAAGAAGCCCCAGATATCAAAGAAGTCGGTAAGGTCCTCTTGCGCTACTTCGCAAACCTTTCGCACGAACTTCAAGCCGCCGTTATTGTTGTTTGATGCGTTATACAAAGTCAACGGGTCTTTGCGGAGAGCCTTGAAAAGTTCAGGATAGAAGGAAGTGTTCTTCTGCCCGAGATGATAGTAAAGGTAGAAGTTCCAATACATACGAAGCCTGCTATTCACATCTCTATAATAGAAAGGCTCGCGACGAGCATACTCATCCATTACGGTTGCAAGAGTGGAACCGCCAGAAGCGTTAAGTCCGTCGAGATAGCGAACGAGATTCGAGAAGACGTTGTTCGAAGCCTCCGTGCAACCTTCCACATTGATAGCACGCTGGTTGTTGTGACCACATTCGTGACCTGCACACCAGTCATCCATATTGGGATTCAAGGCGTTAAGGCAGTTCTTGATGCAGTCGAGACCGTTAAACGAGACTCTGTAAGCCGTCGAGTTAGCATAGCCTGCATCTTCTGGTTCGCCTTCAATCGCGAAGTTCGGGTTGTTGTAATAAAGGGGATAGATTGCTTCGCCACCCGTCAGGAACCAAGGATAGCCAGCCTTCTTTCCTGTAGCTACCGCCTCAGTCATACCCATCAAATCCTTCTCCCATACGGCTACGCTGTCGTACCAGCAAATGCTCTTGTCGACGGTATTGG
This sequence comes from uncultured Bacteroidales bacterium, assembly GCA_902779315.1. Classification (GTDB taxonomy): domain Bacteria; phylum Bacteroidota; class Bacteroidia; order Bacteroidales; family Bacteroidaceae; genus Physcousia. The sequence continues at coordinate 9,922 of CACZBC010000034.1, read as the reverse complement.
GGAAGACGGTCTTGAAGGAAGTCGTCTTGAGATGAATGAGGGAATGCTCTCCTCGAAGGGTGAAACGGCCAAGCGTGGAAGCGTTACGAAGAGCCTTATATTCGGCATCGCTGTGACGGCTGAGGTCGTAGTAACCGTTCACCTTACCGCCTTCTACGTGGATCTTTATGTTTGGCCATTCGCTCAGCGTCTTGGTCATTCGCTTCGTGTCGGCAGTATAGACAATGTAGTAGAGGGCGTTCTTCACACCTTCAACAACATTGAGACCTTTCGACAACTTCGTACCCGTCTTTGCACTATAGATGAGTTGGTTCTCGACGCAGCCTGCAATATACAAAGTGGCGTCGCTCGACACTTCTTCATCCACGAAGACATAAATCTCGTCGCCGTCGTTTGCAGCATAGATGCCTGTAGGATTGCCCATATACGAACCGCCAGAACTCATCATCTTCTCGTTCCAATAAGAAGCATCGCTATAGGGTTTGTATTCATGAATGCGGAAGTCTTTCTCAAAGTTCGCCCAAGTCTCGTTCTTTACCTTAAGGGCGATGTTGATCATATACTCCGGCATTTCCACTTCTGCAAAGGCAGCCGTCAGTTCTTCATCGGTCATAGCCTGATATTCTGCCTTGAGTTGGGTACAAGCAGCATCCTCGAAGAAGTTAGCGCACATTTCCTTAGCGATGGTGTTGGCGTCGCGTTCCATCGGATAGGTGTTCTCCAAACCGCCATAAATGGTTCCATAACTCTTCCAACTCGATGCGCGATAGTCTGCCAAAGCCTCAGTATAGACAAGTATCTTCGGACTCGACGAGAAGAGATAGGAAGGTGTGCTTGGAGGTGTGAGGGGTTTCACGTAAGCAATCTTGACGGAAGAACTGTAGAAGACGCCTTGGTCGAGCTGAGTCACTTTCTTGCCGATAACTACAGTGTCAAGACTGTTGCAATAGGCGAAAGCATCGCCGCCAAGCTTCGTCACAGTGCTTGGGATGTCAATCTTCTTGAGTCCCGAGTTTGCGAAAGCATTGACTTGGATTGCCGTCAAAGTGGTTGGCAAAACCATCTTCTTCAGGTTCGTGAACTGATAGAACATCTTTTCGCCGATAACATCGTTCGATGTCTTGAGACTCTCGGTATAAGCCTCGCCACCACTTACGATGCGAACGCCGGACCAGTCGAGGTCCGTCACAGTTCCTGCAGAAACGAGTCCGCGGATGTATTTGATGTCCGTTCCGTTGATGAAGCCAGTCACCTTGAGTTCCTTTTCAGTAGAAGTAAGCAGAGAAGACAGCGTGCCTGCCGTTTCCACATGAATTTCCGTAACGGCCCAAAGGTTTGTGGAGGTGAAACAAATCAGGGCTGCGAAGAACAGCCGGAATAGTTTTGTGTAGAGTTTCCTGTTCATATTGTTGTTAGTTAATTGTTTTTCGCACGCAAATTTACCTTTTTCCATTTATTCCTGCAAGAGAAAAAGAGAAAAAGAAAGCTAAAAGCGACAAAAGGAGAGAAATGTGGTGAGAAAAAACAAAGCGTGTTACGATTGATATCGTAACACGTTACGTTGGCGATTGTAACACTATATGTTTGCAATCGTCACACTATACGTTTGCAATCTTAACGTGCCACGATTACAGACTCCACTACCTTGGGGAAATATTCCATCTCCAGTTGATGCTCTTTCTCGGCAATGTCATCAACCGAATCTTCAGGAGAAATGGCAACACGATACTGGGCGATAATCTCTCCAGAATCGCAGACAGGAGTTACGTAGTGCACGGTCATTCCCGTTTCCGTCTCGCCTGCAGCTTTCACAGCCTCATGAACATGATGTCCCCACATACCTTTTCCACCAAATTTAGGCAGCAAAGCAGGGTGAAGATTGATGATTTTCCGAGGGAAAGCATCTATGAGGAAAGAAGGTATAAGCGGCAAGAAACCAGCCAAAACGATAAAGCCAATGCCATAGTTCTGCAGCAAAGGAAGCATCCTCTCGGAATCGTTCAGCATTTCCTTCGTAACCACAGCCGAAGGAACACCCAGCCGTTCAGCCCTGACCAAAGCATAAGCATCAGGTTTATTGCTTACCACCAAAGCACACTTCACGACATCCGAATGCTCAAAATAGCGTATCAGATTCTCGCAATTCGTGCCACTTCCCGACACAAAGATAGCGATATTGACTTTCATCGAACTGTCTTTCATAAGCTTCAATCAAGATTATATCCGTATGCTTTCATGGCGCGATCACTCTGACGCCAGTCCTTATCGACCTTCACGAAGACCTCAAGATAGATACTCTTGCCGAAAAACTTCTCCAAGCTCTTGCGGGCTTCGGTTGAAACACGCTTCAAAGCGACACCTTGATGGCCGATAATAATCCCCTTCTGGGACTCTCTCTCGACAAAGATAACTGCATTGATTCGGATATTCCGGTCAGTCTCCTTGAACTGCTCGACAACGACCTCCACACTATAGGGGATTTCCTTGTCGTAATAGAGGAGTATCTTTTCGCGGATGATTTCAGTCACGAAGAAACGGGCAGGCTTGTCCGTCCATTGGTCTTTATCAAAGTAGGCAGGGCTCTCAGGCAAGAGTTCCTGTATGCGTTTCAGGACATTATCGACATTGAAGCGATGTAAAGCACTGATCGGAATGATTTCCGCTTCGGGCAAAGCCTCGTGCCAAAGCTCGACCTTCTCAGTCAAAGCCTTCTGATCGCTAAGGTCTATTTTATTAATAAGGACTAGAACCGGCGCTTGCTGCTTCTTGACTTTCTCCAGGAAGTCGCTGTTCTTGTCGGGTGTCTCCACCATATCTGTGACATAAAGCAGCACATCGGCATCCTGCAAGGCACTTTCGCTGAACTGGAGCATCTGCTCCTGCAACTTGTAATTAGGCTTCAGAACACCTGGCGTATCGCTAAAACAGATCTGCATCTCAGGCGTATTCAGGATGCCCATAATGCGATGACGAGTTGTCTGAGCCTTGAAAGTGGCAATAGAAATACGTTCCCCCACCAAAAGATTCATGAGGGTTGACTTCCCGACATTCGGGTTGCCTACGATATTAACGAAACCTGATTTATGCATTCTGGCGAAGCTTGTACCATTCTTCGCGAGTCATCAGCCCTTCCTTATAGAACTGGGCAGGCTCCTTGGCTGCTTCCTTCGCACCATCGTAACCCCATATCATATAGCTCGCGCCCCAAGTGAAGCCTGCACCGAAAGCAGTAAAGACAAGTTTGTCGCCTTTCTTGAGCTGTGGCTCGTACTCCCAAAGACAGAGTGGCAACGTGCCTCCGGAAGTGTTCGCCATGTGGTCGATGTTTATCATAATGTGGTCTTTCTCAATGCCTATACGCTGCGCAACGGAGACCTCGATGTTGATATTTGCCTGATGAGGAACGACCCAATCAATGTTCTCCTTCGTTAGGTTGTTACGCTTGGTGATAGTCTTAACGGCAGATGTCATGTCAAGAACGGCATGCTTATATACTGCACGACCTTCTTGATAGACGAAGTGCTCCCGGGCATCTACGGTTTCATGACTCGGCATCTTAGCCGAACCGCCTGCAGCCATGTGAAGATTCTGGTATCCCTTACCGTCGACATAGTAGCAACCGTCAATGAGTCCCACCTCTTCCGTCGTTGCTTCCATCATGACGCATGCAGCGCCATCACCGAAGATGGGACAGGAATTGCGGTCTTCATAGTTGGTCATCGAACTCATGTGGTCGCCGCCACAGATAATGATGCGCTTGTAGCGACCGGAACGGATATAGGCAGCGCCAGCCTCCATGCCGTAAAGGAAACTTGCGCAGGCTGCCTCCATGTCGTAGCCGAAAGCATTATTCAAACCGCAGTTGCCTATAACGAGCGATGCGGTGGAGGGGAAATGATAGTCGGGCGTAGTAGTAGCACAGATGACAAGTTCTATGGAATCGGGATCTGCACCTGTCTTGCGAAGGAGCTGATTTACGGCTTTCGTCATCATATACGATGTACCGCTACCTTGTTCAGGCTTCAGGATATGGCGTGTTTTCACGCCGATTCTTTCCATGATCCACTCGTCGCTGGTATCCACAATCCGCGACATCTCCTCATTATCAAGGATATAGTCGGGTACATACCCGCCCACGCCGGTTATGACGGCATTTATCTTTTCCATTGGCATAATTGTGATTGGAGATTAGAGGCGAATCCCTAATCTCCAATCCTTACACGTTTAGTCTTAAGCTTCCTTTTCGATTGCGACCTTGCCGCGATAGTAACCGCAAGCAGGACACACCGTGTGATAAATGTGGAACTCGCCGCAGTTGGGACAAACTGCCAATGCGGGAGCTACAGCCTTGTCGTGAGTTCTTCTCTTAAGGGTCCTTGTTTTGGACTGTCTTCTCTTTGGATGTGCCATTTTCTTATACTATTTATTGTTATGTAATATTTTTTTCAGTTCGTCCCAGCGTGGGTCGTTGGGTGTTGCCTCTTCGGACGTCTCGTTTGCCAATGCATGGGTGATGCGTTCGGGACACTTCCCGTCGGGATGAACATGCCTTATAGGAATCTGCAGAGCTGCAAACTCATAGATGTTCCAAGCTACGTCGATGATGCCTTCCCTTTCCGGAACCGTCACCACATCGCCGTCGTCGGCAAAGTCATCGCCCATCTTGACACGCAACGTGCACAAGGCGTCGATGGGTTGGGACATGGGTTCGAGGCAGCGGTCGCACGTCACTTCCACCTCGCCCTTCAGCTGGAACTCCAACTCAAAGGTGCCAGATGTCTGTTTCACCCGTAATGCAACATCGAGCAGACCCTGCTTGATTTCCGGTCCCTGAACGGCGGAGAAGAAGTCATTGTCTACCTTCCAATGGTACGACACAGTATCAGAGGAAAGACCTTTCAAATCAACTTTATAACCGTCCAGTTTTCCCATCGGGCTGCAAAATTACTAAAAAAATCAATTACTTGTGCAACTTTGGCACGAAAAAAATGCCGAATTAGTGCTTTTTGAGTTCAACACGGAAGGTTGTGCCCTTTCCAATCTCGGAATTCTTCACGAAAATGCGTCCGTTGTGATACTCTTCGACGATACGTTTGGCAAGCGAAAGTCCAAGTCCCCATCCACGCTCTTTAGTCGTATAGCCTGGAGTGAAGACGGAGCTGAAACGTTTCTTGGGGATGCCTTTACCAGTGTCGCTTACTTCTACGCTGATGCAATCCGGCTCTTCTTTTGCCGTCAGCGTGATGCTGCCCTTGCCTTCCATCGCATCGATGGCGTTCTTGCAGAGGTTCTCTATCACCCATTCGAACAAAGGAGCGCTGACGGGGGCTATGAGGGGTTCTGCAGGCAAGTTGCAGTTCATCGTGATGCGGTTGCTGGTGCGACGGCTTATGTATTGCATCACATTATTAAGCACTTCGTTGAGGTTCTCGGGTTTAGGTTCCGGTTGAGAGCCTATCTTGCTGAATCTCTCTGCGATACGTTGCAGACGCTTGATGTCCTTTCCCATTTCGGGAAGCAGTTCGTCGTCGGGGTAGTTCTCCTGAAGGACTTCGTGCCAAGCCATGAGGCTGCTGATGGGCGTGCCGAGTTGGTGAGCCGTCTCTTTGCTCAAGCCGACCCACACCTTGTTCTGCTCTGCCCTTTTACTGCTCAGCAGCGCAAAGATGGCGACGACAACAAAGATGAGCACAACGCCAAGTTGCACGTAGGGCCACCATGCCAGACGCGTCAGGATGAGACTGTCGGCATAGCAGATCTCCATGTAATCGTTGTCGCCGAAGTTGATGCGGATAGCTCTTCCCGCCTGTTTCATGGATTGTGCGCTATGCAAGACCAAGGAGTCGAGCGAAGCGGGAGAGGCTGCAGAAACCTCCATGTTGCGATAGTCCTGCACTCGTCCGCCGCTGTCGAGCACGACGACGGGAATGGTGTTGTTCGAGTTGAGCACCGTCCAGACTAGCGTAAGGTCTGTCGTCTCGTCTGCGTTATTCAGCGAACGCATCGCTTCCGCCCAAATCTCCATTTTCCTCTGCTCTTCCACCTTGAGGTCTCGGACAAGGAAATTAGAGACAACGAGCGACGCCACGCTGAGCACAACAGCCAAGACAACCAAAATTATCTTAACCTGACGTATTCTGTTTATCCATTGCATACTTTATAATAACGGAAAGAAATGCCTGCTTATTGTATTGCGATTTAAGATTTTCTTCGTACCTTTGCAGCATGAAACGTTTCGACCTATACATTATTATATATATAGGACTCCTCTTGACGGGATGCCATGAGTACCCTGCGCCTCCTGAAGAACAACCTCGAGCTGAAGCGGAACGCACGGTCATCGTTTACATGGCAGCCGACAACTCGCTCACCCTCCAGGTCCGGGAGGACACGACGGAAATGGTGAGGAGCAAAGGCACGATTCCCGAGGATGTCAACTTCATCATCTATCTCGACGACAGACTGCACAAGCCTGCCATTTACGAATTGTCTGCGAAGAAGGGGTTGCGGCTATGGAAGCAATATCAAGAGGAGTTGTGCAGCACCAATGCCGATGTGATGCTCAACGCGCTTCAGCAGATAGAGCACTTTTTCCCTGCCCGTCACTACGGCATCACGCTTTGGTCGCACGCTACAGGTTGGACTCCACGGCGGGACACCTTCGGAAAGGACGAAACACACGGCACGATGCAGGGAGAAGGTGAGATGGAGATTCCCGAGCTCCGCAACGTGCTTGCCCATTTCCCCAAGTTCGACTACCTCTTCTTCGACGCTTGCTTCATGCAATGCATCGAGGTTGCCTACGAGTTGCGCGACGTTACGCGTTGGATGATAAGCTCGCCTGCAGAGATTCCCGCTCCTGGAGCGCCTTATCATAGAATCGTGGAGTCGCTCTGCAAGGGAGATGCCGAGGGTATTGTCGAGGGCTATGACAGCGCCTATCCCCTCAACAGCACCTACCCCGGCGTATTGCTTTCCTGCATCGACTGCAACGAGCTTGACGACCTTGCTCGAGTGACAGGGCAGTTCTTGACGCCTTTCTATATGGAGCGCAGCCAACCCTCCGCCGAGGGTTTTCAGGTGTATTGTAATTTCCTGGACAAGTACACGAACTATTTCGACATGCGGACTACGATGTGCCGTCTGCTTTCCCAGGAGGACTATTCCGTCTGGATGGAGTATTTCGACAAGGCTGTCCCGCTACGGACGCACTCTTACACGAACAAATGGTTCAGCAACGGTTTGTGCGCCCATCCGTTCCTGGAAGACCCCGAATGCTATGGGGGCGTCTCCATGTTTGTACCCCTGAATGTGTACGACGACTACGGATGGAACGCCGAGTTCCAAAAGACTTCGTGGTACGAAGCTGCGGGCTGGGCCCGGACGGGCTGGTAACTTTACGGCTTTTCTACGGTTACGCTTATCAGCCCTGCTGCGTAGGGTGCAATCTCGTATTGGTTAAAGAGGAAGAGCAGGCTGTCGTCCTTTACTAGGAAATTGTTCGTCAGGTAGAGGTCGCCCAGCATCGTGATGCCGGTTTTCTCCTGCAGGTCGGCCAGGTCTTTTGCTTCCCAATCCTTGCAGAGCTGCTGCTCCATCGCTTCCAGCACAGGTTTCTCCTTTTCGACTGGGACGAAGTCTCTGATGCTGAGCAGCTTGCCTGTCTTCTTGTCGAAGTTGAAATACGACACCACATAGCTGCCGTGAGCACCTCCGAGGTAGCACGAGATGTTTGTCTGATAGGAGAGGATGCTGTCGTTGCCGTTCTCTACGGGAGTGCCTTCCACATTATAGTAGTACTGCAGGATGTCCCTGTATTCGGGCTCGTCCGCATACCTTTCGGCCAGCTCGACTTTCCATTCCGCCTCGGTGCTGTCGGCATAAGCCTGCATGGCTTCCTGGATGGTGGCGAAATCGCCTGTGTAGATCACGCTGTCGCGAAGGACTTGCGAGAGGTTCTTTGCCAATTCGCTCTCGCCGTCCAAGGTGTCGAGGTTGAATTCGATGTGGTAACATTCCTCCGCGCCTTCGGCAACGGGTTTTTCGATGCAGAGCGAGGCTTTTCCCCAAGAGGGTTCTGCCTGAGTCGTTTCGGTGGTTTTCCAGTCTTCGCAAGCGCAGAAGAAGACTGCTAAGGAAAGGGGGAAAAGAAGTTTTTTCATTTTGTCGTTCGGTTGTTTAGTTGTTTTATTTGCAGGCAAAATTAGCATATTTTTCCTAGAATGGCAAGAATTACATCCTTTTTTCGTATATTTGCAGCAAAAGATGATTAGCTGAAAGTAAAACAGACATGAAAAGACTCTACTTTCTTATGCTTCTGGCATGCTTGGGAAGCATGGCCGCCAAGGCTCAGACAGAGCGCGCAATCGCCGACAAAGCCCTGTTCGAACTCAGGAAAGACATGCCCGACAAGACCGTCGCCATGAATCCCGTCACCGATTTCGACTGCCCGGACCCCTCCGTCGTGCAGATTGGCGAATGGTTCTACTGCTTCAAGACGGGCTTCCCCATCAAGATCTATCGCAGCCGCGACCTCTGCAATTGGACCTTCTACCGCGACATGTTCCCAGGTCCGAACCCTCACGACCCCTTTGGCGACGGCAAGCTCGACCCCATGAAGACTGGGGCCGGGAAGCAGAACATCAACTTCTGGGCGCCAAGTCCGGCTCTCATCCAGGGCAAACTCGTCGTCTACCTGACCCTCTTCGTCTCGATGGAGAACGACCGGCAGGTAGTTCTCGTTGTCGATGACATAGACAGTCCTTTCCGCTATGCCAACACCCTGAACATCGGCACTCCAGAGCATCCCACACCTCAAGACGGGCAGTATTTCCTCGACGACGACGGCCGCCACTACCTCGTCTACGGCGATGTGAACAGCAAGGGCAACTATATCCGCGAACTGGCGAAGGACGGCCTGAGCTATGCGAAAGGGAGCGAACCCCACCACATCACGACGGCCTACGAGGGCGGCTACATCTATAAATATAAAGGCCTGTACTACTTCTACTGCTCCAAGAACCACTTCAACAACTACGAGTACACCCTTTGCCTCAGCACCTCAAAGAATCTCTTCTCGGGTTGGACAGAGCCCGAACCCGTCCTCACCTCCGAAAATCCCGACGCGATACTGAACGGAGCGGGCCACAACGGCGAGATCATCACGGACCGGGCAGGCCGCATGTTCATGATCATGCACTCACATTGCGAAGGGCTCATCCCACGTCGGGGCGATTACCGTCCCCGTCCCATGATTCTGATGGAGCTGAAGGACATCGACGGCCGCCTCGTCTTCGTCGACCACAAGGGCAACCCCACCAATCACCCCTGCTGGATTGTCAACCGTCCGCAGTTTTAGCCGGCCGCCTCGCGTGTGACGAATGCGATTGTATAGTGCCACGTTTGCGATCATCTAGTGTGATGTTTGCGATCATCTAGTGTGATGTTTGCAATTTACTAGTGTGACGTTTGCGTTTAACTAGTGTGACGTTGGGCATCGACGCGCGTGTAATTTGCAAACTTCTCGCAATCTCCATTTTGCCCCCACTGAAGCCGCGATTTTCCCCTCGTTTTCATGCCAAATAGAATTGCCAGTCTTGGCACGAAATCCAGAACCCCCGAAAAACCCCTCTCTTTTGCCCCAGAATCGCTTCAAATGCCTCCGACGTACATTTGTACCACCGAGGCAAAAACTTGCGCTCTACGGTACCTTAAAATGAGCCGTTAAAATTCTATGAATTTTACTGCTATCGAAATGCTGCTATAAATATATAAATAATCAGTCTTTCTCTCTAGCATCAACAGACCTCGAGCGGGTTGGTCATACAATCTTACAAATCTTACAAATCTTACAAGCGGAAACGAGACAAGGTGTATCGTGACTATATAATTATATTATATCAATAATTACACTTATTCAATT
>CACZBC010000033.1 GCA_902779315.1 uncultured Bacteroidales bacterium | reverse complement strand
GTGTCCTTCTCCTCCTCCGTCAGCAAGTCGGTATATGGTGTGTGGTAGTAGTTGTAGTTGCCATTGGCATAGATGAAGGCACCATAGTTGTAGGCGCATATGGGTTCGGCATTCTCTATTTCCGAATATCCGCTGATGCGCACTTCATAGATTCCAGGACGTAAATCTGTTACCGTCTGATAGATGTCCATCTGCTGGTTCTGCGTGGTAATGACGTTCTTTTTGCCTTCTGCTGATGCTCCTCCACCATAAGAACCCATGGCATAAGTCCAGCCCTCGGCATTTGGCTGGGTGAAGTCGGCATTGACAAGGAGGGAAGAGATTTCACTGCCAGGCTGATAGCAGCGCTCGATGGCATTGTCGAGCAGCTTGCCGGCGAAAGCTGTCTCCTCCTGCACTTCTTCGACATTGAGTGTGAGGCTTTTCAAGATACTCAACGATGTGCCGTTGGGATAAGTCTCGTCTGCTGCTTTTTCTTCAAAAAGGTAGGTGTTCAGTATATCCATGTCAACGCCCACCAGACCAGGGTTCTCTTCAAGGTAGGCCTTGATTTGGTTCAGCTTCTCTATGTAGCTGGCATAGGCTTGTTCCGACTCGGCTATCTGCGCACGAAGTTCGGAGAGTGCGTTGTATTTCTCGATGAACTGCTCGTAAGATGTGCCCACCAGCTCTGCCAGACTGGCAATATAGCTTTCTGTCAGCTCCCTTGTTGCTATCTTTGCTCCATAGGATTTCGTTTCGGCAGAGATGACATTGTCTACCATTTCGTTGTAGTCCTCGTCGGTCACGGCGCAGGCATAAGAATCCGTCTGATACCAAGCAGGGTTGAAGAAGCTGTTTCCATTCAGCATATAACACAGTGCACCGGTTTCTGCATTCTCCTGGGCTATTGTTCCCCAGAAGCAGTTATTGACGCTGCCTGCCGCATTCGTCAGCACATCATAGGTGGTGTAACAGTTGTTCAGATTGGAGGATGCTGCTTCGCCCGAGATGCCACCTTTCTGTTGGTGGTCTGTGTTGATTTCGATGCTGCCGCCAGTGAAGCAATAGCTGACGTTGCAGGCATGTATTTCGCCGGCAAGCACACCTGCACGGATGCCCGCCCTGTTGGTGATGACAGCATTGATGACACCGAAATTCTTGATTGTGCCACCGCCGCTGATACGGCCGAACAAACCTGCTTCTTGTCCGTCCGTCACATCTATGTAGAGATTGAAGAGGGTGTGCCCTTGGCCGTCGAAAGTTCCGCGGAAGTCTGCTGCTGCGCCTGAGTCATTGTGGTAGCCAATCGGTTCAAAATGCCTGTTTTCCATATTGATGTCGCTCATCAGTCGACCCTTGCTGCCGGTTGCGCCACTATTAACGATGCGCTGGAAGTAGCGCAGCTGGGCAAAGGTGCTTATCTCGTACCATCCATCTTCGGTGGGGTACATCTTTCCTTCGTCTATTCCGCAATAGGTGCAGTATCCGTCCTCGTCGAATTCGTGCTGAATCTGTGCGCTGCCCGTCTCGTCGTTGTTGTATACAACTGCACCCGCTGAGGTTCCATCACAGTTCACCTTACCATGAGCATAGACTTGAGCATGCGTCGGATCCTGCGTGGGATAAGCATCTTGGCCGATGGTCTGATACCATACAATATGGCTTTGGTCGCCATTGAGCAGGAAGCATAGTTCACCAGGCTGCATGAACTCCACTTCAGCTCCTTCGTAGCAGTTGTTCATTGCACCGCCGATGTTCGATGTGAGTAGGTCGTAGGTGGTGTAGCAGTTGGTGAAGGACGTTGTGCCGTGTGCCTCTGCTGCAATGGCACCTTTCTGCTCGTGTTCGGTGACGATTTCGATGTTGCCAATCACGTAGCAGTTCTCCACAGTGCAGTTCGCCAGTTCGCCTCCGATGACACCGGTACGGACATTCGCCTCCGATACCATTCTGGCTCCGTCAATGCCCAGGTTCTTGACAGTACAGTTTACGCCGCGGCCTATCAGACCAACCTCGTAGCTGTCGTCCATCGTGATGGACAGATTCTTAATGACATGCCCTGCACCGTTGAACACACCATGATAGGGCAAATCGACGTGGTTACCTTCATCGGAAAAGAAGCCAATGGGGATTAAGTCGTTTACGCCAGTCATGTCGATGTCCGCTGTCAGCTTGGCGTTAGCCGACGTATTGCCGCTTCTTACGAAAAGGCTGAACTCGAGTAGATCGTTGGCATTACCGATGAGGTAGTTACCTGCTGAGTCCTGCTGCAAGTCAGCAAAGACGCCTGTATGTGCCATCATTGCACACAACAGGAAGAGGAGTTTCTTTTTCATACCTGATTTGTTTAAGTGTTGATAAGATATTGTTTATTGTCCATTCATGAGTATTTTCTTTCCATTCTTGATGTAGATATTCCCCGTCTGCACTTTCCCGACTAGCATTCCTCTGAGGTCGAAAAGGAGGCCCGTCCCATCGGCTGCCGGAGCGAAGATGGCTGTGGCAGGTTCCTTGTAGTCTTGCTGCCAAGCGTAGACAGCCCCTGCCATCGTGCCTTCCACATAAAGCCATCCCGAAGTGATGACGCCGGCCGAGAAGATGCCAGGCTTGCTGAAGTTTTGCCTGTACAGCTCCTCCCCATCTGCATCGGTGATGACGATGTCGTCGAAGTAGGCTGCCTCTATGCTGCCGTTGTTATGGTCTTCCCGGAATCCTATCATGCCATAGTTGAACTCCCCATAGCGCTTGTCCACCATCACACCGTCGATGTATGTTGTGGCCATGCGGCTGTTGCTGACTTCAATCCTAAGCTTGAACACCCTGCCCACTTCGGGTTGCACAAACGGCGCTATGCTGAAGTCGCCCAGCAGCGTCACTCCGCCGCCCAGCCACTGATGAGGGCGCAGGCGAGGATTACCGTCCTGCTCCAGATTGACCTGCAGCATATAGTAGTTGTCTCTGTCCTTTGCCGCAAAGCAGATGCCTGCCGATTGTTTTGCCACCCTCACCTTCATCTCGATATTGTAGCTCATGCCATCATTCAGTTCCGGATGCTCCCAGTCGTCGAACGAGCCACTCATGGCATCGGCTTCTACGAGGAAGAAGCAATCTGTCGGGAAAAGCGTCGCATCCAGTTTCGTCCGGCCATCCTCGTGCCTTAGCTTTGCCTGTTCTATTGTGCCTGTCTTTGGGTAGAGGAGGTAGGCCTCGCTGATGTCATCCCGGAGGGAGATGGTGCTGGAGGTCATGTTGCCGTCGATGTTGCCGAAGAGATAGACATGGTGTCCGTCGATTATCTTGTGGATATAGTTCAGCGTATGCAGGCCACCTTCTGTCACGACATCGGCTCTGTCGGCTTCCGTGCTCAATGCCTGCTGCAGACTCTCCCTGCTTGGCTGGCCGACCACCACAGCCCTTCCCTTACCTTCTCCCGACTCCAACATGCGGGCCACCACCGACTGGATTTCCTCATTCGTGGCATGGCCGTCGGCTGTTTGCGACGGGGTCTGGGTGGTGAAGATGACCAGAGCTCCTGCCTCCCATGCCTGTTCAATCTTCCTGAGGTTGCTGATGGAGATGACTTTGACGCTCGGCAGGATGATGGTACGGAAGTGCTCCGTGTTCACGCGATTGCTCATCGTCAGAGTTCCGTCGCTGTCCACGCTGCAGCGGTCGTCAAGCACCTCGGGATGGAGGTAGGTGAAGTCCCGTCCCAATTCGTCTGTCAGCAGTCGCGACACCTGGTCGTAGTCCAGTCCGGCAATGTCCACGCTGCCATGATAGTACCCTTTTGGACCGTCGAGGTAGGTGCCACCCATCAGCGTCTGAATGGGATAAAGCACAGCGATGTCGGCCACATGCTGCCCCGGGCGGCACAACATATACTTCATGCGGGCCAGGAAGGTGTTGAAGTCTGCAAGACGACTGTTATAGATAGGATTGCGCCATGACAGTTCAGGCAGATAGGTGACATCTCCCGTGTTGTACCACACAGCATGGGGGATGAGGTTGTTGATGCCCTTGGTATACTGCTCTATGGCTATCTGATACATGTAGTCCACCGAGATGTTCCCCATGGCACCGTAGGTTTCGCTCATCACTTCGTCGTGGTCCCAGTTGTTGGCCGACGAGGACACCACCTTGTACAGATTCTCGGTGGGCTGTGCTCCGCCGATGCGGTCGATGCCGGGCGCATGCATGTACTTGCCGTCGAGCATCAGGTCGCCGCTCACACAAGTGGCATTGAGCACCTCCTCCTGGTCCTGATGGCCTGTTGATTTGATGCCATGTGCCTCGGCCCACTCTGCCAGCGTCTTCATGAGCCCTTCGGCATAGAGCGTGGCCCTTGTGCTGAAGAGTTGGCAGCGAGCGGCTGCAGTCTGTTCGCCCAGACTGTACCAAAGGGCAGGATAGAGGCTGTCGGGAGCAAAGCCATACATCTGCTCGAAGCGTTGGTTGAAGCCCTCCGTCCACATGCGCCCGTCGCCCCGATAGGTAGTCGGCTCATCGAAGAAAGTGCTGGTTATCGTTGTGCCGAAGGCTTCGGGGAAATGCTTGTAGTACTGTTCGTGCGTATCCTCGATGAAAAGCTTCACGGCATCGGGATTCATATAGTCCACATTCGGGTCGCCCGAGTCAACGCAGTTGAATACCATTATCTTCCATTGACCGTAACCCGTGGGAGGCGTCCATACCACTTTTCCATTCGTGATGAAGGGGCGCAGGCTGACCGCTGTCTCCTTCATCGGGCTATATGCAGCCACAGCCACCACCGAGCCTGCGATGGTGCCCAGGTCCAGCGTGTACTTCTTCAAGGGGTAGGCTGTGCGCTCAGTCTTGTCGAGTCGCTTGATGGTCATGCCCGGATGGTTGTTCCTGAAGCGCGGGACACCATTACCGAAGGTGTAGCCCATGCTGCCGCTCGGGAAACCATATTCGTCGTAGAGCGACATCTGCACACCCTTCTCCCGAGCCATCTCCACCACTCTGCCATACAGGCGGAAATACTCCTCGCTCAGATAGGCAGGACGGAAATTGCCGCCATAGGGCAGGATGGCACAACCACCATAGAGGTCGCTGTCTATCATGTTCCCGAACTGGTTCTCTATCTCCCCCTCCTGAATTGGTGTGTTATTCCAAAACCAGAGGGGAATGGGACGCCACTTCTTGCACGGTTGCAGGAATTCGCTACAGGAAAAGGGAGCCTGGGCACCAGCTCCCAGTTCCGCTGTAAACAGGATGGCAAACAGGGCCGTTTTGCACTCGAATAATCTCATGTTTTGCACCAAATAACAATTCTTCTGGTGCAAAGTTACACTTAATTACATGTTCGTGTAATAATAGTTTGACACTTTTCTATAACAAATTGACATTAACGGGTGTTTTTGTTTTTGTAACTATTTCACCTCTCCATTCGTGGCCTGCTTCAAGATCAGAGGCGCATATACCATATTATAAATATAGGGTTCCTCTTCGTAGAAGAAAGCGATGCGGCCGTCCTCTTGTTCAGCTTCGTTATTTTGACAGAAGCAAAAACGTTATAGGTTTGATTTCAACTTATGCCGCTTGTGCTTCTTAAGATATTGAATAAGGTCTAATGGGCGGTCACTCTGAATGACGGTACCGCCTCTGTCCAACAACCAGCCCCAGCTTTCGTCAGGCTCACCCAGTTCTACTGCACGGTCATCGTCGTGGCCGTCACAAAGGCTGGCCCAAATGCTGTTGAGCCATATCTTGATGCCTGCATCACGCACCTTTTGAAGCAAGCGACCTACGTTTTCGTCGTACTTGCTTATGCAA
The DNA here is from genome assembly GCA_902779315.1 of uncultured Bacteroidales bacterium. Taxonomy (GTDB): domain Bacteria; phylum Bacteroidota; class Bacteroidia; order Bacteroidales; family Bacteroidaceae; genus Physcousia. The sequence goes on along the minus strand of CACZBC010000033.1, from coordinate 21,505 downwards.
CACTCTATGGCGACGGGATGAATGCTGATGAACTCGTCGAGAGTCTTCTCTGCATTCGCGGCGTTCAAGTTCACGATGGGCATGTAGATGACTTTGTCGAGTATCGCTCCGTTCTCACGCTTCACCTTGTCAATGGGGTTGCTTGACTTAATGATGACTTGGTTTGTGGTGCCTGTCTTCTCCATCAGTTCATACACTTGCTGGAAGTAGTCGTAGCCCTTATCGATGTTGATAAGTATCTTCCCTTTGCAAAGGATGAGGACTTCTTCAAGCGTAGGGATGTGGTTGCGGGTGGCGGCCGCATTGTGCTGGGGAAGAAGGCGCAGTTTCTGTATCTCGTCGTAGGTCAAATCGGCCACCTTGCCTTTCCCGTTGGTACAGCGGTCAACCGTCGGGTCGTGCATCAGTATGAGCTGGCCGTCTTTGGTGCGCCGCACATCAATCTCAATCATGTCGATGCCCATATCGATGCAACTTTGGAAGGCAGGAATGGAGTTCTCGGGATGATTGCGCCAGTCGCCCCGATGTGCCACGACAGTAACGTACTTGGGATTGCGGAAAAGGTTGTCACGCAGTACATCTGATTTGTCCTTCGGCAGAACGTTCAAGGACACGATGGTCAGGACGACCAAAAGAAAGGTTCTTTTCATGGGGTTACTTTATTAGCTTCATTTCACTTCGCCATTCGTTACCTGTTTGAGGGTCAATGGCACATATACCATATTATATATGTAGGGTTCCTCTTCGTAGAAGAAGGCGATACGACCGTTTTTCTGAAGGCACATAGTGGAGTAGGCAGAACGTTTGTCGGTGACTTGCAATCCTTGTTTCCAACCCTCTGCAAACTCGGCAGTTGTGTATTTCTTGCCTTCCTCGAGGACCTTATAATATATGGTCACGTCTGCTCGTGTATCGGCTTTCGGAAGGCTTTGGAGAGCGACAGTACAGCGTTTTCCGTTTGATGTAAGTTTTCCCTTCGCGATGAGAATCTCACCATTGCAACTATTGGCACCGACTTTGATTCCCGTCGGCACATCATGACTATTGACAGGAGTGTCCCAAGAACCTTCTGTAGTGCTTCCCTCAGCAAAGGTCCAGATGTTGAATGTGCGTCCATACCATTTTCTGCCACTCAAGACAATTTGACCTGAAGGCAGTTCCTCCACTTTCGGCTCATCGCTGTCTGGAGCACATTGGAACGAGGCATCTCCTCCCAAAAGGTGCCAATTCATACCCATATCATCGCTGTAAACGACGTACGCACCCTTCACTCTTGTACCTCGCAAAAGCAAGGCAGCATAGAGGCGGTAGTATTGTCCGACTTTCGTCAAACGGCTCTGCAGAATCTTACCGCTGCCAAAGAAGCCAGCCCATGCAAAAACGCCCATTCCATCGTCAGTTTTGCCTTTCTGGAACATCGCTCCTTCTTTACCCCAAAACTGTGTTGTGATATCTTCAGGCTCGCTCCAAGTATGCCCGCCATCGGTGGTAATCTGCCTTGCAATGAAGGGCCTATGCGTGGCTGTGCCGTATGAATAGATGCATTTTCCGCTGACAGTAATGAGCACACCTCTGCCACTTTCTCTGTCCAAACAAAGTGCCGGATCGCCGAAACCTACGCCAAAAACATTCTCATTTCCGCCCATTCCATCGGCAATTTTAGTCTCTTCCGACCACTTCTTGCCGTTATTCTTTGAGATTCGCATCACCTGATCGACCTCGCCAAAACCGATGTCCGTGCCACAAACACGGTAGTCGTAGATGGCAACCAACTCGCCTTTGTTGTTTTTGGCAATAGCAGGGATGCGATAAACATCGCGAGTACTGTCGTTACTATATGCCAGGATTTGCTTTTCTGGACGCTGTTTTGCCTGAAGCTCTGTTGCTTCTGTCCTTGCATCAACATAAGAAAGAGGCGAAGCCGACACACTCATCGGCAAAAGCAGAAGCAGGATGAGGAGCTTTGCGCAACAGTCTTTGTCGCAACAATCGCAGCAACTGCACTTCTTATCGCTCTTCAGATAATGGTACAAGACATAGCCTGCAACAGCAATTACGACGAGAAGAAGGATGATACTCTGAATGTTCATAGTCATAGCATAAATATAATAAGGTGTACGAGGAATGCCACAATCCAGGCGATACAACATTGGCCCAACATGATAAACAGCATCCAACGAGTGCCGAGTTCACGTCGAACCGTTGCCATCGTTGCCATACAAGGTGTATAGAGCAGGCAGAAGACGAGCAAAGTGAAAGCCACACCAGGCGTGAAGACACTTGTAATGGCCACTCCTGCAAAGAGAGTGCTGAGCGTACTCACTACAACTTCCTTCGCCAAAAGACCGCTCACGAGTGATGTTACCACCCTCCAATCGCCACAGCCAAGCGGTTCGAAGATGGGAGCTGCAAGACTTGAGATCTGTGCCAACATGCTTCTGGAAGCCTCTTCTGCAGGCACCATTTGAAGGTGGAAGTCGAAAGTCTGCAAGAGCCAAATGACGATACTGGCAAGGAAGATAACTGTAAAGGCCCGATTGAGGAAGTCCTTCGCTTTGTCCCACAGTAAATGCCATACATTCATCGCTACGGGCATTCGATAGTTGGGCAGTTCCATTACGAAAGGCACAGCCTCACCTCGGAATAAGGTCCGCTTCAAAATGAGTGCCACAACAATTCCTGTCACAATGCCTATTACATAAAGTGACATCATCACCCAAGCTGCACGACGTGGGAAGAAAGCCGCTGCAAAAAAGGCATAGATGGGAATCTTGGCAGTACAGGACATGAAAGGCGTGAGCAGAATAGTGAGTCGACGGTCACGTTCGCTGGGAAGAGTTCGGCTAGCCATAATGCCAGGAACGGAACAACCGAAGCCAATCAGCAAGGGCACAATGCTTCGTCCGGACAGACCTAAGCCTCTAAGCAGTCGATCCATCACGAAAGCGATACGCGCCATATAGCCTGTGTCCTCGAGCATGCTGAGGAAGAAGAACAGAATGACAATGAGGGGAAGGAAGACAAGCACAGTTCCCACGCCAGAATAGATGCCGTCGATGATGAGCGAATGAATGGGTGGAGCGATATTCCATTGCGTCAGGAGTTCATCGGAAAAAGCCGTAAAGCGGTCGATTCCCTCTTGGAAGATGTCTTGCAGCCAAGCACCTATCGTATTGAAAGTGAGGTAGAAAACGGCTGCCATAATGAGCAGGAAGGACGGAATGGCTGTGTAGCGACCGGTCAGAACTTTGTCTATTCGGATGCTTCGCCTTTGTTCGTTGCTCTCTTCTGGTCGGACAACGGTTTGCTGACAGACCTGCAGAATGAAGCGGAACCGCATATCGGCAAGGGCGGCACAGCGGTCAAGGCCTCGCTCCTCCTCCATTTGGCAGATGATATGCTCGATGGTTTCCTGCTCGTTTTGAGTCAGATTGAGTGCCGAAGCCACAAGCTTGTCGCCTTCTATCAGCTTGCTTGCGGCAAAACGGACAGGTATGTGAGCAGCTTGAGCGTGATCCTCGATGAAATGCATGATGGCGTGAAGGCAACGATGAACTGCTCCACCATGTTCTTTCGGACTGCAAAAGTCCTGTCGAGCCGGCCCTTCATGATAGCGGGCCACATGGATGGCATGTCTCACGACCTCGTCCACGCCCTCGTTTTTCATGGCACTGATGGGAATGACAGGAATGCCGAGCATCCTTTCCATTCGGTTGATACGAACGGCTCCGCCATTACCCTTCACCTCGTCCATCATGTTGAGAGCCAACACCATAGGTATGTCGAGCTCCATCAATTGCATGGTCAGATATAGGTTGCGTTCGATGTTGGATGCATCGACGATATTGATGATGCCACTCGGATTGCTTTCCAGGATGAAGCGACGGCTGATGACCTCTTCGCTCGTGTATGGACTGAGGCTGTAAATGCCTGGAAGGTCGGTCACGACGGCATCCGGATGCCCTTTGATGATACCGTCTTTTCGGTCGATTGTGACGCCAGGAAAGTTGCCGACATGTTGTTTGCTACCCGTCAACTGATTGAAAAGAGTCGTTTTTCCGCAGTTCTGATTGCCGACGAGAGCAAAGGTGAGACGTCCCTTTTTTGCCGATGAAATGGGGTGAATTGTGTCTTCTTCGTGGTAACGGCCTTCCTCGCCGAAGCCTGGATGCTCCAGTTCGTGACAAACCTCTACGGTTTGGTCGTCATCGAAGGCTGAGGATTCGGTTTGTTCGCCATTCAGACTGATCTCAATCTGCTCTGCATCGGCGAGTCGCAAGGTCAGTTCGTAGCCGTGAACACGCAATTCCATCGGGTCTCCAAGAGGCGCGAACTTCTGCAGCGTCACTTGAGTTCCTGGTATCATACCCATATCGAGGAAGTGCTGCCGAAGCGCTCCTTCACCACCAACCTTGAGGATGGTGGCCGATTGTCCCCTATCGAGTTCTCTCAGTGTCATAGTCTTGTGCTTTTGTTCGTTTTGCTTTGCAAAGGTATGCAAAAAGCGGCAAACAACAAGCAACTGCTTTCCTGTTCAAGTCAAAAATACCTATAAATGATGAGGTCGGAAGTGAGGTTTTTCAGTCAGGCCTGTTAAGTTGACAAACTTAACACTTTATGATTGCGATCGTATAGTGCGACAATCGCATTTAACTAGTGTGACGATTGCATTTATCTAGTGTGACGATTGCGATTGTCTAGTGTGACGATTGCGATCGTCAAACGTGATGTTTGCCAACTTCACTTGGGTCTATTCTTCAATTGCCTCTGGTTCCTCCGGTTTTTCCTCTTTTTTCTTTGCCAAATACTCTGGCAGCGCCATTCCTGCTTGGTCGAAAAGTTCGCTGAGTGGAGGCACGCTCTTCATCAATCCGGCGAGGAAGTTGGCCGTACTTGTCTTGCCTTCGCCACCACCGCCATTGTCCCAAACCGTCACCTTGTCGATGTTGATGCCCTTGATGGCCTCGACTTGCGTCTTGACGAGATCTGGCAACTTCTCCAAGAGAAGCAGCGTGTAGGCCTTCGTGGCGTCCCCTCCTGCAGCTTGTATCATCTTGTCGTAACCCTCGGCCTGTTTCGTGAGGATTTGGAAGAGACCTTTCGCCTCTGCCTCCATCTTGGCGAAGATGGCATCAGCCTCACCTTTTGCATTGACTCTCTTCTGCTCTGCTTCGGCTTCAGCTGCGATGACCAGACGCTTTTTCTCAATCTCCTGAGCCACGATGACGTTAGCTTGCTGGCTTGCACGCTCTCTGTCTGCTCTGGCATTCTCAGCTTTCTGCTCTGCAGCATAAGCCTCTTCGAGCGCTTGAGCGTTTGCAACCTTCTCAGCAGCTACGGCTTTTCGCTGAGCCTCAGCCTCGCGTTCACGACGAACTGCATCGGAATTGGCAATCGCTATCTTGGCTTCGTTCTCGCCCTTCACAGCTTCCGCATTGGCTTCAGCAGTACGGATTCTAGTCTCTCGAACAGCCTCAGCCTTACCTATTTCACCATTCCGTTCCTGCTCAGCAACACGAACTTTGGCTTCGTTGATTGCCTTTGCAGCAGCCTCCTGACCGAGTGCTTCGATGTATCCGCTCTCATCCTTGATGTCGGTCACGTTCACGTTGATCAAGCGCAAACCGATCTTCTTCAACTCGACCTCGACGTTAGCCGTGATAGCCTCAAGGAACTTGTCGCGATCGGAGTTCAGCTCCTCGATACTCATCGTGGCAATAACCAGACGAAGCTGGCCGAAGAGGATGTCTCGAGCCAGTTCCTGAATCTGCTGAGGCGTTTGTCCAAGCAAACGTTCTGCAGCAGCCAGCATGCTTTCAGGCTCCGTACTGATACCAACTGTAAAGCGACAAGGCACATCCACGCGAATGTTCTGCTTCGAAAGGGCATTCGTCAAGTTCGCATCAATGCCGATAGGTGTAAGAGAGAGGTAAGCGTAGTCCTCGATGATGGGCCATACGAAAGCGCCACCACCATGCACACACTTGGCACTCTTGCTGTTGCCACGATTACCATAGATAACCAATATCTTATCACTTGGGCAGCGACGATAGCGGTTGATGATGGCCATGAAGAGGAAGACGAGTACGATGACTCCAATCACAATAAGATAGAAGGGTTCCATATTAGTTAAGTGTTTAAAGTTTAGAGTTTAGAGATTAAATTTGTTCCACTATCAAGACGGCTTTGTCGACAACCTTAGTTACTCGAACCTTAGTGCCACTCGGAATGGCGTCGCCTTCAGTCTGAGCCGGAAGTTCCTGAACTGAGCCGTGGAAACTAATCTGAACTTTGCCGCTACCACTACGATTGGCAGGGATTCGGATGTAGACCTCGCAGACTTGTCCCACGCTCTCTTCTATACGATAAGAGCCGTTGCCTTCGAGTTTCATCAGTTGCCTATACATTATTATAAAGGCAGCCACCATGATGCAACCACAAAGGATTGCAGCCAAAGCGAGCATGAAGCGGTTCCCCATCAAGCCACTCAGGCAAACGCCACCCCAACCGACTCCCAACAGGAAGTTCACCAGGTTGCGAATCGTAAAGAGTTGTATGGCTCCGCCAGTATCCATCGTATCGCCGTTGCCATCGCCCAAGTCGGCTCCACCTGCATCGAGGTCGCCAATGTCACCACCTGCATCAGTATCTCCAAGGCCCAGTAGCGTCAAGGTCATCTGGATAAGGAAAATGATGGAGGCAGCTATGGCTATCATCCAATAAACACGCATGTAGGGAGGCAAAGCCTGAAACCAGTCAATAAAAGTTGTCATCATAGTTCACACAATTAGTTGTTCCGAAGTACAAAGTTAGCGAATTTCCGCGGAACAAGCAACGAAAACTTGCTTTATATCGCGCTTTTCGCTACTTTTGCAAACAACAAATATCAAATTTATGACAAACAAAGAAGGAAACCACTTGTTGCAACTCTTCTCTTTTTGCCCGAAATGCGGGTCGAAGCGGTTCGTCGTGGATACCGTAAAGAGCAAACGCTGCGAGGATTGCGGCTTTGTCTATTTCATGAATCCAAGTGCTTCGACAGTTGCCGTTATTGTCGATGAAATGGACCGTTTGATGGTTGTCCGTCGAAGCAAAGAGCCTGCGAAAGGGACCCTCGACCTTCCTGGAGGCTTTTGCGACTGCTATGAAACTGGCGAAGAAGGCGTCAAGCGGGAAGTCATGGAAGAGACTGGGCTTTCGGTTGTCGAGTCGCGCTATCTTTTCTCGCTGCCCAACATGTATCAATACTCTGGTCTCGACATTCCCACTCTCGACCTCTTCTTCCTTTGTAGAGTAGAAAAAACTGAGGGAGCAAAAGCAATGGATGATGCCGAAGAAGTGCTTTGGTTGCCTTGGGAAGATGTTAAGCCGGAAGACTTCGGATTGAAGTCCATCAGTCTTGGCGTGGCTCGACTGCTGGAATTGCACGCTGCTTCTCGGGCCAACGTCCGCTAAGCCACGGAACCCGCTCTATATAAGGCACAAGCCATGCACAGATGCAGAAGATGACTGGAATAAGGATGAGCACATCATCGACTTTTCCGTAGATGCTTCTGCCATAAGAAAGGTGCATGAACTTGTAGAAGTAGAGCATCGGATAATGCGAGATGAAGAAGACCATACTATGCTCCCCGATGAAGCATAGCAAGAGAATTCGAGGCACTTGCAAGGTCAGCAAAACGCCTGCCAAACCACAAAGCACCAAAGTCGCATTGACGACAGCCATCAAGGCATTGCCCGTAAAGAGATTCTGGCTCATATTGTAAGTGCCTGGAGCCACGATGCCGAGGACCACAAAGGCTGCTACCATCAGCCACGAAGCAGCCATAACTTGCTCCCTACTAAACCTCTGCATCACCCATCGCCACAACCTTCCGAGATAGAAGAAGTAGCAAGCGATGAAGACATTGCCGAGACTCATCGGCACATTATTGCCCGTCTTGTATGCCCAATAACTGAGTGCAGGGAAAGCAATCGTGAGCCAACACAAATACTTCACTTTGTCGATGTATCGCACCATCATATAGACGGTGAAGAACGAAAAGAGGAACCAGATGGGGGAATTGCCGTAGAAACCGCTCTTCATCCAGATGTGGTTCCATTCAAGCGGCTCGACAAACTTTTTGTAACGGTCCACGAGAGGGAAGTAGAAACTGAAATAGACGATGGCACCTATGATACCGCTCATCAGATAGGGCACCAAGAGTCGTTTGCTCCTGTCCTTCAAGTAGTCGAGGTCTGTGCCGCTCGAAGTACCTTTATTGAAGTAGCCGGCCTTGAAGAAGAAGAAACTCATGAAGAAGAAGCTCCAACGCATCACTTCGAGCCACCAGTCCTGTTTGTCCTGACCGCAGAAAGCCATGATGTGCAGCGTTACCATTCGGATGATGCAAATGCCGCAAAGGATGTCGAAGGCGTGATTTCTTTGTTTCATAGGGATTCTGGAAAAGCTAATTCTTCTGGGCGATGACTGACTTTCATCTCGTCTGGAATGCCCTTGCGAACGCTTCCGTAATGATTGTTCAGATAGAGCAGGAGGTCTCTTGGAGCGCTGACTTGCAAGGGGCCTAATGTCACAATCTGCGACTGCTTGACGTCTTCGATGGGCAGACGCTCGCTCTTTGTGATGATGTTCTTGCAGAGCGGAAGGTCTTTGCTGTTGAACATCGTCTGCACCCTATACATTATTTTATATATGAGGCGTTTGCTGAGCAGAGTGATGAGCAGTCGCGTAAAGAAACATGGCAGCCAGCCTCGCTTCCTGGGCTCTGGAATGTCGCATTTGCCACAATGTTTCCATTGCCAAATCTCCTTGGCGATGAAGAGGCCGTTCAGGAAGAAAAGCGCTTTGTGCTGCAGTCGTTCGAGCCACTTTTGCTTGGGAATTTTGTCGAAGGGAAATATGTCGACATAGATGCCTTGGTGCATCTTGATGTGCTTGAACGTGGCTTCCGAGAAGCGAGAACCGTTCATCCTGACCTTCATAAAGTAGAATGGCGTATGAGGCTCTGTGTCAGGAGTTTGCAGAAAGAATTTGTCGCCAAGTTCCTCTTGAGCAATCTGAGCAAAACGCTCGTAGTCTGGTCGCATCATGCCCACATCCACATCGTCGTCCCAAGGCAGAATCTTTTGCCAGAAGTACGCTCCAACAGCCGTTCCACCCGTCACAAAGTAACGGATGCCGTGCTTCCTGCAGATGCGGTCCACCTCGCTTAGAGTGGCATAAAGCGCTTCCTGCAATCGTGATAGTTCTGCCTCTTTGTATTCCACAACAACTATGAATTATGAACTATAAACTATGAACTAAAGCGGCTTGACTTTTTTCGTTCCCAGAGAATTCATGTATTCCATATCGCCAGCCCCTTCCCAAGTGTCGGTCTTGGCACTGAGATTGTCAATGTGACTCACAACAATGGCCTCTTGCGTGCAAGGAACGACGGGACTTCCGAACTCCCTTGTGCCATGATGCGACAGGACACAATGCACTATTCGCTTCGTCTCTTCCTCGCTTATTCCTCTCTCTTTCAGGATGTTCTGCAGCCAATGAGCGCCGATGTAGATGTGGCCGAGCAAGTACATATCTGGCTGAGACTCACCCGTTTTGGTGTACTCATAGAGCTTGCCGCAGTCGTGGAAGAGTATCGCGATGATGCAATGTTCCACCTTCACCTCGTAAGGCAGGCAGGGATAGAGTCCCTCCAGCATCTTGAGCATCTGATGTGTGTGGTTCAAGAGGCCGCCAGGAAAGGCATGATGCATGGCTGTGGCAGCAGGATACTGACTGAATGGTTCGTAGAAACGCCCTGCAAATTCCTCGATGATACCCATCAAAGTCTTGTCCGAGCAATAGCTGAGGAGCTTCTTTATCGTGTCGTCCCATACATCACGACGAACAGGTCGAGGCAAAAGATTGTAGAGCTCGTGGTCGAACAACGGCTCTCCGCAGCACTTCAGGTCGCGGAAGTCGCACGACTTCTTGCCGTCGTTGTCCTTCAGATTATAGAAGACGACGAGTTGTCCCACCTGCGGCTCTGCCGTCGGCTGCATGTCCCAAACCGCCACATTGATGGTCTCGATGAGGTTTGCCACCTTCAGCGTAGCATAAGGCGAACCAGTCTTCGTAGTGCCGTTGCTGCGGCTAATGACGAGGTATTCTGTGTTGTTCATATCCTTTTTTATATCTAATTCTTTCGCAAAGATATAAAAAGATTAGGGATTAGGGATTAGAGATTAGAGATTTTTTGTAATTTTGCGAAGAAAAGCAAGAAAAAAGAAAATGGCTGACGACAATTTCTACATGAAGCAGGCTTTGGCTGAGGCAAACGCGGCCTACAAGCAGGGCGAAATTCCTATTGGGGCAGTTGTGGTGTGCAGGGACAAGATTATTGCCAAAAGTCACAACCTGACTGAACTGCTGCATGATGTAACTGCTCATGCCGAGATGCAGGCTATCACTTCCGCAGCAGAGCATCTGGGCGGCAAGTACCTGAACGACTGCACACTTTATGTCACAGTCGAGCCTTGTGTGATGTGTGCTGGAGCCCTCGGTTGGTCACAAATCAGCCGAATAGTTTATGGAGCGCCCGATGAAAAGCGCGGTTACTCTCGTTTCGCACCTCAAGCCCTGCACCCTCGAACAGAGGTCACAAGCGGCGTGATGGCAGACGAATGTGCCGAACTGATGCAACGCTTCTTCAAGGAAAAGCGATAACCTTATGTGTTATCGGCAAGTTCTTCCCCTCGTTTTTACCCCAAAATGCCCTGTTTTTTGCCGATACCGGCAAGAAAAGGAACAAAAAAAAAGCGACAGATGAGAGTCTGTCGCCTTAACTTATTTTAGATATTATTGCTTTCGCACAGGACGGATGCTTAGGCCAAAGAAGCGGTCTTTACTGGAAAAAGAGATGCCTAGCGGATCAAAGAATAGATAGTGGACGGAATTAGGATAATTTGTGTCGAGCGAACGAGACCAGTAGTAACTGGGGGAAGAACCACCCACATAGCCATAACCCTTACCATCTCGGCAGTTTGATGTCGGCAGGAAAATGCTATTGCCATTACTTTTGCTTGTAATGAGATATCCTTTTACCGAATTAGTATAACTTGTCCACTCTGTCGTCGTGTACTCGCTGTTCACCAATTCTTTCATTTGTTCGATGCTCGGCGTTTGCCAATCTGTGCCCCAGTTAACTGTTGCTGCATCATCTTCAGGTAACAATTCTGTTAAGTTATCTGTAAAACCATTATTGCCGAAGTCTTTTTTATTGCAATATTTTGTCATTTTGAAGTAAGGTTCACTTCCATTACCATTACAATAGTTATATGTGGCCCACTTGTATTCTTCCTTCTGCTGTGTCTCACCCCAAGCAAAACGGAATCCAGAATTGTTAGGATCAAAGGTGCCAACATTGCATGTTGCCCAAAGAGTTCCAGAGGGTAAGCCTAGATTGACCCATCCGTGTCCTTCGTCATCTACACCGCCTTGGTCATCTCCTGTCGATGAATTATACAACGGAATAGTGAATGTCGTTCCATCTACAAGGACAAATATCACTACATTATCACCTACCACAATAGAACTAAACAAAGATTCTCCTTCGTCACCTTTAGGACCAGTTGCTTTGTCCAATAGCTGCCAACTTGTGCCAGCGTCATAGGAAACATACCAGTACTCGTTTTCTATCTTTAGTAGCGGAGTTATGCCGTTCTCACCATTTGTTCCGTTTGTTCCATTCGTACCATTAGTGCCATCTTTACCATCAATGCCAGACGCACGAACTTTCATGCCATCTTCGTCTAACATCCATTCACCGTCGACGGTCCAATAGTACAACCCATCGGCATCTTTTTTCACACCGATAACAGGAGTATAGCCATCGTTCCCGTCTTTTCCGTCAAAACCATTATTCCCATCCTTTCCATCTTTGCCGTCGGTACCATTATAGATAGTGATTGCAGGAGATTTCAGGAACGAGATGGTATACCCGATCTGAATGCCGTTTCTCATTACGGGAGCCACATTTGTGATGTAGTCTCCATTCTCGAAAGCAGCAACAATCGTTTGCAAAGAAGTGATGTTTGTGTTCATGTCCTTACACTTCTCCTCAAGTGCTGTCAAACGCGTGTTCATCCCTTTCACATAGTCCCAGATTTCCGAGTCGTCGTACTTGCTGCAACTAAACATAGTGAACACTAGCAGCAGGGCTGTGACAAAGCTTTTTACCTTCATTGTTTTGAATCCTTTTGTCCTTCCAGCACCAAAAAGGACCTGTTATAATGCAGAAGCGTGGAGCTGTATCCACTTCTCCGACATGAGGTCCTGAGAAAACCCTGCAAAAGAAAAATGGTTCGCATCCACGCCCAAGCATGGAAGCCATCATGTTCTCTTGCTTTGCTTGAAATTTCTCAGGTTTCATGTCACAAGACGAGCATAACGCTTCGTTTATTTCCGATAAGATCTGCTTTCCCTAAGGATTGCAGGTGCAAAGTTACAAACTTTTCTTTGCTTTCCAACAAATTCTATAAGAAAATTTGTTTCAACAGAAATCAAAAACACTCGTCACTCGTCAGGTTTGGGGGTTAACACAAAGAGTATCAACCATATAGAACATGATGAGTGCCCTGATGAGTCATCAGGAACTCATCAGGGTGTTACTTGTTTGGCTATCAAGACTTTAGAACAAAAATATGATGAGTGACGAGTAAAATGCAAAACCAAATTGAAAACACTCTGCACTCTACACCAATGCCATTTAAGTCATTATGTGTCAATCACATACATGGGTGTAGGGTTGATGTAGAGTGGTGAAGAGGCGTAGCTCAAATGTTAAATGTTGCATGTATACGCAACATTTAAAAGGGACTATACCCTAGATTTATTCTTCAATATTATCTTAAAATAATATTGGCTATAAGATTAGGGAGGTACAGTCTGTGTTTTTTGTTGCACAACTATGCAACATTTAACTTTTTGCCCAAACACAGTCTGTCAAGTCGCGCCAAAACGACAAGTTATATGTTTGCACACGACACACTAGTAAATCCCAATCGTCACACTAGTAAATCGCAATCGTCACACTAGTAAATTGCAAACGTCACACTAGATGTTTGCATTTTAACTGTGCCATGTTTGGAAACGACCCATTTCGAGGGGTCACTTCAGGAGTGCGAGGTAGGTCTCGATTGCATGCTCTATTTCGCAAAAATCCACGAATTCATCGGCAGAATGGCTTCGTTTGCTCTCGCCTGGACCCATCTTCAGGCTGGGGAAAGGCATGAGTGCTTGGTCGCTCAAAGTGGGTGAGCCGAACGGCTTGCCTCCCAGCTCGACAATCTTTTGCACAAGAGGATGGTTCTCGTCGATACCTGAGGAACCCAACCTGAAACTGCGGGCCTTGACTTCCGACTTGACTTGCCCGCAAATGAAGTTGTAGAGTTCGCGATTCGTATAACACTCGTTCGAGCGGACATCCACAGTGAAAGTGCAGGTATCGGGCACGACATTGTGCTGCGTTCCTGCGTTCACAATGGTGACCGTCATTTTGACCGGGCCAAGCAGGGGCGAAACCTTCTCGAACCTGTAGCTGCGGAACCATTCGATGTCCTCGAGCGCCTTGTAGATGGCATTCTCGCCTTCGTTGCGGGCAGCGTGTCCTGCCTTTCCGTGAGCCGTCACATCGAGCACCATCAAGCCTTTCTCGGCGATGGCTGGCTGCATGCCTGTCGGCTCTCCGACAAGTGCGACATCTATCTTCGGAAGCAAAGGCAAGACACTTTCTATGCCGCCTTTTCCGCTCACTTCCTCTTCCGCACTTGCCAAGAAAACGAGGTTGTAAAGGCTGCCCTCATCTTTGAGAGCTGCAAAAACATGCAAGAGAGAGACCAGACTGGCACCATCGTCGTTTGCGCCAAGCCCGTAGATTCGGCTGCCTTCGCGAGTCGCTTTGAAGGGATCGCGCTGCCAACCGGCCACGGGTTTCACGGTATCGATGTGGGCATTCAGGAGCAAAGTCTGCTTCTCTGGGTCAAAACTTGGCTGGAGCGACCAAAGATTGTTGCCCATTCGCTTCACTTCGAGCCCAAGTTCGCCCTTCATATAGTCCTCCAAAAGGTCGGCTGCAGCCTTCTCTTCCCTGCTTATACGCGGCACTTCGATGAGTCTCAGAAGCAACTCTATCGCCCTTTCTGTTATCCTTTCGTTTGCCATTTTACCATTTCCCTTTTACCGTTTCACGCGACAAAGTTACGAAAAAAAACAAAATTATGAACTATGAACTATGAATTATGAACTTTTTTCCGTACCTTTGTGCTAACAAAGCACAAAATAGCCATGCAGAATCCCAGTTCTCTTCACTCGCTTATCCAGAGTCAAGCTGCCGTTTACGGCAAGCGAGCCGCCATGCTTTATCGCGACGATGAACTGCAGAAGTGGAAGGAGATTTCGTGGGAGAGCTATGCCAAGACTGTGAGTCGCGTCTCGGCCTCTCTGCTCGAACTGGGAGTCAAAGTGCAGGAAAACATCGCCACTTTCTCGCAAAACATGCCAGAATGCATGTTCGTGGACTTCGGCGCTTACGGCATCAGGGCCGTCACCATCCCGTTCTATGCAACGGCAAGCGAGACTCAAGTCAAGTACATGGTGAGCGACGCCAAGATCCGCTACATCTTCGTCGGCGAGCAATACCAGTACGACACAGCCTACCGCATACTCAAGATCGAGCAATCCATGCGGAAGCTCATCATCTTCGACCCTTCTGTCCAGAAAGACCCGCAAGACAAAGTGAGCCTCTACTTCGATGAGTTCCTGGCACTTTCCGACGGAAAAGACTACAGCGAAGAGATTCAAAAACTCACTTCCGAAGCGGATGAGGACGACCTTGCGAACATCCTCTATACCAGCGGAACAACAGGCATCAGCAAGGGTGTGATGCTGACTCATCGCATGTATAATGCCGCTTTCCGAGGCCATGTTGGGGCTCTGCCGCTTTCCGACAAAGACCTCATCATGAACTTCCTGCCTTTCACCCACGTCTTCGAACGAGGCTGGTCGTATCTCTGCATCAAGACGGGTTGCACGCTGGCCGTCAACCGACGCCCTGCCGACATCCTGCAGAGCCTGCGCGAAGTGCATCCCACTTGCATGTGCGCTGTGCCGCGATTCTGGGAAAAAGTGTATAGCGGCGTACAAGAGAAGATGAACTCGTCCTCGCCTATACAGCGCAGGATGCTCGAAGACGCGCTTCGCATCGGCAAGGCTTACAACATCGACTACAAGATGCGAGGCCTCGTGCCACCTCTTGCCCTGAAGATGCAATACCTCTTCTACGAGAAGACGGTCATCGCCCTGCTCTTGAAGACGTTAGGACTGGAGCGAGGCAACTTCTTCCCCACTGCCGGAGCTGCCATTCCACCTGTCATCGAGGAGTTTGTCCGCTCGGCTGGCATCCTGATGATTACAGGCTACGGCCTCACAGAAAGTACCGCCACCGTCTCTTGCGACCGTTGGAACCAACCCATTTCGCTCGGCTCTATCGGTCGTCCGCTTGATGGCGTCAAGGTGAAGTTCGGCGAAAACGACGAGATATTGCTCAAAGGCGACACCATCACGAAAGGCTACTACCGCAAAGCCGAGATTACGGCTATGGCGATAGACAAGGAGGGCTGGTTCCATACAGGCGATGCCGGCTACATGAAGGACGGCGAACTCTTCATGACAGAGCGCATCAAGGACCTCTTCAAGACGAGTAACGGCAAATATATCGCCCCGCAAATGCTCGAGTCGAAATTCTGTGTGGACCGCTACATCGACCAGATCGTCATCATAGCCGACCAGCACAAATTCGTCTCGGCTCTCGTCATTCCTGAATACAAACTGCTCGAGGACTTGGCAAAGAAGCGGGGAATCGAGTTCAGCAGCCGTGCCGAGCTCTGTGCCAACCCGCAGATAGTGCAGTTTGTCATGGACCGTATCGAGACGATACAACAGGACTTGGCTTCCTACGAGCAAGTGAAGCGCATCACGCTCTTGCCGGAACCCTTCAGCATGGAACGCGGTGAGCTCACTAACACACTCAAGGTGAAGCGCCCAGTCCTCAATGAACTCTACAAGGAACAAATAGATAAGATGTACGAAGAATAATGATAACTCAAGACCAACTCAAAGAAGTCAAGGAGCGCACAGAACAGCTCAACCGCTACCTCGACATCGACGGCAAGAAGATACAGTACGAAGAAGAACAGCTCCGCACCCAAGCCCCCGGATTCTGGGACGACCAAAAGCGTGCCGAAGCGCAGATGAAGCTCGTCAAGAGCCTCGAGAAATGGCTCAAGGGCTATGCAGAAGTCAAGACACTTTGCGACGAGCTCGACACCGCCTTCGAGTTCTACAAGGAGGAACTCGTCACCGAGGAAGAGGTGGACACACTTTATACAAAAGCCATCTCCGCCATCGAAGAACTCGAACTCAAGAACATGTTGCGGCGCGAGGAAGACTCGATGGACGCCGTCCTCAAGATAAACTCCGGCGCTGGCGGCACAGAGGCTCAGGACTGGGCACAGATGCTCATGCGAATGTACATGCGTTATGCCGAGACGCACGGCTACAAATGCGTAGTCAGTAACTTACTCGACGGCGATGATGCCGGCATCAAGTCCTGCACGCTCGAGATTCAAGGCGAGTATGCTTACGGTTACCTGAAAAGCGAAAACGGCGTTCATCGTCTGGTTCGCGTCTCTCCGTACAATGCTCAGGGCAAGCGCATGACGAGCTTCGCATCAGTCTTCGTCACCCCACTTGTCGATGATACCATCGAGGTGAACATCGAGCAGGCCCGCATCTCATGGGATACTTTCCGCTCGTCTGGCGCTGGAGGTCAGAACGTCAACAAGGTCGAGTCCGGCGTCCGCTTGCGTTATCAGTACAAAGACCCTTATACGGGCGAGGAAGAGGAAATCCTCATCGAGAATACCGAGACGCGCGACCAGCCCAAGAACAAGGAGAATGCCTTGCGCTTACTCCGCTCCATGCTTTACGACAAGGAGTTGAAACATCGTATGGCCGAGCAGGCAAAAGTCGAGGCAGGCAAGAAGAAGATTGAGTGGGGCAGCCAGATCCGCAGTTATGTCTTCGACGACCGCCGCGTCAAAGACCACCGCACAAACTATCAGACCAGCGACGTCGGTGGTGTCATGGACGGCAAAATCGATGCCTTCATCAAAGCCTACCTCATGGAGTTCGGAGGTGAATAAAGCACTCTCCAAGCCCACCAACCCCATTAAACCCATAAACCCCATTAGTCCCAAGATACCATGTCCCTCCAAGAAATCGAACGCAAATTTCTCGTCATTGGCGACTTCAAAAGCCAAGCAATCAGTTCCACTCACATCGCCCAGGGCTACATAGCCTCGGGCAATGGCCGTACTGTCCGTGTTCGCATTCGTGGCGACAAAGGCTATCTGACCATCAAAGGCCCAAGCGGTAAGGCAGGCTTGGCGCGTTTCGAGTGGGAGAAGGAAATCCCTTTGGCAGAAGCAGAAGCCTTGATGATGATTTGCGAACCAGGCATCATAGAGAAGACTCGCTGGTTGGTGCCGAGCAAAGATGGCAAACATACTTGGGAGGTTGATGTCTTTGAGGGCGACAACGCAGGTTTGATAATGGCAGAGATAGAACTGGAGAGCGAGACCGACCAGTTCGAAAAGCCGGATTTCATCGGTCCGGAAGTAACTGGCGACCGCCGTTTCTACAACAGTCACATGAGAAGGTACCCCTACAAACTCTGGGGGGAAGTTCACCTAACGTAGTATTTCTTGCTACCTTTAATGAAGATTCCTCGTCCAAGTTTACTGATGCGTTGACCTGAAAGAATGTAAAAAAAGCCCATTTCATCGTTATTTTCAGCAGGACTTTTTATGCCATCATCGTCAATGCCGCCATCCTTTGTAAAGATTTCTATGCGGTGAAGCATGACATAGCCACCTTTGGGCGCTTGAAACTTCAAGTCTTTAAACTCCCTGTTAACAACAATATCTGGCAATTGATAGTATGTCGAAGCTGGATTTTCCGTAGAATAAGGTTTTAATTCTTCATTGTTGAAAGTTTTAATCTCAGCATTGCCGGCATAAAAAGCCAAAGTTGAAGAAGTATTATTCAAAACCTTTGAAGCATAAGCAACAACCTTTAAGATAGGGGTTGAAGCAGGAAGTGAAAGTATGAACATTCCAACACCATTACTTGCTGCAATACGGATTCCGCAACCTTTATCATTATAATAGCATTTCGATGTCCTATCATGTAAGACAAAAAGGTCGCTTCCTTCTTTACAGTAGTAAGACTGTTCTGCACCTTCCACATTGGTGTTAATACTCAACCCATTCACAGTTCCTCTATTGAAGTCAATTGTATAGACTTCGGCTTTGAGGTTCCCTGCGCAAAGCAGGAACAAAACCATGAAGAGGTGAGCAGTCCGCTTCATAAAACCTCTTTTATCCGACCTGACTGCCACCTTTAACGGGGTTGAGGACAGTGGTAACGCTGAGGTCGCCGTTGTAATTGACAGCGCTCAGAATCATGCCCTGGCTCTCTTCTCCCATCATCTGACGAGGCGCGAAATTTGCGATGAAAAGGACACTTTTGCCCACCAACTGCTCTGGTTCGTACCATTGTGCTATGCCACTCAGGATGGTGCGGTCCTGTCCGCTGCCGTCATCCAAGATGAACTTCAGGAGCTTCTTACTCTTCTTGATCTTCTCACAACTCTTGACGATGCCAACTCGGATGTCGAGCTTCTCGAAGTCTTCGAAGGAAACTGTCTGCTTAACAGGCGCTGCCTTGTAGGAAGCCTCTTCGTTGGCCTTAAGTGTATCCTCAAGTTTCTTTTTCTGCTGGGCGACAACTTCATCTTCTATCTTGGTGAAGAGCAGTTCGGGCTTGGGCAATTGTTTGCCTGCAGGCAGGATGTCGGTGCGGCCGAGGTCTTCCCACGAGAAGGTGTCGAGGGCAATCATCTCCCTCAAGCGCTTGCTGCTGAAGGGCAGGAAGGGTTCGAAAGCGATGGCGAGGTTGGCCGTAATCTGCAGGCTGAGGTAGATGATGGTCTTGACGCGCTCGGGATCTGTCTTGACAACCTTCCAAGGCTCGCAATCGGCAATGTATTTGTTGCCAATTCGTGCCAGATTCATCGCTTCCTTCTGTGCCTCGCGGAACTTGAAGCCCTCGAGCAATTGTTCCAAACGTGACTTGACGTCGCAGAACTCGGCAAGCGTCTCCTTATCATAGTCGTTAAGCTCTCCGCACTCGGGCACGCGGCCTTCGTAGTACTTCTGCGTCAACTGCAGGGCACGGTTCACGAAGTTGCCATAGACAGCCACCAACTCGTTGTTGCAACGTGCCTGGAAGTCGTCCCAGGTGAAGTCGTTGTCCTTGGTCTCGGGTGCATTGGCGGTGAGCACATAACGGAGTTCATCCTGACGGCCTGGCAGCTCATCAAGGTACTCGTTGAGCCAGACTGCATAGTTCTTCGAAGTAGAAATCTTATTGCCTTCGAGGTTGAGGAACTCGTTGCTCGGCACATTATCGGGCAGGATGTAGTCGCCATGTGCCTTCAGCATAGCAGGGAAGACGATGCAGTGGAAGACGATGTTGTCTTTGCCGATGAAATGGACCAATCTGGTCTCTGGGTCTTTCCACCACTTCTCCCAAGAGCCAAGTTCGGGATGGGCGTCACAGAGCTCTTTGGTGTTCGAAATGTAGCCGATGGGAGCATCAAACCACACATAGAGCACCTTGCCTTCAGCACCTTCGATGGGCACGGGAATACCCCAGTCGAGGTCGCGTGTCACAGCACGAGGACGCAGTCCGCCATCGAGCCAGCTCTTGCACTGACCATAGACATTGCTTCGCCACTCCTTGTGCTCCTCCAGAATCCACTTTTCGAGCCACTGCTGGTCCTTGTCAAGGGGAAGATACCAATGCTTCGTCGGTTTTTTGACAAGAGGGTTGCCTGTTTCAGCGTTATAGGGGTTGATGAGTTCCTCGGGCGAAAGCGTAGCGCCGCATTTCTCGCACTGGTCGCCATAAGCCTCAGGAGCATGGCAACGCGGACACTCTCCGCGGATGTTGCGGTCGGTCAGGAAGTGGCCGGTCTGCTCGTCGTAGAACTGTTCGCTCACTTGTTCAATGAACTTGCCATCGTCATAGAGTTTGCGGAAGAAGTCGCTGGCAAGCTTGTGGTGCGTCTTGCTCGTAGTGCGACTATAAACATCGAAGGAAATGCCAAACCTCTCGAAGCTGTCCTTGATCAGGTTGTGGTAGCGGTCGACAACCTCCTGCACCGTAATGCCCTCTTTGCGAGCCCGGATGGTAACAGGAACACCATGCTCGTCGCTGCCTCCGATGAACAGGCATTCGCGGCCCTTCAGCCGGAGATAGCGAGCATAGATGTCAGCTGGCACGTAAACACCAGCAAGGTGACCGATATGTACAGGTCCGTTCGCGTAAGGCAAAGCGGACGTAATAGTGGTTCTCTTGAAATGCTTTTCCATGATTGTAAGTGTTTATTGCCCACAAAGGTACGACTATTTCCACTCACAGCCAAACATTCCAGAACCTTTTTTCAACAAGCATTAAAAGACGACGCCTGCGTTTACATAAAAGCCGCAAGTGTGAACTTTATTATCGTAATAATATTTGCCAAATTGGTAGAGATGGTCATCTTCGAAGATGGGTAGGAAGTCCGCACAGAAGCCCAGTCCCAAATAGAAATGGTTGAACTCGAAATGACCACCGACCTGCATGCCAAACTGGAAACGCTTCGTACCATCAATATCGAAATAGTTCAATCCGTCCTCGTCTTTACCCAAGGCATTCACCTTGAAATTGACACCCAAATAAGGCGACAAATGAATCTTCGTGTTCGGAATGCTGAAACGATATGCCACATTCACCGGAATCTCGATGGCAAGGTACTTATCAAAGTCACTGAGGAAATCACCGAGACCTACATTGGCCTTCACGCCGACCTCAGTATACAATGGCAGGCGGCACTTGGTCACATTGAAACCGCTCATCCAGCCGACATTGAAGCCGTTCAACATATCGCTGACATTCTCGTTGCCACGTTCAGTGTAGAAAATCGTAGGAGCGTAGCCAGCATATAAACGGTGGTAACTCTTGCTCGGCTCATCGGCCATAGTCATCATACTCGAACTCATATACAGAGCCACGAGTGCAAGGAAAACTAATCTCTTCATGTTGTTTTATGTTAGGTTTTATCAACTAAATACAACACAAAGATACTTTCTTTTACATAATCTGCCAAACAATCAGGCAACTATTTTCTCTTTTTCTTACCTATTACACATATATTTACCATCACTCCCATAGAAAAAAGAAGCCTCCACTCACCCGTGGGAGAGCAGACTTCCATATCACAAACAAAAGAAGCCCCTCGAGATTGCTCTCGAAGGGCTTCCTGCTAAAAACGGCGGCTACCTACTCTCCCACGGG
>CACZBC010000032.1 GCA_902779315.1 uncultured Bacteroidales bacterium | reverse complement strand
TTCTTGGATGTTGGCTGAGATACTTCCATTAGGTGTGCTGACAAGGATATACGATAACATCAGGAGCAACCAGATTCGAAAGAAGATAGCACAAGAGTTCTCCCTGGGAGTGCCAGTCTTTAACTCATGGATGACGATTATCACTGTTGCCAGAAACAACTGCGGTCATCACGCTCGCGTATGGAACCGTACATTTGCTTTGAGGGTTTTGACTCAGCGACGTATGGCGCGTCCTTGGATCGCAATTCCAGTCAACCAAAAGAAAGCCTATTTCAGTCTCTGTATCATTAAATACTTCCTTGACATCATTTCTCCGAACAACGACATGAAGGCAAAGATTGATGCCCTACTCAGTTCCTACCCGTCCATTGACATCAACGCAATGGGCTTCCCTCGTGGGTGGGAAAATGAACCGCTATGGCAATAGACACAATTATACAAGACGGGCGAGGATGATAATCGGGCATCTTCGCCCGATTTAGTTGAAAATACGCCCCAAAATAAAGGAATTTTGAGTTTGAATTGAAAATAATCACATTTCCGCTTTACATTTTCTTCGTCTGAACTGTATTATAAGTGTATGACACGAAAAGAAATGACGAACGAGCGAGCGCAGAGTGATGTTCGCATCAACTCTGCCGAGCAAGGAGGAATTGGACGGAGTCAAATCGAAAGTCTGTTCAAGACACACTACACGCAGATGTATCATCTGGCACTCACGTTGCTCTTCGATGAAGCGGAGAGCAAGGATGTAGTGAGTGATGTGTTCGCCAGTCTGCTTAGCGGCAAGGTAGTGATGAGGGCAGACAATGCAAAAGCATTCCTCTTGGCGAGTGTGCATCATCGTTGTTTGAATGTGTTGCAGCACAAACAGGTGCGAGAACGCTTTGCACGCCTGCTTACCGAGGATGCTGATACACTTATTAGCGACAATACAGCGGTAGAGCAAATGCAGATGGAAGAACTGATGCGCTACGTGCAGGACAACCTGTCACCGATGGAGCAGAATGTCTTCCGGTTGCGTTACCTACGAGAGATGACCTGCCAGGAAGTGGCCGAAGTGCTGAATGTCAGTCGCCAGACCGTCCACACCCACCTGAAGCAGTCGGTGGGGAAAATAAGAAAGTATTTCAATTCAAACTCAAAAGCAATATGATGACCGAAGAAAAGCGCATTGAGTGGCTTCTGGAATTACAAGACCACCCTGAGCAACTGACCGACGAGCAGTTGCAGCAGATACTCGCCGACGACGAGATGCGCCAACTTGTAAAGCAACTTGGCTTCGCTAAGCGTGCCTTCAAACACGATGCACTTAAGAACGATACACCCGATGTGGATGCTGAATGGGAGAAGTTTGCAGCCAGCCATTCAGAAGAGTTGGAAATCCTCGACGAAGGAGAATATAAGCCCCGTCTTCGCGCTTACCTCGCACCTCGCAAGATTGCTGCATCTTTTATCGGTGTACTTTTAGCTTCGGGCATTGCCTTTGCCGCTATCCAAGTTGTGCGAAATATCAGCAAGCCTAAACCGCAACTGCCTACGACGGAGCAAACGACCAACATCGAGTCTGTCACGTCCCTGCCCGCAGATACGGTTAAGGCCGATACAATTCCCGTTGAGCCATACATTTTCAATAATGTGCCACTTGACTCTATGCTCACAGCCATTGCTGCAGCCCACGGTGTCGGCGTGGAGTTTGAGAATGAAGCGGCTCGCCAGCTTCGTTTCCACTTTGTATGGAAGCGTGAAGACAGTCTTACGCGAGTATTAGAAAAGTTGAACACTTTCGAGGCCGTGAACATCGGCATGGAAGACAAAACGCTGGTGGTAAGATGAGAAGCACGCTATATATTTTAACGCTCATGGCCTGCATCCTCTGCATGCCACTTGAAACCTTCGCACAGCGTGTCAGCCACATATATAATAATGTGTCGCTCAGCGAAGCCCTACTCCAGTTAAACAACGAGCAGAAGGAATACGTCGTCAACTTCCTCTACAACGAACTGGAGGACTTCCGCATCACAGCCACCATCAAGAATAAGAAACTGCCCGATGCCATCCAGCAGATGATAGGCTTCTACCCCGTCCGCATGACCGTGAAGCCCGACGACCGCGAAATCTATGTGGAGTGTACCCACAAGACCGACCGCCACTTGACAGGCACCATCGTTGACGAACAGGATCAGCCCGTGGGCTATGCCAATGTAGCTATTCTCAATCCTGCAGACAGCGCCCTCCTTGGCGGTGGTGTGTCGAACGAGAGCGGTTACTTCGCCATTCCATACGAGCAAAACAAAATTCTCGCCCGCATCTCCTACGTCGGCTACAAGACCATATACAAGATTTGCGACCAGCCCGAAGTGGGAACAATTCGTTTACAACCAGAGACCATCAAACTGAACGGCGTTCAGGTGACGGGCGAGCGCATCGTATCTGGTACGGAGAACGGGCATCTTGTCTATAACATGCCTATGCTCCTACAAGTCTACCCTGCCGACAATGCCTACGACGCGCTCGTCAGCATCCCCGGTGTGAGCGAGATGGGCGGTAACGTCATGTTCTCTGGCCGGGCCGTGACGCTCATTATCAACGGCAAGCCCACCACGCTGAGTGCCGACAAGGTGGTGGAACGGCTTAAACAGATGCCCGCAGCCATGCTGGCCAAGGCCGAGGTGATGCCGTCGGCACCTGCAAAATATCACGTGCGAGGCATGGCCATCAACATTGTGACGAAGGACTTTACTGGAACAAACCAACTCTCAGGACAACTGATGGGCGGTTGGCGACAGCAAAAATACGGTACTGGATATGCGGGCGGAAGCATCATCTATAATCACGGTAAACTGGGCATAGACGCATCATACATGTTTACCGACGGCACGGGCTACGGGCAGGTGGAGCACGAGGCAAACCATCCTCTTAATGACCAGCGCATACCCTACAGCGACAAGACCCGCAACCGCAGCGACGGCACCGACCACGAATACCATATCGGTATGGACTATGCCATCAGCGAAAATCACAACCTCAGTCTGGCATATACCGGTCAGTGGAACAGCACCCGCTCCACCAATACCACAACAGGCACGGCGCAGTCTATACAAAACTCCCGACAGCATACCTACCTCCACAATGTGGATGCTAATTATTCTGCTCCCTTCGGTCTGCAACTCGGAGCATCCTATACCAATTATCAGGAGCCTCGCACGCAAAATCTCGACGGGCAGTTGAATGAAATGAGCCGAAACCTCTATGTCGACAGCCGCCAGGAGGTCAGCAAATGGCTCTTCACAGCCGACCAGACTCATTCACTGCCTAAAGGTTGGGAACTGAACTATGGTGGAAAGGCGCAGTTTACAAACAACAATAGTTATCAGACTACCTTCAACGCTGATCACCAGCCCCTGCCCGATGCCACATCATACGTAGATTACAACGAACGCATATTGAACGCCTACGCAGGTTTCAGCAAGCAAATAGGCCAGTCTTTAAGTCTTGATGCCTCACTGACTGCCGAACAATATCATGCTACTAAGTGGAACGAGTGGCGTATTTATCCGCAATTCAATGCGATGTGGAACATCAACGAGAAAAATATGCTCAACCTCTCGTTCAGCAGCGAAGCCATCTACCCCAGCTACTGGAGCACCATGAGCAGCATCTATTACGCCTCGGCCTACAGCGAGATATGGGGCAATCCTGACTTGAAGCCCATGTCGAAATACGACATCAACTTGATGTGGCAGCTGAACCGCAAATACACCTTCACCGCCTTCGCTATGCTGGAGCCCGACTACTTCGTGCAGATGGCCTACCAGCCTACGGACCGCATGGCCGTCATCATGAAGGAAACCAACTTCGACTACTCCAACTACTTCGGGCTGCAGGCTTCGGCGCAGTTCCGTGTCGGCCAGTGGCTCAACGGTAACGTCAATGCCACTGCCCTCTATCGTCACGACAAGACACAATTCTTCGACCTGCCCATTGACCGCACCCGTCTCTCAGGCATCCTTGGCGGTATGGCTGTGGTGAAGTTCTCCCAGCGGCACAACATCCAGCTCATCCTCAATCCCTTCTTCCAGACCAAGTCCATTCAGGGTCTCTACGACATTAACCCATTCCTGCAGCTCAATGCTACGCTCCGCTACACCTCGAAGAACGGCAAGTGGAGCCTGGTGGCCAAGGGCGAGAATATCCTGAATGCCTACATAAGCACCAGCTCCACCATCGCCCATCAGGACTATACCATGCGCGTCTGGATGCCCTACACCAACTACTCTCTCACCGCCATCTACCGCATCGGAAACTTCAAGGAGAAGCAGAAGAAGCAGGTGGACACCTCGCGAATGGGATATTAGAACTGACCATAAATACTCTCTCGTTCCGATAGGCAGCCGTCGGCCTCTGTGCCGACGCTGCCCCATCCATAACACCAAATGTCAGACAAATGTCAGGGAGATTTCTCTGCTGTCTGGAATGATTTATATGAATAAAATCATAGTAACCAAATGAATGAACGTATTTGTCTTGTCATAATATTTTTAACTTCTTTAATGCATAGTCATGCCCAAATTGCCAAGGTGATGGATGCCAAGATACAAACCGTCTGGAACAGGGTGAAGCGTGCGGAAGAGACATGCGGAGACCTGCTGGCCGTATCGGAATGACTTGTCCATCGAGATATCTCGAAAAAAGTTTCAAACAAAATCAAAAACACTCATCACTCGTCAGGTTTGGGGGTTAATGCAAAGAGTATCAGCAATATAGAACCTGATGAGTGCCCTGATGAGTGATGATGAGTCGTCAATCACTCGTCAGGGTGTTACCTTTTGATTGTCAAACGATTAGGACGAAACATGATGAGTGACGAGTGAAACGCAAAACAAAATTAAAAACACTCATCACTCGTCACCAATGCCATTTAAGTCATTATGATTTTGACCCAAAATGAACTGTAGCAACTGTAGCACTGTAGCAAAACACAAAACGATGTGCTGCGGACCCCTCAAAAACATACTGAAGAACAAAAAAAGTTGCCCCAAAATTCGTAGGCCAACGTCACACTAGTAAATTGCCAACGTCACACTAGTAAATTGCCAACGTCACACGTGATGTTTGCCAATTACACGTGTGAAGTTTGGGACTTTAATGGCGAGTTGTAGTGAAAGCAGTCTTTTACTTTTTAATCTTCAGCACAGGAGCAATCTTGTTACAAGGCTGGGGAAGCTGTACCTCCAGACCTTCTTTTGTCTGACGTGCTTTGAGTCTGCCATAACCTAAGAGCAGGACAGAGGAGATTGGTTTCTTGAAGTCTGGGTTGCCCTTTGCAAGTGATTTGATGAGAAGCTTGCCTTCCTCAGGCCAGCCCATCGCGGTGACATAGAGGTGCTTCTCTGTCTGGTTGAAGCGGATGTCGCGATGGTCCATGTTGTTGTACTGCCCTTCGTTGAAGCCCTGCGAGTTAATCTTGATGTCCTTTTCGGCAACAGGTCCTTCGCCGAACTTCACCCAAGGTCGGGTGCCAAAGATGCTTTCTCCGTTCTGCGTCATCCATGCTTCCAGTTCATCGAGGAAACGAGCGGCCTTCTCGTCATACGTCCCATCGGCTCGCAAAGGAATGTTGAGCAGCAGGTTGCCGTTCTTCGAGACGATATCGACCAGTTGTTTCACCATATTGGTTGCCGAGCGGTAGCCTCTGTTGTAAGTGTCTGTGTTGTAGTGCCAATCGCCAATGCAGTTGCACGTCTGCCAAGGCCGCTCCACCATCTGATTGGGAGCGCCTCGCTCCACATCCCATGTCAGCGCCTTCTTCTGTTCCTCACCCAGAATCTTACCGAACACCACGCCTCGTGGGTTCTTATTATATAGATGTGTGGCTATCTTGAGACCGCAATCGCTCAAGGGATAGAAGGGCAGCACCGTCACATCGAAGTAGATGAGGTCGGGATTGTAGCGGTTTATGGCGTCGATGGTGCGGTTGAAGAAATTGTTGACAAACTCCTGCGAGGGCGGACAGGCTCCATGACTCCAGTCCCATTGCCCGTGAATGGCGCCGTTATCCCACGAGCCCTTGCTCATCGGGTGGTTCTGCTGATAGAGCATCTGCGGGTCGAGACCTTCCCACCACTTGCCTTTGCCGTCTTCCTTTCGGAGGTTGCCGTCATAATAGACGCCAGCCATCTCGCCTTCGAGGTCATAGCGCTGCGAAGGCTCGAACCACGTCCAGGCATGATCGGCATGAAAGGAGATGCCAAGTGGAAGCCCGTACTTCTTGGCAGCTGCCGCCCACTCTCCCAGGATGTCTCGCTTCGGGCCGATGTTCTTGCTGTTCCAAGGCTGGTATTGTGAGTCCCAAAGGTCGAAGTTGTCATGATGATTGCCAAGGACAAAGAAGTACTGGGCGCCGCAACGTTTGTAGCGTGCTACAAGGCTGTCGGGCTGCCAACGCTCGGCCTTGAACAGAGGCAGGATGTCCTTGTATCCGAACTCGGAAGGGTGTCCGTAGTGCTCGCGGTGGAACTTGTATTTGTGACTGCCCTCCATGTACATCTCACGAGCCATCCAGTCGCCGCTGCCTTCCACGCATTGTGCTCCCCAATGAGCCCAGATGCCGAACTTGGCGTTACGGAACCACTCAGGCGTCTCGTGCTGCTCCAATGACTGCCAAGTCGGTTCAAACCGTCCCGTCTGCATCTTTTCGTTCTTCTCGCTGACAGGTATTCTGTATGTCTCCTGCGCAGCAACCAGTATTGCAGCACAGACAAAGGTGAATAAAAAGGCCTTTCTCATGTGTTCTTATCGTTATTTATTATAGTTTTGTCGTCAATTCCTTTACAAAGTTACAAAAAAGTTTGCAAGAGTCAAATTATTTTACACTTTTTCGTGAGCCGAAATGGGGGAACTCCTGTTCGCAATCATTCAGATTTGGGATAAAAACAAACAATCTGTTTTGTTTATCTCTCGCTTATTCGTATCTTTGCAGTGAATTTCGAATAATCCGATACTATGAAAAAGTTTCTTGCTTTCCTGCTGTTCATCATGCCGATGATTGCCCTCGCACAGCGCTACACAGACCGCTTGGACCGCGGACTTGTGGCCATGAAGGCGAATGGAGGCGTCTTCTTGAGTTGGCGCATCACGGCCGAAGAATACTATGATGTGACTTATAACGTCTATCGCGACGGAGAGAAGCTGAATGACGTTCCACTCAGCGTCTCGAATTATCAGGATACGAGTGGTGCGACAGACAACCAGTACACCGTTCGGGCCATCATCAACGGCGAGGAGCAGGCCGACTGTAATCCTGCCACACCTTGGAGCACGAGCTACAAGGAAATCACACTGAAGCACGAAGGCATCAAGAGCAGCCTCGTCCCTAATGATGCCACATGCGCCGATGTGGATGGCGACGGAGAACTGGAAATCCTGATGAAGTTCGACAACCAGAGCGAGATAGAGCAGTCTTACCCCAAGAACGGACCTAAGATAGATGGTGTGGACACAAAGGAATACTCCATCATCGAGTGCCTGAAGCAGGACGGCACACGCCTTTGGTGGGTGAATTGCGGGCCGAACATGGGAGACTTCCAGAACAACGAGCAGAACATCATAGCATACGATTGGGACGAAGACGGGCGAGCTGAGGCTGTGATGCGAGCTGCCGATGGTACCGTTATCCACATGTCCGACGGCTCGACCTATACTGTGGGCGATTCTACGAAGAATGTGCGCCCTGCTACAGGCGGAGGTACCAACTGGTTTGTCACTACTGACGGAGAATACCTCCTATACATGGACGGACTGACAGGACAACCCTATCAATGCATTCCCTATCCTTTGAAGCGCTTGGAATCGAATGAAACTGACCTGAATCGAGCTTGGGGCGATGGCTACGGACATCGAGCATCGAAGCATTTCCTTGGCGCTCCATACTTCGACGGACAGCATCCCTGCCTCTTTCTGGCTCGCGGCATCTATACCCGACACAAGATGATTGCCTACGACATTAATCCAACCACTCATCGACTGACTGAGCGTTGGCGTTGGACATGCAATACCGACGGCCCGTGGAAAGGGCAGGGCTACCACAATTACTGCGTGGCAGATGTCGATTGGGACGGTCGCGACGAGATTGTCTTCGGCTCGATGGTCATTGATGACAATGGCAAAGGGCTTTCTACGACAGGCTTTGGGCACGGAGATGCTGAGCAAGTGGGCGATTTGGACCCCTATCGTCATGGGCATGAGATATTCGCCTGCATGGAGGACAACCCCGGCACGAACTACCGAGATGCCACCACATCGAAGGTTTACTATCGCTACACAGCAGCGAGGGATGTGGGGCGCTGTATGGCAGGCAACTTCTCCAACAGTTTCCCTGGCTCTCTCTGCACACCTACAGACATAGGGCCTATCAGCACTGTTACGGCTGGAGCTATAAGCGGACTGGGCGATACAGGTGTGAACCAGAACTTCCGCATCTATTGGGATGGTGACCTCTGCGAAGAAAGCTTCAACTACGTGGATGGCAAGAACACAGCGGGATGCATCGCCAAGTACGGCTCGTGGAGTCCCATATACACTTGCGTAGGTTCCCTGACCAATAACGACACGAAGGGAACTCCTTGTTTCCAAGGCGACATCCTCGGCGATTGGCGCGAGGAAATCATCATGCGTACCGCAAATGGCAACATCCGCATTTACTCTACGCCTACTGCAACGAAATGGCGCAACTATACCCTTTGGCACGACCATCAGTACCGTAACGCTATGGTATGGCAAATGTGCGGATACAACCAGCCGCCTCGTCCCAGCTATTTCCTTGGCGAACTGGAGGGCATCACCATTGCTCCGCCCCCTCTCACCACTTCAGGACGCGTTCCAATCGCAGACAACTCTGTCATCGATGCCAGTCAGGACGGACAGCATGTGTTGGTCTCCGGTTATGCAGATACGAACGTAAGCATAGCCGACAATCCGCAGCCAGCCGTACTTACCTTCAATGTGCCTTCTTTCGTGCAAGGAACTGCTGCCAGCGAATGTGCATCCCAGAATACTGCGATTAACTACACCTATTATACTTGCAACGTGACGGGGGGCGGTATCAGTGGCGATGGCCGTTTGGTGAAGCAGGGCGACGGCATGCTCATCCTGCCCAAAGCCGACTTTACCCACACAGGCGAGACGAACGTATGGGGCGGCACATTGCGCTTTGACGGACGCTTGACGGCCAGTCCCCTATGGTTGAATCGCTTCACACGCTTAGAGAGCAATGGCGGCGAGTTCCGCTCCATAACTGCTACCTACGGTTCGTCCATCGTGCCTGGTGGCAGAGATTGTTTAGGCACAGTCACAGCCGATTCCATATCGCTTGGTTTCGGCTCGCGTCTCGTCCTTGACCTCTTTGGAGAAGGGCAATGCAGCGACACCATCCGAACCCGTGCCCTCCTCGTGGAACGCAAGACTGGCACAGCCTGGACGAAGGGCGGTCCTCAGTACTTGATGCCAGTCATCGAGTTGAAGGGGCATCCTGCTGAGGGACAGACGTCCATGCCTGCAGGCAAATACATTATAGCAGAGATGGGAAGCTTCTACGGCTCTGTTGATGATATCATCGTCGAAGGGATGGAGACTGCGAAGAAGCAGCTCTATGTTGAAGACGGGAAACTGGTCCTGGAGATTGTGGGACTGCGTGATGCCGCTACGGTAATGTGGATGGGTGGCAGCAGTAGTGCTTGGGACGAAGCAGAAACAGACAATTTTGTCCTAAATGGTGAGAGCACCCCTTTTGTGGCAGGCGACCATGTGGTGTTCAACGATGAAGCCCAGACGAAGTCGGTAAACATCACGGACAACGTATATCCCGCTTCCGTCACCGTTGACAATACCGCAAGTTATACTTTCAAAGGCTCTGGCAGTATTGGCGGTGACGCGGTTTTCACGAAAGAGAATGCAGGAGCTGTGGCGATGAACGTCGAGAATGCCTACACTGGCGGCAACCATCTCTGTGGTGGCATTGTGCGTGTCAACACCTTGTCCAACCAGTATTCTTCGACGGGAAACCTTGGCGGACTGACAGACAGCGCCGACTTGTTCACTATGGAGAACGGCGCCACACTACAAGCGCAGAAGGCTGTAGAGATGGGGTCGCCTATGAAGATGGTGGGAGAGAAGGGTGGTGTGCTCAGTGCTGCTGCGGACTTCAAGATGAATGCGGCCCTTTCTGGCACAAAACTCACCAAGAAAGGCAACGGATGTATGTATCTGATGAAGGCTGGCACACTCGACAGCCTCATTATGGCTGGTGGCGACGTAGCCATACAAAACAATACGGCTGTTCGTGCTGTCGAGATGCAGACGGGCACGCTTTGGGATGATGTGCAGGCCACTTCCCATGCCATCCACGTGCCCAAAGGGAAATCGGCAACTTGGCAACTTACTTGGGAATACTATACCGCCTATGCCAACAAGCTGACGGGCGAAGGTGTCCTAACCATTGTCCCTCGTAACGATAAGAGCCGTGTGCGCATCACTGGAGACTGGTCGCGATTTGAAGGAACCGTCAAGCATACCACCAAGAGCATTTGGCTGCCACTTGATATGGCAGGGGGAATGCCCAACGCGACACTCAATATCGCTGATGGCTGCACCGTAAGCAATGTTGCCAAGACGTTCGCCATAGGCAAACTCGTGGGCAGGGGAATGCTAAATGAACCAGTACACGATTTCAGAAGCCAGAATAGCGTCAGCGGCAACAACACATGGGAAGTGGGTAACAGTTGGGAGGAAGGCGGAGACTTTACCTTCGACGGTGTGTTTACCGATGGAGGCGGAGCCAACAAGTGTATTTTCAATAAGGTGGGAACGTGCAAGATGACCGTTGGAGGTAAGAGCCGTCATAGCGGCACCACTACCGTCAAGGCTGGCGAACTTTGTCTGAAGACGGGTGCACAGCTTGGCACAGGCAAACTCACGGTTCAGAGGGATGCTGTCCTTTCCGGCTTTACCTCCGCTGCTGTGCCGCTCACCAATGCCTCTGTTGCCATCAACAACGGCGGAATTCTGCGTGTTGGCTCAGGCGTCGAAGCCTCTGGCCAGATGGACTTCGGCGGCAACAATGTCACCTTCTCCAAGGGCTCCACATTACAGCTTGGAGCGAATTGCTCAGCCACGGAAGGCAGCACAGGCTGTACTTGCTTGCAGAACATTGGCACGCTCACCATGAATGGCAATATCGAAATCTTTGTTCCAGAGTCTCATACGCTCTCTGCAGGCGACAGCATCGTGTTGTGGAAGGACGTCACTACCGTCAAAGGAACGCCCGTTCTGCTTACTGAAGTTATTGACGCTGAGAGGGGCCTTTGTTGGGACAGCAGCGACCTGGCAAGCGGCATCCTTCGCGTTTTGTTTGACCCTACAGGCATTCGGTCTGTTCAGGCTTCCGGAGCAGGCCAGCCCGCTTCTGTCTTCGACCTTAACGGTCGCAGGGTGGCCGATGAATTCACAGCCAATTTGCAAAGAGGAATCTACTTGTACAAGGGGAAGAAGATTATGGTAGGTGGCCGCAGCAAGTAGTAAGGTATAAACGTAACACTTTACGTTTGCCATCATAACACATTACGTTTGCCATCGTCACACTATACAATTGCCATCGTCACACGTCATATTTGCCATCGTCGCTGCAGTCATTTGCTGACGACGCAGGAGAAATTTGAAAAATCGGCTTTTTTTGCTTATTTTTCTAAGAATTCGCGTGCTTTTTGGAGGGCTACGTCGATGTGCGGACAGATGTGGTCGCTGTCCATCAGGTCGTAGAAGCGTGCTTTCTGCAGTTGGCTATGCACTTTCGGGTTAACGCCAGAGAGAATGACGTGGATGCCTTCCTCGTGGTTCATCTCGATGAGTGTCTGCAGGTTATGGATGCCTGTTGAGTCGATGAAGGGCACTTTCCTCATTCGAATGATGCGAACCTTCGGCTTCTCGTGCCCGATGTTCTTCATCAAATCGTCGAACTTGTTGGCAATGCCGAAGAAGTAGGGGCCGTTGATTTCATAGACAGCGCAGCCTTTGGGGATGACCAAATGCTCCTCGTTGACTGCCATATCCGAGGCGTCGCCAAGGTCTATTTCGTCCTTGATGACAGAGATTTCGGTGGTCTCCATGATGCGCTTCATGAAGAGGGCGCAGGCAAGGATGAGGCCGACTTCAATCGCGATAGTGAGGTCGAAGACAACCGTCAAGAAGAAGGTCACGCAGAGAACTATAACGTCGCTCTTCGGGTTCTTCAGTAAGCCTCGAATCGTGCGCCAACCGCTCATATTGTAAGCCACAATGACGAGTACTGCTGCCAGCGAAGCCATCGGAATATATTCGGCATAAGGCATCAAAAGAAGCAGGATGGCAAGCAGCACAACGGCGTGAATGATGCCTGCTATGGGTGTCTTGCCGCCGTTGTTGATGTTCGTCATGGTGCGAGCGATGGCTCCCGTTGCAGGAATGCCTCCGAAGAGCGGCGTCACCATGTTCGCCACACCTTGTGCAATGAGTTCCATGTTCGAGTCGTGCTTGTCGCTGATAACACCGTCTGCAACCGTTGCTGAGAGCAGGCTTTCGATGGCTCCAAGGATGGCAATCGTGAAGGCAACGGGCATGAGTTGCTGGAAGAGCTCGAAAGTGATGCTCGGCACGACCATTTTAGGCAGTTGGGCTTGTATGTGGAAGCGGTCGCCGATGGTGTCGATGCCCTCGATGCCGTACTGTTTCATGATGAGAACGGCTATGGTTCCAATCAGGATGCCCCATAGCGAACCAGGTATCTTGCCCAAGCCTGGCACTTTCTTCAATGCCTTAGGCGAGAAGATGATGACCAGCAAAGAACCGATGGCAACGATGAAGTTCCAGAGGTTGAACGTACTAATGTTCTCGGCATAACTAATCCATTTGCCCACAAAGTCGCCAGGCGTCTTGAGGGGAATGCGGATGACTTCGCCAGTCGTACTGATGGCGGTTTGCGTCAAGCCGAGTATGTCGCTGATTTGCGTCGTGAAGATGGTCAGCGCGATACCTGCCGTGAAGCCTATGATGATAGGATAGGGGATGAACTTGATGACGACGCCCAACCTGAAAGCACCAAGTGCGATGAGTATGATGCCTGCCAGAATGGTCGCAATCAGCAAGCCTTGCAAGCCGTATTCAGGGTTGTTGACAATGCCGTAGATGATGACGATAAAGGCTCCTGTAGGGCCTCCAATTTGCACTTTGGTACCTCCAAGCAGGGAGATGAGGAAACCTGCCACAATGGCTGTTATAATGCCTTTTTCGGGGGTTACGCCGCTTGCTATGCCGAAAGCGATGGCTAAGGGCAAAGCGACGATGCCAACGATGATGCCCGCCATGAGGTCTTTCATGAAGGTTTCGCGGCTATAACCCTTCATGCTGTCAATAATTCTTGGTGTCAATCCTTTCATGTTTCTTCTTTTTGCGTTGCAAAAGTACAACAAATTGAACATTGAACATTGAACATTGAACATTTTTTTATATCTTTGTCGGCAAATTATTAACTTAAATCAAATAAAGTATGTTCGAAATGTTATCTACCCCCATTATCGTGGGCTTGTTTGCAATCTGGTTCTGCTTCCTTCTGCTATCTTACAAGGGGCAGCCTAAAGGACTTTGGACGTTGGCTCTTGCCAATACAGGCGAGCGTTTCGGTTACTACACCATGCTGGCCGTCTTTGTCCTTTTCCTTCATGACAACTTTGGCTTCGACTCGGGTTGGGCCAGCGAGACGTTCTCCAACTTCCTGTTCGTCGTATATCTGCTGCCCTTGTTTGGCGGTATGCTTGCCGACAAGTACGGTTACAGCAAGATGGTTGTGTTGGGCATTATGATAATGTTCATCGGTTACCTCATCCTGTCTGTGCCTTTGGGTGGCGCCACTCCTGCCATTATCGCAATGGGCGCAGGCCTCTTGCTTGTCTCTCTGGGAACAGGTCTCTTCAAGGGCAACCTGCAAGTCATGGTGGGCGACCTCTACAACGCTCCTGAGTTTGCCGACAAGCGCGACTCTGGTTTCTCGCTCTTCTACATGGCCATCAACATTGGCGCTCTGTTTGCACCTACGGCTGCCATTGCCATTATGAACTGGGCACAGACATCGCTTGGTTACAGCAAAGCCGACTCCTATCACTTTGCCTTTGCCGTTGCCTGCGTCAGCGTGATTGCCTCTATCCTTATCTATTATTTGGGCAAGAAGACCTTCGCTCATGTGATTGGCACAACGAAGAAGGCTGACAAGGCTGTTGAGACCAAAGAATCGGAAGTTCCTGCCGAGAATGACACCAAAGAGCGCATCGTTTGCCTCTGCCTCGTCTTTGCTGTGGTCATCTTCTTCTGGATGGCATTCCATCAGAACGGCTTGACTTTGACTTGGTTCGCAGATGAATATACTGCAACAACCTCTACAGGCATTGAGAGCATGATGTTCGATGTGCGCAACCTCTTGGCTCTCATCTTCATCGTTTATGGTCTGTTCGGCATCTTCCAGTCGAAGGGTTTGCCTCGCATCCTTGCAGCAATCATGATTGTTGCAGGCGCGTTCTTCCTCTATAATATGGTGCCTGCTGCAGGTGTCGAGACGGCTATCTCTGCTCCTATCTTCCAGCACTTCAACCCCTGCTTTGTCGTTATCCTGACACCTGTCAGCGTAGCCCTCTTCGGTTGGCTGGCAAGCATAGGTAAAGAGCCTAAGGCTCCCGTCAAGATTGGCTTGGGTATGCTTGTTGCAGCCTGCGCTTATCTGTGGCTTACGTTGGATTCAGTAGGACTTCCCGCTGCAGATCCCGTGAATCATATACATCAGGCAAACGTTGGTCCTTCGCTGTTGGTTAGGACCTACCTCATCCTCACCTTTGCCGAGTTGCTGTTGAGCCCAATCGGTATCTCGTTCGTGACGAAAGTTTCTCCTGTCAAGTACAAAGGCATGATGATGGGCGGATGGTTCGTCGCAACGGCTATCGGCAACAAGCTCGTCAGCATTCCCGGCCACATGTGGGGCATGAACCTCACCATCGTTTGGGGTACGCTGATGGCAATCTGTCTGCTCGCTGCTATCTTCATCTTCTCGATTATAAAGAAGCTGAACAAGGTGGCGTAGGTTCATTGAAGATTGAAGATTGAAGATTGAAGATTGAAAATTGAAGCGCCTTCCTCCTCTTTGGCTATCGTGTGTGCCACTGGTAATACTGGTGGCACTCGTAGCTCTCGTTGTCAGCATCTTTGGTGACGAGACGCTGGCTGGTGCATCGCAGATGGCATTGCTTGTGGCAACGGCATTTTGCGTCTGCATCGGCATTGCTTCGCGTCTCATTTGTTGGAACGATTTCGAGCGAGCCATAAGCGACAAGGTGGGAGGTGTCAGCTCGGCCATCATCATCCTGCTGCTTATCGGAGCACTTGGCGGAGCATGGATGGTGAGTGGTGTTGTGCCGACTATAATATATTATGGTATGGAGATGATGAGCCCCAAGTGGTTCCTCGTCTCCGCTTGCCTCATCAGTGCCTTGGTGAGTGTGCTGACGGGTTCTTCATGGACAACGGTAGCTACCATCGGTATTGCCTTGATGGGCATAGGCAAAGCACTCGGCTTCTCAGAGGCTTGGATTGCAGGTGCAGTCATTAGTGGCGCTTACTTCGGCGACAAGATATCGCCCATGAGCGACACCACAGTGCTTGCTTCCAGTACAGTTGGCACGCCACTTTTCACGCATATCCGTTATATGCTCTACACGACAGTGCCGACTTTCCTCATCACCCTCACAATCTTTACCATCGTAGGACTGGGGCAAGGAGAGGCTGTCACCTCGCATGTCGCCACAGTTCAGCAAGCCTTGCAACAGACATTCTTCATCTCTCCTTGGCTCATCATTGTACCTGTGCTGACACTTATCCTCATCATGACGCGTTTGCCGTCGATGGTTGTGCTCTTCCTCGCGACGTTGTTGGGCGTTGTGGCTGCTGTTTGGTGTCAGACGCATTTGCTCGACGTGATAGCCGGCACCGACCATGAAGGGCTCGCACAACGCATTCGTGGCGCTTTCATCATAGTTTATGGCAGCACAGACCTCGATACAGGCGTGCCCGACCTCAATGCTTTGGTTGCGACAAGAGGTATGGCCGGCATGCTCAACACCATTTGGATTATCCTTTGTGCTATGGCTTTCGGAGCAGCCATGACAGCGACAAGGATGCTCGACAGCATTATGCAAGCCCTGCTTCGACTGGTTCGCGGCACAGTCAGCCTCGTTGCCAGCACAGCCTTCTCCGGCATGTTCCTCAATACCATCTGTGCCGACCAGTACCTCAGCATTATCCTGACGGCAACGATGTTCAGCGATACTTACAAGAAGAACGGTTTCGAGTCGCGCCTTTTGAGCCGTACTTGCGAGGACAGCGCAACGGTGACTTCCGTTTTGATTCCTTGGAACACATGCGGTATGACACAAGCCAACGTCTTGGGAGTCAGCACGCTCGTCTATGCGCCCTATTGCTTCTTCTGCTACTTAAGCCCCATAATGACCATATTGGCAGCGACTTTGTTGCCAAAGAAAAACCTTATAAGATGATGAAACGCGTTATCTTTTCTGTTATCTGTTGCCTGTTGTCTGTTGTCGCTCAGTCCGCAGAACTGAGCTTCAAAGTGAAGAGCAAGTACCTGAATCTGCCTATCTCTCAAGATGCAGAGCGTCGCAAGTTGACTTTCCAAGCGAAAGGTGTGGATGATCTCAACGTCGTGGCACGACTCTCGACAGAGCCTGATTACTGGGTCTTCAAGGACTTGACGGCTTATAAGGGCAAGACGTTGACCATTACCTTTGACGGACCAGAGGAAGCACTCTCGCTGGTCTATCAGGCGGACACTATTCGTGACGCTCAGAAGATGTATCGAGAGAGAAATCGTCCGCAGTTCCACTTTACGACGAGGCGTGGATGGATCAATGACCCGAATGGTTGCATTTGGCATGACGGGCTGTATCATCTCTATTATCAGCACAATCCTTTTGAGCGCGAATGGGAGAATATGACGTGGGGACACGCTACGAGTCCCGACCTCCTGCATTGGACGGAGCAAGCCCCAGTGCTTTTTCCTGACACAATCGGCACAATGTTCAGCGGTTCGGCAGTCTTCGACAAGGACAACACATCTGGTTTCGGTACCAAGAAGAACCCGCCACTCGTCTATGCCTATACTGCCGACAGAAGCGACAAGGAAACACAATGTATCGCATACAGCCTGGATGGGGGCATGACATTACACAAGTACGAAGGCAATCCTGTTATTGATTCGCACGAAAAGTGGCAGACTCACGACACGAGAGACCCGAGGTTGTTCTGGTACGAGTCTGGGGGCCATTGGGTTCTCGTCCTGAATGAACGCAACGGACACAGCATCTATACATCCGACAACCTTCGCGACTGGACCTATCAGAGCCATGTGAACGGTTTCTGGGAGTGCCCTGACCTCTTCCCTCTGGCTGTTGACGGTAACCCGAATGATGTGCGATGGGTGATGTATGGGGCAAGCAATACGTATATGATAGGCAGTTTCGATGGCAAAGTCTTCACGCCAGAAAGCGGCAAACACCGTTTCTCGACGGGCACTATCTATGCCGCCCAGACGTTCAACGACGTGCCGGACGGACGACGCATACAGATAGGATGGGCCAACATCGAGCATCGCGGGATGCCTTTCCGGGGGCAGATGCTCCTGCCGACCGAACTGAACTTGCGCACCACGAAGGACGGCGTTCGCCTCGTAAGCAAGCCAATCAAGGAAGTCGCCTCTTTGCTTAAACCTCTTTATTCCAGCCAAAAAGCTTTAAGTGAGCGTGAAGTCAACCAAGCTCTGCGTCCATATCGCCATCTGGCCTGCTTGCATCTTCGTGCCACGCTTAACCTCACCTACGCCACAAGCGCAGGGCTGCGGTTCAACGGACACAACATTATCGACTACGACCTCAACCGCAACACCTTGAATGGCCAGTTTTATTCACCCCAAGACCCAACCAGCCTTTCGCTCACGATGGACGTTTACATCGACTGCACCTCAGTTGAAGTCTTCATTGACGACGGTTTGTATAGCTTCTCAGCCCCTCTTCCACTTCCCCAAGGGGATAATCTGGAGTTCTGGGGAAACGATATAACTGTCAGCAGCCTTCAACTCGATGCCGTCGAGAGTTGCTGGTTATAGGGCGGGTTTAACAGTTGCCTGCATAATCATGTCATCCTTTGTCCCCACTATCTTTGTTTGCTTCAGGATAGGTGTCCCGCTCTTTTCGTAGTAATCAACCTGGTAGCGGAGGCGAGTATCGTAGCTTGAGGGAAGAAACGCTTCGCCCTTGAATTGTGTCAGACGCAAGGTGGGGCAGTCGAAATATGCTGTGCCGGAAATCTCTCCTGTGTGGAATATCGAGCGGAAATCCTTGTCGTGTTCCTTCTTCCAGGCAAACTGAAAGCGATGGACTCCTCGTCCTGTCTCATCACTAATGGTGTATGCCGAGACGTTATAGTTGTCCTTGGTGTCTCTATATTTCAGGAGTGGAGAGTTTGCCAGGCTTCGTTCCGAATAGGTTTTGTGTGCATGGATGGGGCTCAAGGTTGCGAACTGGTAAAGGAAGGCCCTGAGTTGGATGGTGTCTTGGTTGTTCAGTTCGTATGGCCCTTCGTACCACAAATCTTCCAGCTTTACTTTGTTGAGGCCGACGCCTGCTTCTGCAGAGAGCGTGCAACCAAAGGAAAAGGGGGTAAGGGCTTCTTGCCAGAAGGTTGCTTCCACTTTGTACTTCCTGACTTTGTGCTTTTGCTGCAAGTCGAGCTTCAGCCTTTGTATGATTTGTTTCAGCAGTTTATCTGGTTTCGGGACAGGCTTGATGGAGAGGGCACTGATGCTGTCCTCTTTCTCGTCGGGATATGCAAAGTCCCACGGCACCTGGGTGAAGGACTCAAGTGCCGTGGTTAAGAGGATTAGGATAAGGACAAAGAACCGTCTCATCATTGTTTAAGTTCCTGTCTGCGGCCCATCCTGAGGATTTTGCCTTCGTTGGGGATGCTGTCGCTTGGCGCTTCGACATCGCTACGAGTGGCTGGTGCGTAGTAGGGATAGCCGTAGTCCCAATCGTAGCGACTGCCGTATCCATAGATGTTCACGTATGGCGTCCAGTTGTAGTAGTCAGCAATCTTGCGCAGACGGAACGAGGTTCCGGTCTCGTAGAAGATGCCCGAGAAGTAGTCGTTCGTCATCCGATAGTTGCTGATACGCACATCGAGTTCGTGGTCGTAGTCATAGGAAAGGTAGATGTATCCGTTCTCTACCGACCAACTGAACTTGTAGTACTGGTACTCGTAGGGTCCGTAGTCGTAGTAGTCAACCTGCGTTCCTCTGCCATAATTCGCGTGTGAATAGGCGGGAATGAAGGTCAGATAGGTGTTGTAGGACTCGAAAGTATAGCGTCTTCCGTGGCCGTCTATGTAGTCGTAGAACATTCCGAAGTCGCCTTTCCATTGTCCTGAAAGAGCCATCGACTGGTCGATATCCATACGGTCAAAGCATGAGGTGAACACAAATGCCGACATTATAAATATGATAGCAAGGAGGTGATGAACTGCGGCCTTGCCTTTTGAGAGTAACATTGCGCGTTTCATAACTGTAGTTTTTTAGGTTTGTACGATGCAAAGGTACGGGATGTTTGCGACCCGGCAAAGGGAAAACACGAATTGTTGAGGGGGAAATCCCTATTGTTTCGCTCGCTTGTGACCTCGCCTTTCAGGTCGTACTTCCAAACGTGACACTATACGATTTCAAACGTGGCACTAGTAAATCTCAAACGTCACACTAGTAAATTGCAAATGTCACACTAGATGTTTGGCTTCGTCACACTAGATGTTTTGGAATGCAAAACGAGGGGAGCGTTCTGCTCCCCCTGTTCGGCATATTATTCGGCTTCCTATACGAGGCTTTTTACTTGAAGAGCTTGATTTCGCTAAGCTGCAGCCTGGTGCCTCCAGCCATTTTGAGGAATTCGAAGCGATAGTAGCGATAGTTGCCTGAAGTTGCCGGCCTGAAGCGATATTCCTGCTCGTTCTCGTCGCGAAGAAGGCGGTTGCCTTTCTGCTCGTCGAGGACTGTCCAACTCTTTTGGTCGTTCGAACCGCTCATTTTCCACGAGACGGGATTGCGGTCAGGATAGTCGTGCGTATCGTCTCCCGTCACAAAACGGTATTCCGTAACAGGTGCCGCTTCGCCTGCGTCGAGGATGATGGAGTAGGGCATCTGGCGGGGTTCGTCGATGCACCATTTCGTAAAGAGCCATCCGTCTGCAGCCATTGCCGCTCCCTCCTTGCCGTCACGACCCGAACCGCTCACGAAAGTGGCTTTCACGGGCATTTGAACCTTGTCGTAGAGGTAGATTTCGCTGAGCTGGATGCGTGTGCCGCCAGCCATCTTGCTGAACTCGAAGCGGTAGTAGCGGAACTTTCCCTTAGCCCCTGCAGCTTTGGGTTTGAAGCGGTATTCCTGCAGACCTTCGGCTGGGAGGCTGCGGTTGTTCTTCTGCTCGTCGATGGTCGTCCAGTTCTCCTTGTCGTTGCTTCCGCTCACGCTCCAAGTCACGGGATTGCGTTCAGGATAGGCATTCGTGTCGTCTCCCGTCACAAGTCCGTACTCCACGATGCTTGTCTGCTGTCCTGCATCCAGGACAATCGAGTAGGGCATCAGGCGAGGGAAGTCGATACACCATTTCGTGGAGAGCTGGTCGTCGCAAATCATGGCAGGACCTTCCTGGCCGCCGCGACCTGAGCCGCTCACGAAAGTTGTCTTGACGGGAGCCTGAGCAAGCGCTTCGCTCAAGGCGAGAAAGGACATAAGAATGAAAGTAAGATGTCTCATATCTGTAGTTTTTATTGTTTTCGTAGTGCAAAGATATGAAAAATAGTTCATAGTTCATAGCCATTAGTTCATAATTATTTTGTAACTTTGCATTAAATATAACGAATTATTACCTTCAACTATGAACCATTTGCTCAAGAAACTCCTCTTTGCAGCCCTGTTTGCACCCCTTGCCAGTCAAGCTGCAGAGCCCGTCGACTACGTGAATCCTTACATTGGAAGCATCAGTCATCTGCTGGTTCCCTGTTTCCCGACCATTCAGTTGCCCAACAGTCTGATGCGCATCTAC
This sequence comes from uncultured Bacteroidales bacterium, assembly GCA_902779315.1. Taxonomy (GTDB): domain Bacteria; phylum Bacteroidota; class Bacteroidia; order Bacteroidales; family Bacteroidaceae; genus Physcousia. Next base: position 32,496 of record CACZBC010000032.1, on the reverse strand, counting down.
CCGACGCGAAACGAATATATCACAGAGTACCTCGACGGTCTGCCCATCGTCGTCACCAACCATCGCGAGCGAAGTGCTTTCCGACTGAGTGTCACACAAGTCGACGAGTTGCGTCCCATCATCTCTACAAGCTGGGATCATGAGCGTGTGACACCCTACGACTATCAGGTCTCGATTGCCGACAACACCATCGACGCGCATCTGGCCGTCTGCCATCAGAGTGCCATCTACGAGCTCACGTTTGCCGACCCAAGCAAGCCTGCCACAATACTCCTCTTCACGGAGAACGGCAGGATGCAAGCCGATGGCAAACATGCTTCGGGCAGCCAGCGGCTCAGCAAGAACATGAAGATTTACTTCTCGGGCGAGTTCGATGTGCAACCAGAGAAAGTTGGCCTTCTTCAAGACGGAAAGATAGGCGACAAGTGGATTACCGAGGAACCTCGGGCCTGTGCCGCCCTGCGCTTCCCTGCCGGCACAAAGAAGGTTTCCTTCCGCTACGGCATCTCCCTCATCAGTCAAGAACAAGCGGAGAAGAACCTCAAACGCGAGCAAGCAGATGCGTTCAACATGGCCAAAGTCATCAAGGATGGCCGCAAGGAATGGAACGAGACACTCAGCAACATTCGCGTCAAAGGCGGCACCGAGGACCAGAAGGCTGTGCTCTATACCTCTTATTATCGTACCTTCGAGCGTCCCGTCTGCTTGAGCGAAGACGGATGTTACTTCTCGGCTTTCGACGGCCAGGTGCACGAGGATGACGGCCATCCCTTCTATACCGACGACTGGATCTGGGATACTTATCGCGCAGCACACCCTCTTCGCGCTCTCATTCAACCCTGGAAGGAAGAAGATATCATCGAAAGTTACCTCCGAATGGCAGAGCAAATGGGTACGAAATGGATGCCGACTTTCCCGGAAATGACGGGCGATACGCGAAGGATGAACAGTAATCATGGTGTTGCTATGGTGGCAGATGCGCTCTGGAAGGGTCTCAAAGTGGATGCCAAACGCGGCTTCGAGTACTGTCGTCGAGGCATAGAAGAGAAGACGCTCGTGCCCTGGAGTGGCGATCCGGCTGGCCGTCTCGACCAATTCTACAAGGATCACGGCTACTTTCCTGCTCTGGGAGCGGGTCAAAAGGAAGATGTCCCCAACGTGAATGGCTTCGAACAAAGGCAACCTATCGCAGTCACGCTTGGTACAGCCTATGACGAGTGGTGCCTCTCTCGCATAGCAGAATTCATGGGCAATAAGGCAGAAGCAGCCAAATACCTTGCCCTTAGCTACAATTATCGCAATGTTTGGAATGCTGAGACACTTTTCTTCCATCCCAAAGACGAGAGCGGCAACTTCCTCTCCGACTTTGATTATCGCTTCAGTGGAGGTATCGGAGCACGTGCCGCTTATGGCGAAAACAACGGATGGACCTATCGTTGGGACGTACAACACAACCTTGCTGACCTCGCGAAGCTGATGGGAGGCAAAGAAGCAATGGCCCGCGAACTCGATCGCACCTTTGCAGAACCCTTAGGCAAAAGCAAGTGGCAGTTCTTCGGAGAGTTCCCCGATCAGACAGGCAACATGGGACAATTCACGATGGCAAACGAGCCTTCGCTTCATATACCTTATATATATAACTATGCTGGTGCTCCCTGGAAGACGCAGAAACGCATTCGCCAATGCCTCGACGCGTGGTTCCGCAACGATGTTATGGGTATGCCTGGCGACGAAGACGGTGGCGGAATGACCTCTTTCGTGGTCTTCTCTTCACTTGGCTTCTATCCTGTTACACCAGGTTTCCCTGCTTACAACATCGGCTCGCCACTCTTCACGGACGCTCGTGTCAAGCTGCCAGGCGGAAAGGAACTGCATATCATTGCCAAGGGAAGCAGCCGCGAGAACAAATACATCCAGAGTGCCACCCTCAACGGAAAGCCTTGGAACAAGCCCTGGTTCAGTCACGACGACATAAAGAACGGCGCAACCCTTGTGCTTGAAATGGGCAACAAACCCAACAAACAATGGGGTAGCGCCGATGATGCCACGCCTCCCTCAGCTCCGACAAAATAAGGGAGAGGCTCTGAAGCTATTGATTCAGCTGATTTTCAAGCATATCGAGTCGATCCGAGAGCAATAAAATCTTTTGTGTAAGATTTTCAATTGTAGATGTGTTAGCGTCGACTCGATCGCTTAAGGCAGCGTTAACCCTTTCCAGATCCGAGTTTCGCTGTCGAAGATCTGCAATGGTTTCTTCCGCCGTGTTTGCTCTCCCTTGCAGCACAGCAATGTCGTTTCCCTGAACTTGATTCTGGTCTTGAATGTCAATAACTCGTGACTGAAGCGTTCCAATCAGTTCAGCATGGCTGTCGCTATTAGTCTGAAGGGCGCTAATAGCACTCTCCAATGCCCCAATCCTATTGACAGAAGCAGCGATTGATGCTTGGAGGTCGGCACTTATGGCTTGAAGTGTTTCAATGCTCTGCTTGTTACGCTGAACATCCTGCTGTAATGCCGAGATCAATCCTTGCACCATGTCGACCTTAGCATTCATGGCCGTAACGCTGGTTTGAATTTCACTAATTGACGATTGAAGCGAGGCAATGTTGTTCTGATTCTGTTGACCGCTTGCTTGCAAGGCCGCAACGAGCGACTGCAAAGACTGGATGTTCATCTTGTTTTCGCTGGTCAGATTGTTTACCGCGGCAATGCTTGCGGCATTGTTTGCCACGTAAGCTCTCAACTCGTTCAGCGCATTTTGTACTGACTCGGGAACAGGTTCTTGGTAGTCTGGGTCGCCTTCTCCCTCAAAGAAGGCAATGCTGTCTGCGACCCAACGGAACTGATAAACGGCTCCATCACTGCGATAAACTCTGAATCCCTGTGCCTGGGCAGCGAGAGCCGATGCCATGAGCACCAACGCAGAAAGTAGTATTTTTTTCATTGCATTATGGTTTTGTAAGTTTTCTTCTGTCCTTTTATGATGTTAACCCCTCTTTGTGGCTTTGGGATCTGCTGGCCAACAAGGTTGTATATGACTCGTTCATTGTTGGATAAGGCAGGAGCGAGACCAGTTCCGATGTCCTCTTCTGTGACAGTAAACTGCGGGCCTTCTGTGAAAACTGAGCCATTGTAGGCAGCATCGACAGTTTGCACGCCCCAAGAATATGTGCCTGCCTTTGTGGGATGGAATGCCCATTCCGTTAGGCAACCGACTCGACCGAGGCAGTTCACCTTGCGAATGCCGTCGTTTGCCCCACCCACGATGGATGGTACGCTGTTCAGAAGATTGCCGGCTTCGTCTTTAAGATAGATTTCATAGGTAAAGCCAGGTCGTGCGGTCTCGGGTGATTGCCAAGAGAGTGTCACGACACCATCCTGAATGTTTGCTGTTGGAGCAAGAGGAGCTTCAGGTCGCGATGGCTTGGATAGCAGGTTGTAACAGAGGGTGGCATTGTCTCCGTATTGTTCTGTGGTCAGGTAGTTCTTATCCTCTGAATGCCCAATGAGCACGAAGTCCTTGCGTCCGTCACCATTATAGTCTGGGAAGATGATGCTGGCTCCTGTAGCACCAGGAATGGCAATATTGCGTTTGAGCCGTCCATTCCCGTCGTTGAGGTAAAGCATCCCCCCATAGACATTCGACTTTATCCCACCTATGAGAATGTCATAAAAACCATCACCATTCCAATCTATCACGCCAGCCGAGTTGCTTGCGGCAGAGGATATGTTGTAGATGTCTGATTGGAATTCACAACTGATTGCTTTGAAACTGGGAACTTCAGTCTGCTGGTTGATGTAGATGCGCTGTCGGGTAGACGATTCTCCCGAAGAAGTTTCGCCCAGTCCTGCAAGCATGATGTCGAGCCAGCCGTCGTTGTTAAAGTCGGCCACTTGAAGGGCTCCGTTGGATTTGCGCTTTATGTCGGCTTCTCTTTCACCCAATCCCAAGCGGATGAATTGTCCAATCTGTTCCGGATTGTTGAGGAAGACATCTGTGAAGCGCAGTTGGTCTTCCCGTCCATCCACGAGAGCTGAGATGGCGAAGTCTTGCAGGCCGTCGTTGTTGAAATCGGCAGGTTTGATAATAGCTTCGCGGAGCAGAAACTCTTGCTCGTATGGTTCGACTACAAAACATAGATTTGCTGCATCGATAGATTGATTGTGGAGGATGACGTTGTAGTTTGCTCCTTCCTGATGCCCAACGAGGATGATATCGAGCCGAGCGTCGTTGTCGATGTCTATGATTTCTGCGTTACAAGGAGCCTTCATGTCGAATGAGGCGGAAGTCCCATCGATGTTGAGAATCGTAAACTCTGCCCTGGTGAAGGTCCCGTTGCCTTTGCCCAGGAAGATACCTTCGGTGATGTTCTCTGCGTCGTCAGCTGTCTGGTCGAAGGCAATGAGATCCATGTTGCCGTCATTGTTAATGTCGCAGGGAACAAACGAGGGCGTTTCTGCTACCTCGAATGGCGTGGCCGTCGAGACCTTTGTCCATTTGTGGGTAGAGGGTATGAATTGTGCAATGTATGAGATGCGTTTATGTGTTGTTTCGGTTGTGGCGGAGTTCTGAACGATGGTCAACCCACCGGTCACGATGTCTTGGTTGCCATCATTGTTCATATCTACGGTGACCGCTCCGCCGTTCACGAAACCCCATTTCTTCGTGACAAGCTCGGGATTGTAAGGAGCAGAAGTGGAAAGCGTCGGGCGGATAATGGGGTCGTTGAGCATCACGAGGTTGTTGCTGCGTAGCTGCATCGTGCCGATGTACATCAGTCGGGGATGAATGGTCTCCGTGCTGTTGTGGGCATGAAAGACGATGCGCAGGACGCCGTCCTTGTCGTAGAAGAGCGAGTGATGGCCCGTGCCGACGAGGTCGTCCCAACGGCGAAGGATGGGGTTGCTTCCGTATTTTGTCCAAGTTCCTGAGGCGATATTGTTGGTCGTGGCATAACCCACGGCATAGTCTTTGCTCTGATAGTCGTTGCCCGAATAGGTGAGGAAATAGCGACGGCCCGACTTGATGACGTTTGGCCCTTCGTTTACTCTGCCCATCTTGTTCTCCCAATCCTGCGATACGGCGAAGCATTTGCGCAAGGTTCCTGCAACGGGAGTAATGAAATCTTCGCTCAGCTTTGCTTGCCAGATGCAATTGCCGTCGGTGAAGCGAACGAAGAAGATGTATGCCGTGCTGTCCTCGTCAATGAAGACATGCGAGTCGATGCACTTCTCGTTGCCGATGAGATTGTTCATCTGATAGGTTCCAACCTGTACGAAAGGTCCTTTCGGAGAGGAGGCTGTGGCGGCATAGAGGTGTTCGTTGGCCGAGAAATACATGATGTACTTGTCACCGATGTGATAGACCTCGGGCGCCCAAAACCATTGTGTCTCGGTAGTGTTCGCTTTGTTGAGGGCCAGACCTTCGTATTTCCAGACGCGCAAGTCGTCGCTCGTATAGCATCGGATGCCGTTGGCATCGTTTGTGCCATAAGCATAGTAAGTGTCTCCGTCGAGCAGAATGTACGGGTCTGCCAGCGGAACCTGGCTCTTGCCTCCCTCTGCCAGAGCGAGGAGAGGGAGGAAGAATAGCAGGGACAGTATTAGTTTTCGATTCATGTCCTTTTACCTTATTTATGTTATCCTTTGTTTATTTCACTTCCCAACCTGCGGCCTTGGCCATCTTCTTGCAGATTTCGGTGTTGTCGAAGCGACCGTGGAACTGTTCTGCACCTACGCCAATTGCGAATGCAGGAACGTAACCGTTGCTGTGACCGCCGCTTTGCCAGCCAATCATGGCACATTCGGAGATGACGCGCTTCACGGTGCCGGACAGACGACCCGGGTCGTTCTTTTCCATGAACTCGTTGAAGGACTTCTCCAGACGGCTTGCCTGATCGTCGCTAACCTTCACGTCGCCCCAGAATCCGAAGTTGTCGGTGAGGAATTTCTTGCCTTCAGCCCAAGTGAACTTGTCGCCCATCTTCTCCTTCATGGCCTTAAGTTCGCGCTCAAGCTTCACCATGCTCATTCGCTGAGAGGCAACTGCCTTGAGGTTCAACTCATAGGCTCCACGACCGAGCACCAGTCCGCCTGTTTCGTGGTCGGCAGTGATGACGATGAGTGTCTCGTCCGGATGTTGCTGATAGAACTCGTATGCCACCTTCACGGCATTGTCCATGTCGATGAGTTCGGTAATGAATGTGGGGTCGTTAGCGTGGCAAGCCCAGTCGATTTTGCCGCCTTCCACCATCAGGAAGAAGCCGTCGCGAAGGCCTTGCTTCTTCATTAGGAAGTTGATACCTGCGCGAGTGATGTCCTGCAAGGTAAGGTCGTCCTTCGTGCGATCAAGGGCATAGGGGATGCAGCTGTTGTCGATCTTGCTGGCTGCTTCAGTCTGGAAGAGGATCATCTTGTCGGCCTTCTTGGCTTTCTTCAGGTAATCTTTGTAGCCGCGGGCAATCGTGTAGCCTCCTGCTTGAGCCTGTGCATAGAGATCTGGGCCTCCATCGGGGTTCTGAGGCTTCACGAAATCGCTTCCTGCAAAGAAGTCGAAGCCCGAACCTGGCAGTTGAGCGCCAATCTCGTAAGCCATGCTGCGCTTGGGAACATGCGAGTAGAAGGCTGCGGGAGTAGCGTGATCGATGCTCACGCTGGTCGATACACCGACTGCAGCTCCAGCATCTTTTGCCCAATGTGCGATGCAGTTCACGGGAGTCTCCAGGTCCTTCAGGACGCCAAGAGCGCCGTTCTTCGTCTTGTTTCCGCTAGCCAGAGCAGTACCTCCGGCAGCCGAGTCGGTCACGCCATTCGTGGCGCTCTGAGTGTTGACGAGGCCTACGTAGGGGAAGCTGGGGAAGCAAAGTTCCTTGATGCCAATTCGACCTTCGAGGGCGCCGAGGTAAGTTTCGGCTGCGTTGACTTGGTTCACACCCATTCCATCACCGATGAAATAGAACACATACTTAGCCTTACCTTCTGCAAGACATGCGAGAGTAAACAATAGGATGCTCAGCGTGGAAAAGAATCGATTCTTCATATTCATTATAGTTTTTAGTTGGTTTGAATTCTGGTACAAAGGTACGAAAAATATTTGAGAAATGCAAGTGTTAAAATTGAAATTTTAAAAAGAAATTGCTTTTTCTTTATGAACCCCTCGACTTGCCCACCTGGAGGCCGAACAACCCCAGTGATGATTGCAAACGTAATACGTTACGATGACGAACTTAACGTGTGACGTTTGCCATCTTAATGTGTTAAGTTGCTGGAGTTGCCATGCTATGTTTGATTTCTTCCCTGCCCCTCTTCTAGGAGGTCTATTATTATTTTATAATAATAGAATTTCTTTTCCCTTGTATTGGGTGTGTGTTCAAGTAACATGTTACAGGTTACAGGTTACAATGTTGCCCTTATCACCTCTAGTTTCCCGGAATTTCTCTTTGCCATAGAGTGTATTTCTCGATGAAATGGGCGTTTTTTGCACTTTCGCTCCCCGTTTCGCCTCGTCTTGGCAGACTCTGCGCGTCTTAAATAATGTTAAATTTCAGTACCTTGCGATACAAGGTATTCAAATAATGCCTACCTTTGCAGTATCAAAACTCGATATTTTATAAAAAATGAATACGGACAACACGAAATCGCAGATGCGCAAAGGGATGCTCGAGTACTGCATCATGCTCTTGCTCAGGCATCAGCCTTGCTATGCTAACGACATCATCCAGCGTCTCCACGAAGCTGAGATGATTGTGATGGAAGGCACGCTCTATCCGCTGCTTTCGCGCTTGAAGCGCGACGGCATCCTTGGGTATGAGTGGCGTGAAAGCACGCAAGGCCCTCCTCGCAAATACTACATCCTGACCGATGAAGGGCAGGAGGCGCTTGCCCAACTCGACGCAAATTGGGAGGAAATCCTGCGAACCGTAAACATCCTGAAACTCGAAGAATAAACACTTAAACAAATAAAACAATGAAAAAGAACATCAGCATCAACCTGTTTGGCACCTTATATAATATAGATGAGGATGCCTACAACCTCCTCGAGAACTATCTGGACAGTATGAAACGCTACTTCTCCCGTCAGGAAGGAGGAGAGGAGATTGCCGACGACATTGAGCATCGAGTGGCCGAACTCCTTTGGAAAAAGCGCGAGGCAGGCATGACAGCAGTCAATATCGAGACGGTAAAGGGAATTATCGACACTATCGGAAATGCCGAAGACATTGCCGGAGAAGGTGAAAGCAAGTCGGAAAGTGCCTTTGCAAACTACAATAAGAGGGAGAGTGGAAACGGTCAGGAAACGGGCTTCAAAGAGGACTTCAAGCATTTCAGCGAAGAAGCAGGCAAGTTTGCAAACGATGCCTATATCAGAGGAAAAGCGCATGTCCGCTCACATCGCTTCTATCGTTGTGCCGACGACAAAGTCCTGGGCGGCGTTTGCTCTGGCCTCGCCGTCTATTTCGAAAGGGGAGAACCAGTCATTTGGCGACTCGGAGCCGTCGCTCTCACCCTGATTGGCATCGGTCTGCCCCTACCTATAATATATATTGTAATGTGGCTTGTGACGCCTGCAGCCCTTACTGCAGAAGACCGTTTGCGTCAGAAAGGCATGGACGTCACACCTGACAGCCTCGCCCAACAGGTGAAATACGACTCGGAGCCGGTCATCGTGAAGGACGAGAACAAAGGCTGCCTGAAGGCCTTTCTCATCACTATTGTCATCTGTTGCATACTGCCTCTCATCTTCTTCTTTATCCTTTGGGGCAATATAATCTGGGAGGTTATCTCAGACTTTTAGGTGAGAAAAAACAAATAAGGCAGCTCCTTATCGCGGGGCTGCCTTATTCGTTCTCAGATCAGGTTCAGAAGAGAATCTTCTTTCCATTGATAATGTAGATGCCCTTTTGTGCCTTGCTGACTCTTTGGCCACTAAGGTTGTAGATAGTCTCTGGCTTAAACGAGGGCGCATAAACAGTCTTTATCTCAGTCGCGTTTTTGAGTGCTTGCTCTGCTCGCTCGATAGCTTGGCGCAAAGAACTCATGCTCTCGGCTGAGACGGTGCCTGCCACGATGAGCGAACGCATGGCTTGAGTCTCCGCCATCAACGCGTCGAAAGCTTCCTTGACCGTAGGCTTCATGTAATAAGGCGAGGCTTCTTCGTCGATGGTGACATTGTGCACCTGAAACTCACTCATGGCAAAGATGTGACTGTCAGCACGTTTGCCGATGGTTTCCATGACCTGAAAGCGCAAGAAACGCGAGGCGTCATCGGAAAAGAGGACTGGCGAAACATACTCTTCGCTGACTGTCGTCGGCATGCCTTCCGTGAGTCGGGCAATCGGCAGGAAGTTTCTTACGGTTGACGAGGTTGAGACAACGATGTCCGAAGGCGTGTCAGGCAAACCATAATCGGGGTTCTGCGAGGGCTTGAAACTGAAGGCAAAAGCACCGATGCCGCCTGTTATGCGTGCCTGAATGTAAGACATCTCATCTGGCCAAGTAATGCCGCTGTACCAGGTCTCGTAGTATGTGTCGGTCTTTCTGTCGATGAGCTTGGCCAGACTGTGTGCTTCTTGTTGTGCATTATTGGCATTCGAGGAAAGAGTCGAAGCGTTGAGAACAAGCCTGGAACTCGTATTCGGTTGCGCGACAAACGCCTTCGAATAAGTCTGTAAGGCTTGCATGAAGAGGTTCTCTGGCGAGTTCTCGTGGAGTGCTTTCTCTGCTTCGTCCGTCAATTCCTGCAATGTAACCTCGTCGGGCCTCAAGTAATGATTGGTGCGCAACTGGTAGATGGCGTTGACACCGGCAGAGGTCAAGAGGATGACAGGCGTTTCGGAATTGGCGTTGACACCAACAAACTTGCCACTGATGCCGATTGAGAATCCGTCGCCAGTCTTCTTGATGCTGATGGGCATGGGCATGTCGGAAAGCACCAAGGAAGTTCCTTCGACACGAAGATACTTCTTCGCTCCGAGGTTGTAGAGATAGTACTCGTTGTACTTGTCTGAATGGAGGACCATCCAATTGCAGTAAGGATCGGAGACATGGCAAGGTTGCTTGTATGCTTCGGCTGCATTGGCGACACTTGAACCCACGATGGAAGGCATATTGTCTGTGGTCGCGATGATGTCTCCACGTCCCGAAATGTTGTGAATCTGATAAACTGCTTTCGGCGTGAAAGACTCAGCTTTGGCTACGATGCCGTAGTTAAGCGGCTGGGCTGTCTCGCCAAGATCCTCAATGGCTTGTCTCAAGGCATCAATGTCGGTGCAGGTTCCGTTGGCGTAAACAGCAAGCATGGGCTCAAGGTCGGCAGGAGCATAGCCACCCCAGTTGTCGGATTCGTCAATGATCTGCCGGGCAAGGTCGAGCATGTCGTCAAGCCTGTACTCATTCTTGAAGTAGAGCTCGTTGATGACAAGGTCTGTACCATAGCCTGCCAAGAAGCGTATGCGGAAGTATTTGGCAGTAACAGGCTCCGACAAATAAATGGTGGGTGAGGTGGAATCCTCAATGTTGAGGCGCGTTTCGACAGTCGTCCAACGCGTGCCATTGTCGGAAACGGAGAGCATCATCTGTTTTGCGCGATACTTGCTCTCGCGGCTTTGGTAAAGTTCAATTGACCTGATGGTAACGGTATCGGGTGCTTCGAAGACAAAAGTATGAGGATATGCCACCGAACCATTCTTCCACTTGTTGTGGTAATAGGCGCTCCTGTTGCCGTCGAGTAGCATGGTAGCACGTCCGTAATCGCCTTCACCCACAGTCTCTTCGTCACTCCAACTGATGACTTTCCATGTGGAAGGGTCGGAGACGGTGCGTGTCAACTCAATGCGCGATTGCATGGTCCATGCTTGGTAATGAAGGATGCCTTCGTCGACGCGATGTTCCAGGCGTGCAATGTTGATGGTATCCACCCAAGGCATCTCGCCCATGACAGGAGGCTCACAGGTGCTCGCGCTGTCTCGTGTTCCCATGTAACCTCCCGTCTCCAGATAGAAGGTCTTGTCATAAAGTCCCGTGAGCCCGTGTCCGTAATCATAACGTGAATTGCGTTGGTTCTTGCCTTGCGTATGGCCGTAGCCTGCATGGTTCAGCGCGTACCACTTGCCATTTGCAGCAGAGCGCATGGCTCCGTTGCGGAAGTAGCAGCGTCTCATCAGGTTGCCACCCTTATCACCGAAGTTCTCCAGGAAGCTGTAGATGCCGCTTGTGAGTCGGTTGGCTCCCGCCATACGAAGCGTACCCATGTAGTGCCAGTCAGCCTCTTCGGCTTGCTTGAACCAAACCGACTGCAAGGTACTCTCGTATTCCTTGACGTTACCGAGTGAGTCTTTGACACTGATGATGTCCGGGCGGACATTGTAAAGGAACTGTACCCAATGGTCGAACTCCCAGAAATCGTCGCGGTTGTAACGTATGCTTGAGCCTGTGCCCTCGCCTCCGAAACGTGTGGCATAGGCTTCCGGACCTAAGTCAACGGCAGCGGAACGCATGATGTCGGGCAATGTCTTGTCCTCGTCCACGTCGCCATTGTCCCAAACAGAGAAGAGAACAGTATGTCCGTAACTGCCGTCACTGCGGTTAGGCATCTGTATGCCGGAGTACATACCGTCAGTGCCGATTGCCATTTGATAGGTTGCCGGCTGTTTGTAAGCGCTTGGGTACATCACTTCTAAGTACGTCCAGTTGTAGCTTTGGCCCGAAGGCGCTCCAGGGACCTCAGTGCTCCACCAAAGGTGAACACTTGGAGCCATGAATATCTCGGAGTCTGTGATGCTGAGCGTGGAAGTACGTTGGAAGAGGAGCGAGTTGAGTCGGTCTGAACTTGAACCATTTGGACAGGTTAGTTCAAAACGGTACCAGCCGTCATAGGGCATTTCCGTGTCGGGCATTATCTCCATTCGTTGCTCTGCCGACGTGGTAGTTGTGCTTGTCGTGGTTTTTTCAAGAACGACGGTTCCAGTGGCGGGATGTACGATGCGGACACCGAAGGAAAGCCTTTTGCCCGATGTCTTGAATACGGCGTCGGCGCGAACATGTCCCGTTGGGAAGTGGATGCCATAGACCAGGACTGTGCCTGCGGGATAGCTCCAGTTGATGTACGTGTCCGAACGCTGGCTGCCTGTCGCTTCACCATTAAGTTCGCGATAGTGGCGCGCAGGCCAAATTGTATCAGTCTTTGCTTGCCAATCAGTTGCATGTGTCGGCAGGATAGAAACCAGTGCCAGACATGCTAACAATAAACCTTTCTTCATTGCCTGATTATCTTTTAAGACGGATTATTTGGTTACTTTCAGATATTTGCATCCGTGCGTGGGAATGGTGCAAATCAACTCGTCGGCAGAGAGGTCTTTTTGCCTCCAGAGGTCACGGAACTTGAAGTTCGGTGAGATGTATTTCTTGATGTCAACCTGTTTGTCTTCTTCGCCAACGTTGAAGATGCCGAAGGCTTGGCTGCCGTCTGCAAGCGGACGTGCCCACACTTCGATGTCACCATCTTTGGCGACACGGTCGGCCTGCTTGCCAAGGATGTCCTGATTGATGAGGTTGACCTCGTGATTGCAGAGAAGACCGATGGTGAAGTCATCCATCTGAGCGATGTCGCAACCAATGAGCATATTGGAGGCAAGAAGCGTCCAAAGCGTGATGTGGGTGTATTGCTCGTCGGGTGTGAGACGGCTGTCGCGAAGGTTACTGCTCCATCCCACTTTGCCCACGATGAGCATGTCGGGGTCGTTCCAATGTCCGGGAGCGGCATATTCTGCCAAACCGGCCTGACGGCGGAAACCTATGTCGTACATTGAGCGCCAAGTATCTGTGATGTCGCCTGTGGTGCGCCAACTGTTGGCATCGACAAAGCGACCCCATTCCCATACGTTAGCCATACCATATTGGCAGAGGCTGTAGAAGATGTCGCGAGGCTGTTCGCGCAGGAACTTCTGCATGAGCAGGTAGGGACGTACATAGGAGGCAACGCCTTTGTCCTTCTCTTTCGCATGTTCACGACCGTAGCCGCACCAGTCATATTTCAGGTAGTCGATGCCCCAGCTGTTGTAGCTTTCGGCGTCCTGCAGCTCGTGGTCGATACTTCCGAGGTATCCACCGCAGGTATAGTCGCCAGGAGATGAGTAGATGCCAAACTTCAGACCGCGCTCGTGGAGCCAGTCGCCAAGGGCTTTCATCGATGGGAACTTATTGTTTACAGCAATGGTGCCATCGGGGTTGCGCTTTTCAGCTTCCCAACCATCGTCGATGTTCATGTAGCAATAGCCGTAGTCGGCAAGTCCTTTGTCGAGGAGCGCTTGTGCAGAAGACATGACTTTCTCCTGCGACACGCTCAGTGCCCAGCAGTTCCATGAGTTCCAACCCATCGGAGGAGTGAGAGCTATCATGCGGTCGCCTACTTTCAGGGTGAACTTCTGCGATGCCTTGCCTTTGGCGTTCTCAGCAACAACGGTGAAGGTATAGTCGCCAGGTCTGTCAATCTTTCCGCTGAGCACACCGTCGGCTTCCTTGAGGTTGAGGCCTGCAGGCAGGTCAGCGCAGGTGAATTTCATTGGGCGTTCTCCAGATACGGGGAAGCGGTAGATGACTGGTGAGCCTGGGCGTACGCCGAACAAAGGAGCGGCGTTGAATCGCGGAGTGGCTGGAGCTGCAGGCGTAAGGATGTACTTCAAGGGCAGACGCTTTGTGATTGTCTTTCCAGTCTTCGAGTCGGTGTATTGTGTCGTAAGCACGCACACTTTCTTCTTGTCGTAGGGAACAGTGAGGCGTACGGGCTTGTTCTGCTTGATGCTCATCTTCTTGGAGAGCTTCGAGAGCACGGCTCCGCTTTCGCGGTCGATGATGCTGACGTCGAGTTTGCCATTCTGAACGACGGGATAGACGTTGTTCAATTCGATGTTGCAATGTGCATTACCGTCATTGACATCTGTGAAGTTCATCTTCAGTCCGTCCAAAGCGCTTGGAACGCGGATTGAGAGAGGACGCTCGAAGAGGCCTCCAGGCTCGCCTGCATTATAGACACGAATGGCGATGACGTTGTCCTGATCCCATCGGATGCCGCCTGTCTTGATGTCGACAGGATAACTGCGAGGAACACTCCAGGCAGACTTGTAGCCTCCTGCATCACCAGGCATACCGCCAGTCTTGCCAATGAGTTTGCCGTTCAGGTAGCATTCGTCGGTATCGTCGGCCTTGGGCAGGTCGAAGATGACGAACTTCTCTTGCTTTGCGCCCTTGAGCAGGCTGCTTGGAATGTTGAGGTGTACGCGATACCAACCATAGGCGTTGTTGATGGCATAGCCCTGGTCGTCCCAGTTCTTTGTCATGTCTATTTCGCCCCAAGCGGCATCATTGGTTTCGGGCTTTGCCCAACTCAGGTCGTCTCCCTTCTGGAAACGGGCCTTGCTAACGCTTACGTTTTGGGCTTCAACACAGATGCCCACAAAGGTCAAAAGGACCAGTAAAAAGTGTCTTTTCATCTTTATAATAATATATAAGGTTATAGTTGTTATTTAGTCAAAATTGTAGGGCGAAATTACTAAATATTTCCCATATTCACAAAGAAAACGCGATATTATTTCCGCAACTGGCACTAGTTTGTAAATTAGCAACGCCTAGATGCTAAACTAGACGTGCTTAGTTTGCCAACGTGGCACGTGATAATTGCAATCGTCACACTAGTAAATCGCAAACGTCACACTAGTAAATTGCAAACGTCACACGTGATGTTTGCCAACGACACTGCCTGTGTTTCTTCTCTTCCCCAAAAGACATCCCCGACACACTGTTCGCATGTCGGGGATGTCCTATGTTCTGTCAGCTGACAGAGTAGGGGAGATGGAGTGTGTTAGTCGCTCCAAATGTCCCAAGCGTATTGTTCCTTAGTGAGTGCATCAGCGCCGTCAACGGGTTTTTCGGAGTTGATGATCAGGCTCTCTGCCAGCATGCTGACAACCTGAGCCTCTTCTATCTTCATTGCGGGTGCTATATATTTCATTGCTTTTATAATTAAGTGTTAGTAATTAATTATTCGGAAGAGTCCCTTCTCCCTCCCCAAAGGAGGGGAGGGATGCGAGGGGACAATGTCTTTTTTAGTAAAGCACCTTCTTGCCGTTAACGATATTGATGCCCTTCTGAACCTTGCTCAGGCGCTGGCCTGCGAGGTTGTAGATAGGACCGTTCTCGGCAGCCTTCTCAACATTAGCGATGCCAGTAGCGCCATCCTCGCTGAAGAGGAAGCCCTTAATGTCGGAAGCGACATCCAGGTATGCCTTGCCAGCAGCGATGTTGCCGGTTGTAGCCTGATAGAAGCCAATCTCTTCGCCTTCGGGCTTAGCAAGGATGTACTTGCCGGCAGCTTCGATGGGCTCGAGTGTACCCTTCAGGTCGTTATCCTCGATGGGAGCAGCCTCGGCAGCGATAGCAAACTCGTAAACGCCGGGATCACCCTTCAGGACAACACCTGTGAGAGCAGGAATGGTGCCTTCAACCGGTGTCAGTGCCAGATAAGTCTTGGCAGCCTTGCCAGTGTATGCAACTACGCTTGTGGGTTCGGGAACCTCAGCACCTGCTGCACCGAGCATTGCAACTTCGTCAGCCGTCAGAGCAACATCCCAGAGGCGGATCTCAGATGCCTGAACATCGTTCTCTTCTCCATCGTTGTCGGCGAAGAAGTAAATCACGTCGCTCAGTGTCCAGTGAAGTCTGGTGGGATTAACTGCCTGTGTGGCAGCTACGACCTTAACACCGTCAACATAAACAGTAGGAATATAGTTCTCGCAGGAGAATACTACGCGGTACCAGGTATTCAACTCATAGCTGCCGCCGTATTTCATGCCTCCGAGATTGATGCCAATCGTTCTGCTGCCGTTCTTCTTATTGTAGTAGAAGAACAAGCCGCCGTCCTCGCGGTTGTCGCCAGACATAAAGAGTGATGTGTATCCATTACTAGGATTCTCGTTGAGAATCTTAACGTCCATCATGAAGGAGTAGTTGCCTGGATCTGTAAATCCGTGTGTTACCTTCAGGTTGTCGCCAGCAGGAACAGTTGCAACGCCGTCAGCTACGGTTACACCTTCAGTGGCTGTCATAGAGCCGGTTGTGCCGTCTTCGAATGTCCAAGCACCCTTGGCTGCAGGAATAGAGATGGTCTTGCCAACTTCAACGGGGAAGGGCAGGTATGCAGTTGCATAGCCTTCTTCACCGACAGAGAGCGTAATGCTTTGAGCGTCTTCAACAGCCCACTGAGATGCTTCAGCAGGAGCTTCCCAACCTACGATGCTGCCGCCACCTGCACAGTGCAGTACGGACATGTTGTTCTCGGGATCAGCCTGGAATGCTGCATAACCTACAACAGGAATGACGAGTGTGTAGATGCCTGCTTCTGCGGTGGCGGTAACTTGTGCGCTTTGTGCTACGGCGGCAGGAGCGAACTTGCCCATCAGGCCAATGCTGTACTTGTCGCCAGTCTTGATCAGCTTCACAATCTGCTTGGCTGCAGCTGCAGTCTTGTAGTTGCCATAGAGGTTGGCGTCACTGGGATCGATGCCCATGTATGTGCCATATTGTTTGTTCTTCAATGTGTAGTAACCAGTTTCAGGAAGAACGAAGTTGGTGAGGTCGCTCATGTCTATAGCATCCAACTTTTCCTTCATGCTCTTGTAAGTTTCGAAGGGGCACTCGGTCTTGTATGCGGGATCGTAACCGAAGGTTGCCTTTACAGCGTCGGTGAATGCGAAGTAACCTGTAGCCTCAAGAGCAGGAGCAATTTCTGCAGTTACGACTTCTGCAAAGGTGGGAACATCGTATACTGTGAAGGCAGCACCTGCATCACCAAGGTTGTTGGCGCTATTCCAGAACTTCATTGGCCTGCCTTCACCACCATACTGGTTGGGGTAGAGGTTTGTGCCAGCAACATTCAGGACGAATGAACCAGCGGGAACACTTGTGTTGGTGCTGGCAACGATTTTCCATGTGTGATTTCCTTCGCTGTCAGCCATGACGGTAGGAATACCAGCATCCTTTTGGTTCTCATCGGTCCAACCGAAGCTCTTGCCTTCGCCTTCAGCCTTGTTGACAATCTTGAAGCCGTTGTAGCCATCGCCAATGAATGCCCACTGGTAGGAATCCTCAACGAGACTTCCCTTCGGAGCGTCCTTCTGGGTTACGTATGCGCCGTCAGCGGGATCCTTTTCAGCACTGGTTACATAGTAGTTGCCACGCATAGTCATGTCGTACCAGTGTGCCTTTGCGAAGTTCTCGGAAATCACGAAGGGACCTCCCCATGTAGCGGTGAACACAGCTTGGGTTCCACCAGGTTCGGAAACAGTTACGTCTACATTGTTGTAGGTGTAGTATGCACGATGATACTTTTCGGGCAGAGTGGTAATTTTGGCACCTTGCTCAACTGGTTCGGGATCAGATGTGAAGATGGTGTTGCCAAAGGCGTCCTTCACTACATATATTACAGAGTATGCAGGATGGAACTGAGCGTCCAAAGCAGCCAGAGCACTAGTTGCATCGAAGTCAGCGGCAGCAATCATGTAGTACTGGTTGCCTGGATCTGCGTTCATCCAATTGTTGATGACATAACCGTAAGGATCGTTACCGTTGGTGTTCAAACCATAGTTTGTTCCTTCTGAAACTGTGAAGTAGTACATGAAGTAAGGAACGCTCTTGGGATCCATCTTGAGGGCATCAAAGACACCATTGGAGGGCTTGTCGGCCAATGCGCCATTGTTCTGCACGAACTTGCCGTCTGCTACGCTGTAGAGATAGTAGTTGCCTTCGTAGCTGATGATGGCGAAGTTGGAAGGCTCGGCAGTTGTGAGGCTGCTGTGTGCCGTAGAAGCCAGGTAGCCGTCCTTGGTGAGGAGCTTACCACGATCGCAGGCAATAGTGTAAGCCTTTGCATTAGAAAGTTCTGCCAATGCACCGACAACTTCAGGCTTGAGGGTGCGGACAATCTTGATTTCACAATCTGTTTCGCCGATAGTTCCAGTTACATTATAGTCGTAGAACAATGGCTGTGATACCAAAGTAGAAGGAACATTTATTTCGCTGTAAGGCTTCTGGACAACTGTTTGCTTGCTAACTAATGTTGTTCCATCGGCTTCGTAGAGAGCGTAAGTAACATTTATTGTAGAGATGGCAGACTTCAAATTCCTATCAATAGTATTGATTTGTTCGACATCTGCTTCTGTGAACTCTGTCCATGCCTTTGCTGAATACTCGTTGTATTTATTTGCAACAGCAACAGCTGCATCTTCACCTGGGAACATGTAGAACTCCGAGAAGGTGAAGAACACATGGTTGTTGTTCTGTGCATTATTGTTTGTCTCTGGGATGGTAAAGCGGACAAACTTATAAGCAGCTCCGAGGTCAATCTGACTGGACATATAGTCAATAGTGGATTCCTCAGTGGGAAGTCCGGAATCAATAGTCTTGACGTCTGTGAACTCACCGTCTGCGCTGTTGCCGCCAGAGATGACAATCTTGGTAGGACGGTTGTTGTTGTTCTGTGAGCGCTTCTTGTAGTAGAACTCGAACTTCTGAGTAGCCTCAGACAACTCGGCCTGCAGATAGTGGTCTGCATCAGGGCCATTGCTATAGGTGGAATGGAAGTAGGTAGCGTAATCTCCATCCAACAGTGCCTCGTAAGAACCTTCAGCAGAAGACTTGGCATTACTAATATACTTAGATGCATCCTTTACAAGGCCTGCGGCACTCTGAATATATACGGGCCATGCCTGAACAGTATTCTTAGCTGCATATTGTGAGGTAGCAAATTCATCCTGTTCTATATTCCAAACATAAGCAGGGTCGTAGGTATACTGAGGAGTAACAGCAGCCTCTGCAACTTTATAAGTCCAGAATACTCTGCCTGCGTCTTTCCAACCGCTTTCTTCATATATGGTGTTGCAGGCGCGGATGGCAAACTTGCCGTCTTTCAGGAATAATACTTGAGATTCCCAAGGGGCTCGGTTGTTCGTTGAAGTGCTGAAGTTCGTAACGTCAAGAACAGCCTTGTTGTTGCTCAGAGGAGCATTTGTGAATCTCTTGCCTGCGGTGCTGGTCATTTGAATGCCAACAGCTGGGAGACCTTCTGCCACCACGTAAGGACCATCTCCCGAGGTCTCTGTAATCTTATTAAAGATGAAGAGGCCATTTTCACCTAAGGAACTTGATAAAGTGCCGTCGCTGGTTACATAGTACTTGGTTCCATCGACATTTACGGAAATGCGATAGCAAGCACCATCAGAAATGGCAGCAAGAGCAGCTTCATATTCTGCAGCTGTCTGCGCCATCACGCCTGTCCATGCTATCATTGATAACACAGCAGCAAAGAGAAGTTTGATTTTTCTCATGATGTTTTTTTTTAGGTTAATAATAGTGGTTATTTAAAAAAATGTTATTTGTTTACGTTTTACGCATGGCAAATATATACATTATTTATTATATTGCAAACAAAAACGCCTCAAAAATAATTCTTAAATTTAATTTTTATTATCTTTGCAATCGAAAAACGTTACACTAACAACTGTCAAATACCATTAACCATGAAGAAATTCTATACTTTTTTCCTGTTGCTAGGTACCCTGCATTGTCTGCCCATGCATGCAGAGCTGATATGGAAGAGGGGTGAAGCCCTCATTACAAGTGCCTCGCAGATTATTGGAACTGCGCCGCAAGATTCCCGCTTTACAGTTGCCAACTTGATCCGTCCAGAAAGCGATGGAGTAGGTACGAATCAGTACATCTATCATACAGCGTGGTCAGGTTCGGACATGATTACTGCAGCTGTTGACCCCTTCCTGCAGTTCCATCTTCCAAAAGCCGAGCAGCACCTCATTTTCTCGATGATTGGTTCGGCCTGGCAAGCTACTTACGACACACCTACAGAGGTGGTGATTCAAGCAGCCAATCTGCCTGGCGAATGGACAACTGTCACGACGCTCGCGAATATGCAGGATGACTTCACTTCCTATACGCCAGAGCGTTATACTTCGCCTCACATCGACCTTGGTGCAGAATATACAGATGTGAAATTCCTTGTGAAGAAGACCTATGCCAACCGTCGTCAGACTGCGGGAGGTTTGTTGCTTTCGTTGGGACGTTTCCAGATTTATGAGGCTTACGAGGGCGAACCTGATCCTGTCGGCCCGTCTTGGAAGAAGGATATCGCCTTGCTGACCAATGCTTCGCAAATAACGGCAAACAGTTGGCAGAATGGTTTCCCTCCAAGCAACTTGTTGCGTCCTGAAAGTGATGGCGTGGGAACGAACGAATACATATGGCATACGGCTTGGAGCAACCCTGCGCCATTGCCAGCCAATACTGACCCTTATCTGCAAGTCCATCTCAATCAAGCGGAAACAGACATTATCTTCACTATGTTAGGTACCACTTGGGGCAGTGCCAATGACACACCTACTGAGGTCATCATCGAAGCTGCAAATCTGCCAGACGAGACTTGGACGGAAGTGGAACACTTGACAAACATGAACGTCGACTTTACCAGTTATTCGCCGGATCGCTATCAGTCGCCCCACATTGCACTCGGAGCGCCTTATACTGACATCCGTTTTGTGGTGAAGAAGACCGTCAATGCAAACAAGAGTGACCGCTACGACAGCAATGGCAATCCGTTCGTGGCACTTGGCCGTTTCCAAGTTTATCGTGCCGTAGAAGGTGAGCCGGATCCTATTGATCCGAAGGACAACATCAATCTTCTGTTCATAGGTAACAGTATTACTGCAGGAGCTACCCTCGGTAATGCATCCACACAGGCTCCGCCCATCGTGTGCCGTGCTCTGATTGAAGAGGCAACAGAGGTCACCACGAATGTTTACAATGGAGGCCATTCCGGCATTACCACTTTCGGATATCTGCCGGGAAGAGACGATTTCACTCGTGTTGTCAACAATGCAAAGGCGTTTTACAAGCAGAATGGCGGACATATATATATAAGTATAATGTTAGGCACGAACGACAGTGCCTGCACAGGAACGGAAGGAGCACCTGTGGCGCCAGATGTCTATCGCGACAACATCAAGGCAATTATCAATAAACTCATACAGGAAGTGCCTACTTGCAAGATTTTGCTCAACTATCCCATCTGGTACAGCCCCAGTACGTATAATGGCGCGAAGTATTTGCAGGAAGGTTTGGACCGCCTTCACAGCTACTATCCCATGCTTGATGCCATTGTGGAAGAGTACGACCAGGTCTATGCAGGCAATCGTGGTGTATGGGAATACTTCGAGAACAACAGGGCGCTCTTCACTCGCGAGAGTGGTAATGCAGGCTACTTCTATCTGCATCCCAATGCGAATGGTGCCAAACGTCTGGCTGAGATATGGGCCAAGAGTCTGCTGGAACTCATCGAGGCTGACAGCATAGAGGTGAAGCATCCCCTGCCAGAGTGGAACGTCTTCAAACCCCAGAACAACAAGAAGTACAGCATGAAGACCGCTCGTGGTGATATGGGAACACTCGACGGAAAGATGACCAGTACCGTAAAGACAGGCATTGGAGCGACGAAGGGAGAGTTCGCGTTCATCACTCACGAAGGTCAACTCTACCTTTATAGTGTTGCTGACCATTCGTTTATGTATCGCGACCCCGTTTCTTACAGCGATGATTGGAGCAACATCATCTGTTCCAACGAATACTTGCAACCCGTCAAGGTGAACTATACAGGAGTTCCTGAAGGCTATCCTTACTACCTGACGATGGGCGAATATGTCTTCAACAGTGCCTCCAGTACGCAGACAGGTATTTGTGCCAACACTTATGCGCCTCACGATGCAGGCAATCAGACAGCCATCACGGAAGAAGGTGAGTTCGATCCGACTGAAGCCTTGGAGATTCTGGCAAATTATGTTGAGAAGCAACCTACAGTTTATGAGGAAACACTTTCTACGGGTGCGAAACTCAAGGTTTTCTGTGCTTCGGAGGAGAATGCCAATGGAATGTCTGTCATCATCATTCCTGGTGGAGGCTATTCTTATGTCGCAGGCAGCTATGAAGGTTCCGATTGGGCCCCTTTTTTCCTTGACCTCGGCTTCACAGTCGCAGTACTTACCTACAACCTCCCAAATGGGAATCCGGAAGTACCCTTAGCCGATGGTCGGGCTGCCCTGCAGTATTTGCGCGACAATGCTGAGAATCTGATGTTGGACACGGACAGAGTAGGTGTGATGGGCTTCAGTGCAGGAGGTCATCTGGCTAGTACCATAGCCACGCATCTTACGGGTGATGAGTTGCCAGCCTTTCAGATTCTGTACTATCCGGTCATTTCCATGGATACACGCTACACGCATGCCGGCTCCCGTCAGAATCTGCTTGGCAGCGATCCAAGTGAAGAACTCGTGACGCTTTACAGCAGCGACCAGCAAGTGACTGCTGAGACACCTCCTGCATATCTTAGCTGGGCAAGCAATGACAATACCGTGAAACCCGCAAACAGTACGATGTACAAAAGGGCTTTGACGAATGCAGGTGTGCCTGTTAAAAGCAAGACGTTCTCAACAGGAGGTCATGGATTCGGCTTCAACACCAGTTTTTCCTTCCACAATGTGATGCTCAAAGACCTGAAGGAATGGCTTTTGGGACTTGAAGACCTCATAGACGGCATAGGTTCTGTGCCTGGCCAGCAACCAGAGGGCAGCAGTTCCTCGGCTGTCTATAACCTTGCAGGACAGCGTGTTGGCACTCCTCAGCACGGCATCTTCATTACTGGCAACAAAAAGGTTCTGGTCAGGTAGGGGCAAACGCGCCACAGTGTATCGGAAAACGTATAGTGTTACGATTGCAAACTTCACGTGTGACAATTGCCAACTTCACGTGTGATGTTTTCAAAGGTCAATGCAGACGTTTCCCTATTCTTTATTTAACCTAAACTTCTTATTATTTGCCTTTTTGTGTTAAAAAACGTTTAGAAGATGAAATTTCTGTTATTATATACGTGGAAAGTTCGGGCGAAAAAGTTATATTTGCAAAGCGAAATTATATAAAAGTATTAAAATACTATTAACCAACAAAACCTTTAAACTATTTATTCAATGAGAAAATGTTACTTATTCCTGATGACGTTGTTCGTTCAACTCATCGTGGGTGGCAGTGCATTTGCAGCTGATCCACCACAATCAGAGTACGACGCAGCTATGGCTGCCATTACTGATGGTCTTTATTACGTTACCACAGAGGTGAATGGTACCAAGTTCTACTTGGGTCTCAGTGGCGATTTGACATCCGACGATGCTTCTGCCGGAATGTTCAAAATCTCAAAGGTTTCTGGAGGTGCGCTGTATAACATCGGCCTCCTCATTGACCCAGGAACAGATCCAAAACAACGCTTCTCCAACACCACATTGACTGACAACAAGGCTTTGCTGAAACCTGGAACTGGTAAATACCGTCAAGACGGCAGTAACGACCGTAATGACTGGGAAAGACAGGTGCCCTTCATGAACGAAGAAGGCAAGATTGCCATCCGTTCCTGCAATACCGCTTATGGCGAAAGCAGCTGGGCTGATGCAGGCCGCGCTTTTTGGACATACGACATTGTCGATACAGATGGCACTTTCTACCTCGATCCCTGCTACAGCTATGAACCTGCATACGTTTGGTCGTTTGAACCACCAGCAGAGGAGTTGCTCGTTTCGATGAACATTTCCAATTTGTACGATACCTATAGCGGATACATAGGTGACGAATTCGGTGATATGGTTAATCTCGGAACAGACCCAGGTCAGTGCCGCGATGCAGAAACTTATGCAAAGTTCCTGGCGGTCCTCGACCAGCTTGACACTTACTATTACAAACTCCTCGAGGATCCCGATTTCGATCCAATAGCAGAAGGACTTAATATGGCGGCTGTCGATGCAATGAAGGCGGAAATTGACTCTCTGCTTTCGGTCGTTCGCAACAGCGTGGCTCCTTATACTCTTCCTGATGGCGACGGTTACTATCGCATCATCGCCCATAACCCATACAGATCCACACTTTCCGAGCGTGGTTTCGTGGATAAGGCTATGGCAGCTTCCTTCAGCCCAGACCATAAGGACAAGGGTATATATGGCACAATCAGAAGAGATTTGGCCAACTACATCTGGAAGCTTGAGCAGCATGGCGACAGCATCGCCATCCAGAATGCTGGTATGGAAACATACATCAGCTTCGCTTCCGACAATCCAGACAGCAAGGTCATCATGACCGAAAATCCTGAAGAGGCAAGTCACGTGATATTCGATTATGCATACGAAGACATCGTAAAGCCTAATGGAGAAGAAGACTATAAGGACATCTTCGCTATCCGTCTTGCCGGCAAGAAATTCCTTGACAACAGATATATCCATCAGGATGGGCATAGTTCTGTCGCTGAAGCTGATGAAAATATAGCACCTTGGGGCAACGTAGGCGTAGATAGTGGTCAAGACAAGGAACTTAGCTTCTGGATTAGAACTTTCGACGCAGAAAGAACAACTGACAAGAACACCAGCGAATGGTACCTCGAGAAAGTTCCTGATGAGGAAGTAGCTCAGCTCCTTGAAGAGTTCGAACTCATCAAGAACCACGACCTCCTGGTTGCAGAGAACAATGCACTCCGCGCTGAAGTTCTGGCAGCTATGACAACTGCTAAGGACCTTATCAGAACACAGATTGTTACTTCTGCCGAACAGATGTCTTCTCCCTACAGCGATCCTTCTGAAGGTCAGCACATTGAGTACCTGATTGATAACAATGCAGACACATTCTGGCATACCACTTGGCACGGCTTGGCTGAAGGCGTAGATCCCTTCTACTACTATGGTGACGGCTACGAAGAAGGCCTCGAATGCCACTACATCCAGTATTCTGACATGGAGAACGCTGTTGGCGACATGGAACTCTACCTTCGTGAAAGAGCCGGTGCCGACGACGACCGCGTAAAGACATTGGTAATCGTGGGTGCTGACAACCTGAAGACAGCAGACGAAGATTGGGAAGTTATTGCAAAAATCACTCTGCCCAACACAGATAAGGGCCAAGAGAACACTGTTCCCTTCACTGTTGACACAGCTTATCCTTACTGGCGTCTCTTCGTTATCGAGACTGCATCAAACAGTTTTGCCTTCCGTCAGTTCTGGCATGCAGCCGAGATTCACTTCAACACAGTACAGGAGAATCCAAACTCTCAGTTCGCAGCTCTTGGCGAAGTGGCTGAAACACTGGAGGCAACTTACGATGCTAACGTAGCTACTCCCGACGACCAGATCACTAAGGCCATTTACGATGCACTGCTGGATGCATTCAGGGCATTCATGGCTGCTATGGTCGATCCTGCAGAAATGCGTAATGCAATGGCTGCTACCGTCAATGTCACTAAGGGCATAGAGGAAGGTACAAATCCTGGCTATTGGGCAGACGCCAGTGTTGCTGCAGACTTCGACGCTCTGCGTGCAGAAGTCAATGCATACGACAAGGCAGGCCGTTACAATGCCGTACAGATTCACAAGTATGCCGTAATGCTCAAGGCTATGGAAAAGAGCGTTATGGAGAAGGCTAATCCTGTTGAAACCGACAAGTGGTATCGCATCATGTTCCCGACAGAGGAAATGTACGACAAATACGGCTTCGGTAAAGATGGCGGTGACAATTGTAACGAACTTGGTGACGACCAGCGTACCATGTGGGGTACCTTCGTTACTGTAGGTGCTGAAGTTACCGAGGAAAATACAGAAATCAACGAAGATGGCGAAGAAGTTACCACCAGTGTGAAACACATTGTACCAGTTGCTCTGGAAGACGTTCGCGAGGATACTCGTATGTTCTTCGCAGCAGACGAAGAAATCGAGGAACCGGATCTCAGCATGTTCCGTTTCGTTGAAGTTGAGCCGGCAGAAGGAGCAAATGACTATGTAGCTCCCTTCGCCGACACCAAGGAGAACATGGCTTTGGCTCTCGACATGAACACAACCTACACTCAGGGCGAACCTCTGATCACTCAGGCTTCTCAGTTCTCAAGTAACGCCTCTTACCCAGGCAACGACGGTCAGAAGCTCGAGACAGGCTGTCTTATCGACAATAACTTCTCAACCTACTGGCACAGTGACTACTCGAAGCAATTCTGTGTAATTCCTTATCTGCAGGTTGCACTCAACGAGCCCGTATCTGGTCTCATTCAGGTTTATGTAGGCCGTCGTAATACTGCTAATGGTCACGTTACACGTATGTATGTACAGGGTAGTAACGATGCAGAGACATGGACCAACATCGGTTACATCGAGCTTCCTTACACCAATGCCACTACTCCTGCAACCAGCCAGGCTCTTGACCTGGGCGGCACATTTAGCCACCTGCGCTTCTCTATGACGAACAGATATGGTACTGATGGTGGCAGCAACATCGAATTCGATCCGTTTGCTGAGAACCTGACTGCTGCTGACTACAACACGAAGTTCACATACTTCCATGCTTCTGAGTTCCAGATTTATCCTGTGACTGCCGATGCTGAACTGAGCGCAAGCGGTAAGGCTCTCCAGCAGGCTTACACCACAGCCAACAAGGTTGTCCTCAAGGACGCTACCGCCGAGGATCTCGCTGCTGCTGCACAGGCCTACAGAGCTTATCGTACAGAGGTCAATGCAGCTGAAGGTAAGGACATCCTGCCTTACGGTATCGACAAGGCTCAGCCCACCTATGCAATCCAGAACAAGGCTACAGGTCTGTTCGTATATGTTGACGGTACAGGCAACCAGAACAACCTATATATGACAGCCGTTCCTACCCTCATTAATTGGAAGGCTATCGGATATCAGAGAAGCTTGCTCATTGCCAAGAATGTTGAAGGCACAAGCTGCAATAACCTGCATGCAGGTGAGTCTAACCGCAGATTCTGCACATGGGGTACTACAGATCCCGCCACTAACTCTGGTCTCGTTATCTGCGAGGCTGACGAAGAGTATGCAGCTCCCGCTGAGTTCACCTTCTTCAGGGACATCAAACCCGGTGCAATCAACGACTGGTGCAGCAGTGTAGACCTTGTCAACAAGGGTGAAGGCATCGCTTACACACCGGTTGGTCAGTACACCACTGAGGACGAGGGCACATTCCTTGCTCTGAACGAGGTTGAGACCATTCCTGCTGGCGACCCCGCATTCTACATCTTCTCCGATACAACGAACTATGATGCAGAAGACGAGTATGTAGAGCCCATGCAGTTCACCATCCCAGGTGATTCTAAGGTGGTAACGAAGGGTGCTATGCTGAATGGCGTGACTGGCTACCTTGCCAACCACACACTTATTCCACACGAGATTTACTTCTCTGGCAACGTTGCTAAGTGCATAGGTAAGACTGGTTACTATGTATCTGCTCCTTGCGCAGTATTGGATATCGACAACTGCCCAGAGGTTGATCCGTTCGGAACTTACGACTTCAGCATCTTCCTCGGTGGAGCTGCTAAGGACGCTGCCGATGGCATAAAGGACGTTTCTTCTGTAATCGAGAAGGTCAGCCAGCGCGGCAATGTTTACAGCATGGATGGCAAACTGCTCATGACTGGTGCAAACCTCAACAGTTTGAAGACCTTGGGTCGTGGCATGTACATCCTCAATGGTGTAAAGGTATCTGTAAAGTAAAATCTTAATCTGTCAATAGAGGGAGTTTTCCGGGAGTTAACCTGGGGGCTCCCTCTTTTATTTGTTCGAACATGAAAAACCTGAAGAGTCTGCTCTTGATAGCAAGCATTGTGCCTTCTCTGGGCACATTGGCACAGATAGAAGAGTATAAACTGCCTGACGGCAAGGTGGTGAAGATAGACCGCAGTGTCTTCCCCGACCTCCGGTACGACGCGACGCCCAAGGCCAAGCCCGCCGATTATGTGGCTCGCCGAAAGGCACGCAAGGCGATGGGGCGTACGGCTTTGCCTCCCTATGTCTACAACGGGCAGGACAAGTATTTCCCGCCCATCTTCAATCAGGATGGCGGCAGTTGTGGTTCCGCAGCTGGTGTCGGCTATCAGTTCACGCACGAGATAAACAGTTATCGCGATGCCGATGCTTCTTTGCCCGAGAACCAGTATCCTTCGCACTTCACTTGGCTGATGGCTTATCAGACGAGCACGACGGAGGGCATGGCAAAGGCGATAGGCATCCCCAATGTCCCCACTTATGGCGGACGTACTTATAGCAGGCTCTTCGGACCGCAGACTCACGACGACCCCGATTATGGCTGGATGCAGGGCTACGACAAGTGGTACAGTGCCATGTGGAACAAGTCGGCCTACGACTTCCAGCTTTCCCCGACGAACACGCCCGAGGGCCGTCAGGAGCTGAAGGAATGGCTCTACAATCACAGTGGCGACGAGACCATGCACGGCGGTGGAGTGGCAGGTATCGGCGTGGCGGCTTATGGCACATGGGCTGCCATTCCCACTTCTGCTGCGAACCGTGAAGCGGGAGTTGTCGGCATGAAGTATGTGAAGAAGTGGGGCGATACGTTCAATCATGCCCTCACTGTTTGCGGATATGATGACCGAATCGAGTTCGACCTGGACGAGGACGGCATTGTAGGCGAGGTGGAAGAGGATGAGGTAGGCGCTTGGATTATTGCCAATTCGTGGGGCGACGGATGGGAGAACAAGGGCTTCATCTATTGTCCCTACAAGTACAGCTTTGCCGTCAACAACGACACGTGGACTTGGACGCCTGGAGCATACGTCATCCGTCAGGACTACCGCCCCCTGCGTACCATAAAGATTCTGATGGACTATTCGCGCCGAAGCGAGCTTTTGCTTTCTGCAGGCATTGCCGAGAATGTGAATGCCGCGAAGCCCGAGAAGACCATTCCCTTCGAGCATTTCCGCTATGCAGGCAACACCCTGAATGCCAATCCCGCTCCCGAAGTTCCCATGCTGGGGCGATGGGTGGACGGTATTCACTCCGAGCCGATGGAGTTCGGCTACGACCTGACGGACCTCACCTTCTCTGTGGACCGCACAAAGCCCCTGAAGTACTTCTTCATTGTCAAGACGAAGAGTGGCGCCATAGGCAACGGACACATCTACAACGCCTCTATCATCAATTATGAAGTGGAGAACGAGGGTGTGGAGATACCTTTCGACCAGCACGATGTGGAGATTCGCAACAGTGGGCGCGAGACCGTTATCAGCGTCGTTGTGCCTGGCGAGCAGCTCTATCCTCCCACGAATCTTGCCCTGGAGGATGGCGTGCTGGTATGGACGGCTCCTCAGGCTTCCAGCCTTACGCTGACGGGTTACCATGTTTATGAGGGCACGAAGCTTGTGGCCCAGTTGCCTGTGAGCCAGACTTATTACACTCCTGCCGAGGGAGCCTCCGACGCCTTCACTGTCAGGGCGGTTTATCTGGCAGGCCAGTACGCTCAGGAGTCGGCTTCGTCGAATGCCGTAGTGCTCCAGATTCCCGCACAGGGAGCCAATCAAATCGTCAATCTGGACGAGGGCAGCATCGTCATCCCCAATGCCATTTCCGAGATGTTGGGAAAGGCCACGATAGAGTTCTGGATGCGCAACGACAGGAACACCAACTACACGCATCAGGTAGGTCCCGGATGGGGCACGTTCCTCTTCCACAATAGCAGCAACGGCACGCTTTCCGTAGGGTGGAACAGCAGCGGTTCGGACCGACTGAACGTGTCGGGTGTCTTCTCCACCCTGAAGAAGTGGAACCACATAGCGATTGTCATCAACGGGAATGTCCTGACGCTCTACGTGAACGGTACCAACAAGGGACAGATAACGTCCAGCTCATACTCGGGGCTGACTGCTTTCGGAGACCTCCAGTTCGGCCGCACATCGGACATCAACCAGTGGTGGATAGGCGGACTGGACGAGATACGCGTATGGCGTACGGCCCGCACGCAGTTGGAGATAAGGAACAACATGCGCGTACGTATCGCTTCGCCTGCCCTTCAGCCCGACCTGCTGGTGTATGTTCCTATGGAACCCGTCCAGGTGGATGGTGAGACCCGTCTGCGCGAGTATGTGAATGGCAAGCACGCCTATTTCCGTTCCATCGGCACTTGGGAAGTTGCCGAGGACGACAGTCCTTTCAAGGGAAGTACGCCGACGCCCAGGCTCTCCATCGTCGAGGAGTCGGGGACGCATCTGGCAGGCATCCCGTTCCGCATGACGGCCAACACCTTGCTGGACGTGACGGACTGGGCTTGGAGCGTGGCTGACACCTCGATGCCAGTCCTGCACGGCATGAGTCCGTCCTTCACCTTTGCTGAGGCTGGAACGTACAATGTGACTTGCACGGCGACCTTTGCCGATAGCACCAAGCTTTCGGCCGGGAAGGAGATTACGGTTTCCCAGGGCGAGGCTCCCGTAGCTGCTTTCGAGGTGCTCTGCGACACCCTTCCCGCAGGCGACCGCTTCAGTTTCATCAATCACACCGAGGGCAGCGGATGCACCTATCTGTGGAGCATGCCAGGCGCGGAAGTCGAGGAGCTGGGAGGCACCAACGCCACGGCCCTCTATCCCACCACGGGCGTCTTCCAGGTGACGCTTACCGCCACCAATCCCAACGGCCAGAGCAGCGTGACGAAGCAGGTTGTGGTGCGCGAGTCGGCTCCTGCAGCCCGTTTCGATGTCTCAGCTACGGCCATCATGTTGGGCGATTATGTCCAGCTCATCGACGACAGCCGCTACAGTCCCCTCTCGTGGCATTGGGAGCTGAACAATGGCTGCCGTGCCTTGGCTGTCGACGACCAGTCGCCCTACGTCACACCCACCGCTCCGGGCATCTACGACATCAGCCTGAATGTGACTAACGCATTGGGCGACAATACGTTGACGCGCAAGCGCTACCTCATAGTCAGCAACGACGACCCCCTGTCGTGCCTCAATTTCACGGGTGCCGAGACCTTGCAGCTGACGTGTCCCTTCACCGAGACGCAGAAGAAACTCACCCTCGACTGGTGGATGCGTCCCACGGAGTATCAGGGCAGCGTCAGCATCCGTTCCACCCAGGGTAACCTCACCAGCTCCGTCGACAACACGGGCATGCTCACCCTCTTGTTGGGATCGAGGTCTGTAACGTCCGACGAGGGGTACATCGTCCGCGGCGAGTGGCACCACTATGCCGTCGCCTACGGCGCTGGCACCGTCAAGTTCTATCGCGACGGACAGCTCTTCAGCACCTCCTCCACAAAGTGGCCCACCGTTTTCCCAGCCTTGGAGACGATTACCGTGGGCGAAGGCTTCAAGGGGCAGCTCGACGAAGTCCGTTTGTGGGCCTCCACGCTCAGTGCCGAGAAGGTGAAGGGCTACTGCAACCAGCACATCGAGGACATCGCTCAGGCCGAGACCGACGACGCTCTGCTGCTCTACTACGACTTCAATCAGAACGGAGGCGATGTGGCGGACCGCAGTTCGGGCGGCTTCGATGCCCAGCGCATAGGCTTCGGACCTGATGGCGACGCCTGGAACTCTGCGCTCGGCGTCTTCACGCTCGACACGGAAGCCCTCATGCATGGCGACATCTCCAGCCAGTACCTGACGAACTACAAGAACCCGTACCTCACCACCTCGGGCACCGTCAATCCCAACAACAGCAGCCGCTTCCTGAAGCTCCAGATGCGGACCACCCGTTCGAAGTGGCAGGACAAGAACGCCATCGTGCGAGGCAACATCACCACCGGAGCGCACATCGACACCAGCCATCACAGCGACATCCAGTTCGAGACGCAATGGAGCGGCTTTGCCACGCCTCTGCTCGACTACCGCCTCTGGCAAGCCGTCACCCTGCCCGCAGGCCGCTACCGCTTCAGCCTCGTCATGGGCGATGTGGACGACCCGCAGACCAGCGTCGTCATGGCTTGCGAGGGCAACACCATGGTGAGCGAGGAGGACAGCCTGCAGATACTCGCCAAAGCGCCGATGGGCAACCCGACCATCAATTTCGAGCTCGACGAGGAGAAGGAAGTCAGTCTGGGCATCATCGTGAACCTGACCGGCCAAGCCAGCTTCGGCATCCACGCCTTCAAGCTGGAGGGCGTCACCATCGAGCCCCTCACGCCCGAAGACCCCACCGGAATCAAGGCAGTTGAAAGTCCTCAATCTTCAATCCTCAATGTTCAATGTAAGGATGTCTACGACCTCTCGGGCCGCAAAGTCCAGACCCTCAAGCACGGCATCTACATCCAGAACGGCAAAAAAATAGCTTATTAGCTTAAAAGCTTATTAGCTTACAGTAAAGCCTCTCCCAAGCAAGGAGGGGCTTTTCTTAGTTCATAGTTCATAGTTCATAGTTGACTTACGTCGAGCTAAAGCTTCATAGTCCCGTTCTGGCGGAACAACACCCTTCCCCCCTCCTTTCAGGGAGGGGTCGGGGGTGGGTCTATTCCAAGCCTTGAATTGTCTCCTCATTTCGAATCACTTCGATGGCGTCGGCCTGGGCCTTTCGGCTGGGTACGAGGTTGAACTCGGCGACGCTGCGGAGGTTCTTGAACTCCAGTCCG
>CACZBC010000031.1 GCA_902779315.1 uncultured Bacteroidales bacterium | reverse complement strand
ACAAGTTGGCAAGTCGGTCGAAGTGGGATGTAACAACTCGTCAACTCGTCAACTTGTTAACTCGTCTCTCATATATCACCTCCTCGCCTTTCTGGTCGTAGCCATTTGGGGCTCGACATTTGTTGTCACAAAACTCCTGTTGCTGGCGGGCCTCTCGCCAGCACAGATTTTCACGCTCCGGTTCATCATTGCCTACGCACTCCTCTTGGGCTTTGCAGCCTTTCGGCGTCCCTTTCATTGGTTCGCCAAAAATTGGAAGGACGAACTCATCATGCTCGGACTTGGGCTGACAGGAGGCTCGCTTTATTTCCTGACGGAGAATGCCGCGATGAACTACACCTCCACCTCCAACACGGCGCTCATCGTCTGTCTCTGCCCCTTGTTTGCGGCTTTGCTCATCTCCGCTTTCTATCGTGAGGAGCGTCTCAAGGGCATTCAGATAGTGGGGAGTCTGCTCGCGGTAGTGGGTGTGGCGATAGTTGAACTGAACGGTCATTTCGTGCTCCACCTCGCTCCAACTGGCGACTTGCTTGCCTTTGCGGCTTGTCTCTGCTGGGCTGGATACAGTCTGCTCATCATCCCAGCCTCGAAGCGCTACGACACGCTCTTCATCACCCGCAAGCTCTTCTTCTATGGGCTCGTCACGATGATTCCATACTACTTCTTCTATCCCGAATGGCCGCCTTTGAGCACGCTCTTGGAACCCCAGACGATGGTGGAACTGCTCTTCCTCGGAGCCATCGCCTCCACGCTTTGTTTCTATCTGTGGGCTTTAGCCATACGGAAATTGGGAGCCATCGTGACGACGAACTACGTTTACTTCAACCCCGTCATCGCCATCGTGTGCGCATGGGTAGTGTTGAGCGAGAACATTACAATCTGGTTCTTGCTTGGCACGATACTGATTCTGGTCGGAATGTATTTTGCCGACAAGAAACAAACTACAAAAGCAAAGTGAGTACTGCGCCCCAATGAGCGAGGGCACCAAGCAGGACAAAAACATGCCAGATGGCGTGGTAGTGGGGCCTGTCATCGTGGGCAAAGAAGTAAGTTCCTGCAGTATAAGCGATACCTTCGGCAAGGAGAAGCCACAAAGTTTCTGGCATCAAAGCCTTCACTACCGGTTTTGCAATGAGGACGATACTCCAGCCCATTATCAGATAGATTGCCAGCGAGAGCCGCGGCCAACGCCCTATCGCATAAATTTTATAGAAGATGCCGCCTATCACGACCAGCCATTGGAAGGCAAACACCGTCCAGCCAAGCCATCCGCCCACAACCCCGATGAGGATGGGGGTGTAGCTGCAGGCAATCATCACATAGATGCTGATGTGGTCGCACTTGCGTAGGGCGTCTTTCACTTTTCCCTCTCTTACCCAATGATAAGCGGTGCTGCTCAGGAACATGAAGAACATGCCGACAATGAAGCAGATGACTCCAAATGCCATTTGCCAGCTGACATCAGCCGCGAGCCACACCAACCAGATGGAGCTCAAGGCAAAGATGGCTCCAGCAAGGTGCGTCCAAGTGTTACCGAGCTCAGTCTTTATGGGCCAAAAGCGCTTCGATCGCATCTTGTGTCTGACGGGTCAAATCTTCGTATGAATCGCTCTCCGTGGGCTTAATTGTAGGCAAGAACTTCACTTCGATGTGCTTAGGCCTCATGAAAGCGCTGCCTCGAGGCAAGGCTTCGAAGGCGCCACGGATGCAGACGGGCACGATGGGAACATTCAGCTCTTTGGCGAGGATGGCGAAAGTCATCTTGAAGGGCACCGTCCCGCCGTCGTGCGAGCGTGCTCCTTCAGGGAAGATAACCACGCGATGCCCTTCCCTGAGCACCTTTGCAAGCTTCAGGATGGAGTTCTTCAGGTTGGCACGCTCCATGACAATCACATTGCTCTGAGCCGCCATCTTGCGTCTGTAGTTGCTTTGGACATGCTCTTCCGTCGCATAGAAATAGTATTCGCTGAGTTGGTTCCAAGGCAGTCCTGCGAGCACAAGCGGCCCGTCGGCAAAACTCTGGTGATTGGGGGCTATAATACAAGCTCCTTTCGCGGGAATGTTCTTCTCGCCCTTAACCTTGAGGCGGTTGTAGAGGCGGAAGAAGACCTTGAGCAGACGCGAGACAAAGCGGTAAGCAAAGCCCGATCTGGGCAGAGGCAAGTTATCTACGGGACTTGTGAGAAGCTGGTGCCAATCCATATCCTCTGCCTCCATCTTGGTCTTCTCGGCGGCCACATGGCGAGCCAAAGCCTCGATGTTGGGGAATCCTGGCATCTGGTCCACACCGACTGAGGTGCCAAAAGTGTTCTCGATGAAAGTCTGCAAGCTTATCTTGTCGAGTGAATCCAGGGCAAGATCAGTCTCAATATGGTCTGCCGCATGCACTTTCACGCCCTTTTCCTGCTCGATGAAATTCTTGATGAGTCGGTACTCCTCGCTGTCGGGTTCGGGCTGAGACTCATGCTCCTTGGTCCTGGCTCCCTGCCCTTCTTTCAGAATATCGCCAAGCTTATAGCGTTGAAGCTTCTCGAGCCTTGTTCTGGGCAATTCGCCGCGATAGACGAGCACACTCATTATCTTCTTATAGGCGGAGACGGTCATGTTGTAAGGCTCCAGCACTTCGCGCTTCAGTTGGGCTGCCGCCTCGTTGTCGGTCAACGTAGAAGCCCATACCGGTTGGGGCACTATGATGGCACTCAGTTTGTCGCCGTCCTGCACGACTGCAGCCTCCTTGACGAACTTCTCGTACTTCTCCAGTTTGTATTCTATCTCGCTGGGTTGCACGTTCTTACCATTGCTGAGAATGATGAGTTCTTTTGTGCGGCCCGTGAGTGTGATGCGACCTACGGAATCGAACTGGGCAAGGTCGCCTGTATGCAGGAAGCCGTCGCTGTCAATCACTTGCGCAGTCTCTTCCGGACGGTTGTAGTAGCCCTTCATCAGGTTCGGACCTTTCACGCAAAGTTCGCCGTCCACCAGTTTGCACTCTACGCCAGGGAGAGGCAGTCCAGAGCAACCGGGAATGATATCGCCAGGTCGGGTAAAGGCGATGATGGGAGCCGTTTCCGTCATGCCATAGCCCTCGAGTACATCGAGGCCGAGTGTGCGCAAGCCTTCGCCTATCTCCTTGTCCAAAGCCGCTCCGCCACTGACGCAGTAGTCGAGGTGGCCGCCCATCTTCTTCCTGACAGAACTGAACACCAGGCGACTGAGCGTCCTGCTCTTGCAAATGCTGCAAAGGGTGAAAAGCGCGCGGGCAACGGGCGACTCGTCAATCTTTTTCTTGATGCCCACATAGAGCGTCTGCCAAAGGCGAGGCACACCAATCATGATGCCCACCTGTCCACGTTGGAGCGTGTCCATAATGTCGGGCCCTGAGAGCGAGGGACTGATGGCGATGCCGCCACCCATGTATAGCGGAGCAATCAGCGAGCCCATCAGAGGCAGGACATGATGCAAGGGCAGCAGAACGAGGACACGACGCTTGTCAGTATAGATGGGGACATCGTACGACACACTGTGAACATTGGCCTTCAAGGCCGAATAGCTGAGCATCACACCCTTTGGGGAACCGGTTGTGCCGGATGTATATATAATGAGGGCCGTATCGTCGTTGTCTGGCTCGGCGAGGGCAGCCCACGGAAGAATGGAACATGGTGGCTCGTCCTGTAAGGACAAGCGCTCGTAATCGTCAATGACACAGACCTTCGTTTCGACATTTGCCTCTGCGATGGCCTCCTTGAGGACAGCCTCCCTCTCCTTCGACACCCAAGCGGCATCAGGCTGGCAGTCGTTCAGGATGTACGCGACATCGCTCACTGTGCTCGACGCATCTACAGGCACAACGATGCCCTCGTTCATCCAAATGGCGAAGAAAGCATAGGCCCAACCTTCACGGTTCTCGCTGAAGATGACAGTCTTGGTCAGCTTACCCTTTGGCGTCTTTCGCGCAAACTGAGCCACTCGTTGCAACAGTTCGCTGTAAGTCACATTGTGCTCGCCCGCGATGATGGCAATTTTGTTCAGGTCTATCATGTCACTCCTTATTAATTAGTATTTACGCTGCAAAGATACAACATTATTTCCTAATCTCCAAATATTTTTGCAATTATTTTGCTTCTGCAAAATAAAATTGTCTCTGAAACAGACTAAAACGCAGGTTGCACAAACCCGAATCGCAATCCACCCAAGCATAAATCACAAAGACAACGTGGAATGACATCAAACGCATGCAGTGACGATGGACAACGAAGGCAGTGACGATGGGCAACGAAGGCAGTGACATTTACGCACTTTCACAAGGCCGCATGGTCTGTCATTGTAACATTGTAACATGTAACGTGTTACTGAAATAGGTTACTTACCCTCTTCTAGGAGGTCTATTATTATTATATAATAATAGAATTTCTTTTCCCTTGTATTGGGTGTGTGTTCAAGTAACATGTTACAGGTTACTTGAGAAATTTGCAAAACACTCCATAGTTGCAAAAAATGCCCATTCCATCGAGAATTTCGGACTTTCAAGACCCCAGTTTCACCACCTCGCGGCAACATCATCATGCCCGAAATGACGATTTTTCGAACAAGAAATCATTGAATTTCGAATTATTTTTGTATCTTTGCACGTAAAAATAGGCAACATGGAAAACAGTCAAAACAGGGAACGGCGGCTCAGCAACACCATAAAACCCGCCGAAATGGGGCTCGAGGAATGGCAAGTCGCCCTCAGAAGACAGCAGGCACAGCGCGAACGCTTCGCCATCAGCGAGATAAACCCGCAATTCTGTCCGGGAGAGTACCAGGTGCGCAACCCAAGGTCGCGAAGCCAGTACAAAGTCATCTATCGGGGCGCCTACAGCCCTTGGAACTACTGCTCTTGTCCCGATTTCCGCACGTCCGGACTCGGCACTTGCAAGCATGTGGAAGCCGTAAAGCTCTGGCTGCAGGCTGTAAACAAGGAGGTGCACAACGAAGAGCCCGACTATTCGTCGGTTTATGTCGACTATCGCGGAGGAAGGAACATCAGATTGCGCACTTGCGAGGCACATCGCAAGGAATTGGCCACTCTGGCACATGAGTACTTCGACCAGGCATCCGTGCTTCGCCCTGAAGCTTATGCCACCTTCGACACCTTCATCGAAAAGGCCAGAAGCATCGACCCCTCGCTCCGTTGCTACCCCGATGCGCTCGAGCTTGTCATCAGCCAACGGGAGCGCCTGCAAAGGGCTGCCTTGGCAGAAAA
This sequence comes from uncultured Bacteroidales bacterium, assembly GCA_902779315.1. GTDB lineage: Bacteria > Bacteroidota > Bacteroidia > Bacteroidales > Bacteroidaceae > Physcousia. The sequence goes on along the minus strand of CACZBC010000031.1, from coordinate 24,766 downwards.
CGTCTACGCAGACACAACGCTCGACGCTCTGCTCACGAAAAAGCTCTATCCCTACCAGAAGGAAGGCGTCCGCTTTGCCTTCAAGGCGGGAAAGGCCATCATTGCCGACGAAATGGGACTGGGCAAGACCGTGCAAGCCATCTGCTGCGCCGAGATCTACCTCCGCGAAAAGATGGTCGAGGGCGTGCTCATTGTCTGCCCAAACTCGCTCAAATATCAATGGAAGAGCGAAATAGAGCGCTTTACGGGGCGGAAAGATGTGCTCATCGTGGAAGGTTACGCCTCACGAAGGCTCGAACTGTACAAGGCTTCGGTGCCATACAAGATTGTCTCCTTCCAGTCCCTCGCGAACGACATCAAGTCGCTGAACAGGCTCTCGACGGACATGCTCATCATGGACGAAGTGCAACGACTCAAGAACTGGAACACGCAGCTGGCTTGGGCAGTACGCCGCATTGACGCACACTACAGTGTCCTGCTTTCAGGCACACCGCTCGAGAACAACTTGGACGAACTGAGCTCCATCGTGCAACTCGCCGACCCCTACTGCCTCTCGCCGCTCTACCGCTTCCGCTACGACCACATTGTCACCGACCCGGAATCGGGCAAAGCCATAGGCTACAAGAACCTTAACGATATCCGAGACAAGCTGAAAGACACACTCATCCGCCGCACAAAGCAGAGCGTCCAACTGCAACTGCCGAAACGGACAGACCAGTTCCTGCTCATCCCCATGACATCCCAACAGGCCAGCCGGCACGAAGAACTCCGCACATCGGTGGCACGACTGGTGAGCAAATGGTCGAGGACACACAACCTCAGTGAGGAAGAGAGGCATCGGCTCCTGCTCATGCTCGGGCAGATGCGCATGTTGGCCGACAGTACCTTCATCATCAATCAAGACATGGAGGACAGGTACGATGTGAAGGTCGGCGAAGCGATGAACATTCTCAGCAACGCTTTGGACGGCGGAACAGCCAAGATTGTCGTTTTCAGCGAATGGGAACGCATGCTCCGACTCCTGGCCATGGAACTCGATGCCCAAGGCATCCGCCATGAGTTCCTCCACGGAAATGTGCCTTCGCAGAAACGCAGCGAACTCATCCAGCGTTTCACGAACGACGAAGGCTGCCGCATCTTCCTCTCCACCGACGCAGGCTCAACGGGGCTCAATCTGCAGGTGGCAAGCATCGTCATCAACCTCGACCTGCCTTGGAACCCAGCCATCTTGGAGCAACGCGTCGGCCGCATCTATCGCATCGGTCAAGAGATGCCCATACAAGTGATGAACCTCGTCTCGAAGGGCTCCATCGAGGAAAGCATGATAGACCGTCTGCGCTTCAAACGCTCCATGTTCGAAGGGGCCCTGGACGGTGGCGACGACACCATCTTCCTCAGTGAAGACCGCTTCAAGGGCTTCATGGAAAGCCTCTCAGACCTAACCAATCTCTCCCCCACCCTCACTGAAGGTGAAGAAGTTTTGTCGCCAGAGATGCCAAGCGATGGGCAGCCGTTAACCCCTCCTGTAGAGGCAATGGGGGAGACTGTCACCACCTTCCTCACTTCCCTTCGCGAAATCCTTCAGTCTCCGGAAAAGACAAAACAACTCGCAGAAGCAATCACACAGATACTGAGCCCCTCCTCCGACCTATGAATTATGAATTGTGAATTATGAATTATAGTTTACTTGTTACTGGAGCCAGTGGTTTCATTGGCAGTTTTATCGTAGAGGAAGCCTTGAAACGAGGTTTCGAAGTCTGGGCAGGCGTCCGAGGCACTTCGAGTCGCAAATATCTTCAGGACGAACGCATCCACTTTGCCCAACTCGACATGCAGAATCCCACAAAGTTACGCGGACAACTCCTCGCTTACAAAGCTGAAATGGGCGGGAAAGGTTGGGATTTCGTCGTTCATGCTGCCGGAGCCACAAAGTGCCTACACCGCGAGGATTTCTTCCGCACCAATACCGAGGGTACAGAGAACCTCATCAATGCCCTTCGCGAGACAGAGATGATACCCCGGCGATTCGTATTCCTGAGCAGTCTGAGCATCTTCGGAGCCATTCGCGAAAAGCCCGTTCGCAAGCCTTCAAAAGAAAATCCTTGGGTCTACTCCCCCATTCTCCTCTCCGACGAACCCAAGCCGAACACCGCCTACGGCGAAAGCAAACTCGCAGCCGAGCAGTACCTCATGGCACAAAAGGACTTCCCCCACACCATTCTGCGCCCTACAGGAGTCTACGGCCCCCGCGAGCGCGACTATTTCCTTATGGCTCAGAGCATCAAGCAACACATCGACATTGCAGCAGGCTTGACACCTCAGGAAATAACCTTCGTCTATGTTCTCGACGTCGTACAGGCCATCTTCAAGAGCATGGAAGCGCCAAAAGCCGAGGGCAAAGCCTACTTCCTCAGCGACGGGGAGATCTATAACAGCCGTAGTTACAGCGACCTCGTCCAACGCTGTTTAGGCAATCCTTGGGTACTGCACTTGAAGTTGCCGCTCTGCTTGTTGCGAGCCATTTGCTGGATAAGTGGTAAGATTAGCCGCTTGACAGGCAAGATGAACGCTTTGAACGATGACAAATTCAACATCCTGTCTCAGCGCAACTGGCAATGTGAGATAGAGCCGGCCATTTCCGATTTCGACTATGCACCAGAGTGGAGCCTTGAAGAAGGTGTGGAAGCAAGTATCAACTGGTACAAGAAAGAAGGCTGGCTATAATTTTCAAAAAAAGTACACGAAACATTAGGCTCATTTCATAGAAATGTCGTATCTTTGCACTCGCAAAATTCAACAAGAATGGAAACAAGAAAAATAAACAGAGCATTAGTGTCTGTCTTTCACAAAGATGGACTGGAAGAAATCCTTCGTAAACTCAACGCAGAAGGCGTAGAACTGCTTTCCACAGGCGGTACACAATCATTCATCGAAAGCCTCGGCATCCCTTGCAAGAAGGTTGAGGATGTAACAACTTATCCCAGCATCCTGGGTGGCAGAGTCAAGACCTTGCATCCCAAGGTGTTCGGCGGCATCTTGGGTCGCCGCGAGAACGAGGGCGACCAGGAGCAGATGAAGCAGTACGACATTCCTGCCATCGACCTCGTCATCGTTGACCTCTATCCCTTCGAGGCCACTGTGGCTTCCGGAGCAAGCGAGGCTGACATCATCGAGAAGATAGACATAGGTGGCATCAGCCTCATCAGAGCGGCTGCAAAGAACTTCCGCGACGTCATCATCGTTCCTTCGAAGGCCGAGTACAAGCCTCTGCTCGACCTGCTGAACAAGCAAGGTGCCCAGAGCAAACTGGAGGACAGAAAGTGGTTCGCCACCCAAGCCTTTGGCGTCAGCAGCCACTACGACACTGCAATACACAATTGGTTTGAAAAATAATACTAATTCCCCACAATGAACTGGTTTTCACTTAATAAAGAAATAGCAATGGACCTTGGTACGGCCAATACCATCATTATCTGTGATGGTAAAATTGTGGTCGACGAACCAAGTGTCGTGGCACTTGACCGCAGGACTGAACGCATGATTGCCGTCGGAGACAAGGCCAAAATGATGTACGAAAAAACAAATCCGGACATTCGCACCATTCGTCCACTTCGCGATGGTGTGATTGCCGACTTCAATGCTTGCGAGCAGATGATGCGCGGCCTCATCAAAATGGTTCACTCTGGCAACCGCCTCTTCTCTCCATCACTGAAGATGGTCATTGGTGTGCCTAGTGGAAGTACCGAAGTAGAGCTTCGTGCCGTTCGCGACAGTGCTGAGCATGCTGGTGGTCGCGAGGTCTATCTCATCTTCGAACCAATGGCTGCGGCTATCGGAATCGGGCTTGATGTACTCGCCCCAGAAGGCAACATGATTGTCGATATAGGCGGTGGCAGCACTGAAATTGCAGTCATATCCCTTGGCGGCATCGTGGCCGACAAGAGCCTTCGTATCGCAGGTGACGAACTGACGGCCGACATTCAAGAGTACATGAGCCGCCAGCACAATGTCAAGGTCAGCGAACGCATGGCAGAACGCATCAAGATTCATGTTGGCGCTGCTCTGACCGACCTTGGCGAGGACGCTCCTGACGACTACATTGTTCACGGCCCCAACCGCATTACCGCACTTCCCATGGAAGTTCCTGTTTGCTATCAGGAGATTGCACATTGCCTTGAAAAGACCATCGCAAAGATTGAAACCGCTGTCCTCAGCGCTCTTGAAGAGACGCCACCTGAACTCTATGCCGACATCGTAAAGAATGGCATCTGGCTGACTGGCGGAGGAGCTTTGCTCAGAGGTCTGGCCAAGCGTCTCACAGATAAGATTAACATCGAGTTCCACGTTGCAGAAGACCCCTTGCACAGCGTTGCTAAAGGCACAGGCGTGGCACTGAAGAACATCAACAACTTTGCATTCTTAATGTAATTGTGCACGATTTCATCGAGCGCATAACAGCCTACGTCCACTGGGCCCTCTTCCTGCTTTTGGAAGTGCTCAGTGGATTCCTGCTTTTCCAGTACAACCATTATCAAGGTAGCGTATGGTTCACCCAAGCCAACACCGCAGCCGCAATGGTTCACGAATGGGAAGCAAAGGCACTTTCATATCTGCGAATGCCTGCTGAAAATGCAGCGCTTGTTCGACGGAATATTATCTTACAGAACAAACTCGATGTCCTTCGACACGAACTTGCTCTGACCCAAGCCGACACTTCTTCGACACAAAAGACACAAGAAGAAACATTGCGAGACATGACGCTTATTCCAGCACAAATTGTCGACAATAGTGTCAGGAAACGAGACAACATGCTCGTCATCAACGTGGGAAGCAATGAGGGCGTCGCCCCAGAAATGGGTGTCGTCAGCGGAACCGGTGTTGTCGGCATTGTCAGCGCAGTTACACAACACCACGCACTTGTCATGTCCATTCTCAATAGCCATAGTAGTATCAGTTGCCGATTGAGAGGAACAGAATACTTCGGCTACTTGAAATGGAAAGGTGGCAAACCATTGAGGGCATATATGGACGATGTACCTCGCCACGCTCATATCCAAAAGGGCGATGTCATCGAGACTAGCGGCTTCTCATCTGTCTTTCCAGCAGGCATATTCCTTGGCAAAGTGGCAGAGATCAAGAACAGTAGCGACGGCTTGGCGTACGAGTTGGAAATCCTCTTGAGCACAGACATCGCCAATCTCAGGCACGTCAATGTCATCGACAATCACAATAAAGCAGAAATCGACTCACTCCTGATGCAATGATTATATCAACACTAAAGCGAATGGCATGGGCACTGATACTGCTTTTAATACAAGTGCTCGTACTTGACCAAGTGCACCCCGTGGGCTATGGAGCGCCCTTGATCTGCTCGCTCGTCGTCATTACCTTGCCCTTGGGAACTTCCCGATCGGCAGCTTTATTGTGGGGGTTCGGAACGGGTTTGATTGCAGATATCTTCGCAGGCACAGCCGGCATCAGTTCTGCAGCTTTGACTTTCATTGCATTCATCCAACCTCCATTGCTGGAAGTTATGGCCCCTCGCGATTCCGAAGAAGAGCTTAGTCCCTCTTTTTCCACCATGGGACGATGGAACTACCTGCAGTTCATCGCTTTCCTTCTGCTACTGCATCACGTCATTTATTTTGCCCTCGAAGGTTTTTCCTATTTCCACATCGAAGACATTGCCATCAGTATGGGAGTGAGCTATGCCGCTTCCCTACTGCTGATAATATTGGTCGAGCATGTTCGTAACCCTAAAAAGTAAGTCACGCTATGGAGGGGAACTACGAACTGGAAAAGCGTAAATACGTCATTGGCGGCGCAGCAATAGTCATTATCCTGGTTTATCTGCTTCGCCTCTTTACATTGCAACTGCTGAGTGAAGACTTCAAGATAAGTGCCGACTCCAATGCTTTCCTCAAACGCATCCAGTATCCTGCACGAGGTTCCATCTCCGACCGAAACGGCAAACTGCTTGTATACAATCAACCTGCTTACGACGTTATGGTCATCATGACAGAGCAAGAAGGCGTTGACACACTCGATCTTTGCGAAAGTCTCGACATAACTCGCGATTGGTACGAGCGAAGAATGGAAGAGATAAAAGACCTGAAACGCAATCCCGGTTATAGTCCTTACACGCAACAACTGTTCATGAGCCAACTCTCGACAGAGGAGTTCAGCCGCTTTCAGGAGAAGCTTTTCCGCTTTCCAGGCTTCTACATTCAGAAGAGAAGCATTCGCCAATACAGCTATCCTTATGCCGCTCATCTGCTTGGAGACGTCGGGGAGGTGGGGCCTGAAGACATAGAAGCCGACCACTACTACCGAAGTGGCGACTATATAGGCAAACTTGGCGTAGAACGTTCCTACGAAACTGCATTGAGAGGCGAGAAGGGAATGGAGGTTCTTCTGCGTGATGCACGAGGTCGCATTAAGGGACGCTACCAAAATGGCAAGTTCGACGAGGCTCCTATTCCTGGTCGAAACCTCACGATGAGTATCGACCTTGAACTGCAAGCTTTGGGCGAGCGACTGATGACAGGCAAACTTGGAAGCATTGTCGCAATTGAGCCAAGCACGGGAGAAGTGCTTTGCATGGTTTCGAGCCCTACCTATGACCCACGCATTATGATAGGACGTCAGAGAGGAAAGAGCCAAAGATTACTTGCCCAAGACGCGCACAAACCTCTCCTCAACCGTGCCATCATGGGCCAATATCCTCCTGGCTCCACCTTTAAGACAAGCCAAGCACTTACTTTCCTGCAAGAAGGCATCATCACGCCACAAACCGCATACCCTTGCAGTCGAGGCTTCCACTTCAGGGGACTCAGAGTAGGTTGTCATGGACATGGTTCTCCGTTGCCCCTCGTCCCTGCAATTGCCACTTCTTGTAACGGATATTTTTGTTGGGGACTTTACTATATGTTCGGCAACAGAAAGAAGTACAAAACGGTGCAAGAAGCGATGACAACGTGGAAAGACTATATGGTCAGCATGGGTTTCGGATACAAACTTGGCATTGATTTGCCAGGAGAAAAACGTGGTATGATTCCTAATGCGCTGTATTACGACAAAGCATATAAAGAGGATTGGAGCGGCTTGACTGTAATCAGTATCAGTATCGGACAAGGAGAGGTCAACCTGACTCCTTTGCAGATTGCCAACCTTGGCGCAACCATCGCAAACAGAGGATATTACATCATCCCTCATGTCGTCAAGGAAGTACAAGGAATGCCTCTCGACACTCTCTACACCAAGAAACGCTATACGAAGGTTGACCGCAAGCATTATGAAACTGTTGTTGCTGGAATGCGACAGGCTGTGATTGGGGGAACTTGCCGCGTAGCCAACACTTCCTTCTATGAAGTCTGTGGCAAGACAGGAACTGCACAGAACCCTCACGGACAGGATCATAGTGTTTTCATGGGCTTTGCACCTCGAGAGAATCCGAAGATTGCCATCTGTGTCTACGTCGAAAACGGCAGTTGGGGAGCCACTTATGGTGTTCCTATCGGCGCACTAATGATGGAACAATACATAAATGGCAAACTCTGTGAAGCAAGCAAGGTTCGTGCAACACAGTTCGAGAACAAGCATCTGTACACGCCTCTCGAGTATTCTCTGCAAACTATCACTCAATAAGTCAAGCTATGCCAACGAAACTTCCAAGAAACAAGAAAGAGGCTCAATCGCTTTGGGGGTCGCTAGATTGGCTTACCATCTTCATATATGTGGTATTGCTGGCTTTGGGATGGATGAGTGTTTGCGGCGCAAGTTACGATTTCGACGCAGCTGGGAACATTCTTGACTTCTCTACCCGAAGTGGGATGCAAATCGTTTGGATAGGAAGTTCGCTGCTTCTTGCCTTCCTTATTCTAATGACAGACGACCGACTTATCGAGTCGCTCTCGTACATTATATATATATGTTTCCTTGTCCTTCTGTTTGTGACGCCATTCTTGGCACACGACATCAAGGGCTCGATGTCTTGGATCAAGATTGGAAGTTTCAGTATTCAGCCTGCAGAATTTGCGAAGTTTGGCGTATCTTTGTGCTTGGCAAAAGTGATGAGCACTTATGGCTTCGACGTGAGGAACTGGCGAGACTTCGTGATATGTATTGTCTTGATTGTCATACCGATGGGGCTAATTGTCTTACAGAAAGAGACAGGAAGTGCTTTGGTCTATAGTGCACTCTTCCTGATGCTCTATCGCGAAGGAATGCCTGGCTGCCTGCTCTTTACGGCCATTTCTGCTGTTGTCTATTTCGTGGTAGGCGTTCGTTTTGCAGATGCGCCGCTTTTCGGCATAGAACAGATGAGTTTGGGACATGCTCTGGTCATGATTCTCATACAAATCTTTACGGTTGGCTTCATTTGGGTATATAGGCAAGGAGCGAGAGCCCTTGCCCGTCGCATCCTGTTTTACGCGCTGATTACGGATGTTGCGGCAGTTCTTTTTGCCCGTTTCGTATATCCCTGCAATGCAGTATGGGCAATGGTTTTCGTTTGTGGAGCTACGGCGATATATCTCCTCTACTTGTCTCTTCGCGATCGAGCCCTGCCTTACTGCCTTATCGCCCTTTTCACATTGGGGAGCATGGGGTTCTTCTACTCTGCGGATTTCGTGCTGAACAGAGTTATGGAGCCTCATCAACAAACGCGTATCCGAGTTCTTCTCGGATTGGAAGACGACCCTCGAGGGGCAGGTTATAATGTGATTCAAGCCAAGATTGCCATCGGTTCTGGCGGACTTGAAGGCAAAGGATTCCTGAACGGAACTCAGACGAAACTCAAATATGTGCCTGAGCAGGACACAGACTTCATCTTCTGTACTGTTGGCGAGGAAGAAGGTTTCATCGGTTGCGCCATAGTGCTTCTGCTCTTCCTCTCGCTCATATTGAGGCTCATGCATCTGTCTGAGAGACAACCATATACGTTCGGCCGAATATATGGCTATTGCGTGTTGAGCATCTTCCTCTTCCACGTTTTCATCAATGTCGGAATGGTGTTGGGACTGACTCCAGTCATAGGTATTCCCCTGCCCTTCTTCAGTTACGGAGGTTCTTCGCTATGGGGCTTCACCATTCTGCTCTTTGTCTTCCTCAGAATAGATGCTGGAAGGAACAGACTGCAGCATTGATTTCGAGGGAGCTAAGGAAAGGTTGAAAACGACTGCAGTGACGATGGCAAACTTCACACTAGTAAATCGAAAACTTCACACTAGTAAATTGCAAACGTCAAACGTGATGTTTGCCAACTTCACGCGCCATATTTTAACTCGTCAAGTTCTAAACTCCACCCTTTTTGCGGTTTCTCGCGACCAGATATCAAAAAAAAAGCATTAATCCTTTGTTTCAAATGTAAAAAAACGTATATTTGTGCTTTGTAAACTAACATTAATTAGATTAATTAGCCTTAATATCTTATATGAGAAAGCACCTTCTTTACGTTATCGCAGCTATCGCTTTGGTAATGGCGAGCTGCACAGAAGAGATCGACACATCCGCTCGTTATGTCTTCAAGGAAGAGACAATCACCAGTTATTTGAGCAAACACGAACAGTATAGCGAATACTATCGTCTGCTCGGAGAAGTAATGGTCAGCAACATCAGCAAGACCAACGTTCGCCAGCTCCTCTCGGCACGAGGGCACTACACCATCTTCGCCCCCACGAACGACGCCATCCAGGAGTACCTCGACTCGCTCGTAACTCAAGGACTCATCCCCGAAGCATCGTGGGACGCATTCCCCAACGAGCACAAACGCGACTCCATAGCTCACGTCATTGTCTTCAACAGTATTATCGACAGCGGCGACGACTACAACGAATACCAAATAAGCAATTTCCCCCAGCAGAACTCGACATCCAAAAGCGTAGAGATTCCTCTGCCCAACATGAACGACCGAAAACTCATCGTTCAATACACCGACCAGCCCGACAGCTTGCTCGTCAACGACTGCCTCATCGACGTGATTAACCGCGACATCCTCTGCATAAACGGCGTCATACACGCCATGCACAACGTCATCTCCCCAAGTAACGACACGATGGACTACTTGCTCAAGAAGTACATCGAGGATGAAAACTCCGGATTCGTCGTTTCAGCAAAGATAGTTCATGCTTGCGGACTCTTCAGCGAACTCTCGAAGAACCGCGACGAAGCCTACGAAGACCTCTTCCAGAGTAATAAGATAAGGAAGAAAAACGAAGAAACCAGAGGAGAAACAGCAACCTTCCATACTGTTGAACACCGCTATTACGGCTTCACCTTCTTTGCCGAAACCGACGAGTTCTGGACCCAGGCAATAGGAAAAGACGTCAAGGACATCACCCTCGAGGACGTCATGGATTATCTCGCTGGACAAGGCGTATATCCGGAACTCAAGCGCGACGACAACTACACGTCCGAAGACAACCTTCTTTACCAATTCATCACCTATCACCTCCTTCCGGAACGTCTGCCAGCCAACAGACTCGTCTATCACTACAACGAGAAAGGCTACGACATCAACCGCAAAGTGCCCTCCGTCGCCGTCATGGAGTTCTACACGACTATGGGCAAACGACGCCTCTTGAAAATCTTCGAGAGCAAGGAGAGCGAAGGTGTTTACCTCAATCGCTTCCCCAACCTCGACAACGACCGCAGAGGCACATATCAGGAACTCTCGTGCGACCCCGACAAGGAAGGCATTGCTGTCGGCGAACCAAATCTCGAAGGGGGAAACAACATACGCAACGGCATCATCTATCCCATCGACAAACTGCTCTGGTATAGTGACGACACACGCAACAACCTTCAGAAGCAGCGCATCCGCTGGAGCGTGCCAAGCATGTGGCCCGAATTCATGAACAACGACATACGATGCTCCGAGATTACCGACGAGAAGCACAAAAATATCTATATTCCCAATGACGAGGAATACAAGTACCTCGAAAGTGTAGACATCTCGAAAGATACACGCTTCAACTATTGGACAGGACGAGGCAACGGATGGCAAAATATGCAAGGCGACGAACTGACCATCCGCGGACTTCTGGAATGCACCATGCGCCTGCCGCCCGTACCGAAACGCGGCACATACGAGTTGCGCTATGCCATCCAAAACGGCGGTAGCCAACGTGGCATGGTACAGTTCTACTGGGGCTCCAATAAAAACAAGCTGGCCGCAATGGGTATTCCTCTTGACCTACGACAGGGTGCAGACAACTACCTCCACACAAAGAATGGCAACGTTTGGAGCGACATTGGCGGTGAGACAGATACGGACGATGATGACTATAATGCGGATATCGACAAGCGCCTGCGCAATAACGGCTTCATGAAGGGATGTAATCAGTATTGTGCTGGTGGTCCTGGAACAGCTTCAATGATGCGTGCATCCAATATCTGCGTTCGCCGCATCCTCTTCCGTGAGACCATGGATCCAGACGAGACTTACTACATCAAGTTCAAGACCGTTATGGACGACGACACACGCTTCTTCTACATGGACTACATGGAATACTGCGCCAAGGATGTCTACGACAACCCAGAGAAGCCGGAAGACATTTGGTAAACAGAACCAGCCAGAAGAACAAAGCGTTTAACGATAACACAAGAAAAGGCGTACCACAATGGCACGCCTTTTTCTTTTCATATTCTTCGGTTCCTTCTTTAACTATTTGCGGTGGAAAAGCTTTTCCATCAGGCTCTTTTTCTTCTCCTTGTTGCCATAGCCGTAACCATAACCGTATCCATAACCATAGCCGTATTTCTTGCTTCTGGCTCGACTATCGTTGATTACGATGCACAGATGGTTGAATATCTTTTCCTGATGCAAGCGTTCCAATTCGGGTAGATAACGACGGTCAACCTTCGTCTCGCGCAAAACATAAATGGTAAGGTCAGCAACACGATTGACAATACCAGCATCGGCAACGACTTGGGCAGGCACATTATCAATAATGACATAGTCGTAACGCGTCTTAAGTTGCTCGACACACTGTTCCAGTCGATCGCTCATGAGCAGTTCCGTTGGATTAGGTGCCATGATGCCTGCAGGCAAAATGTCAAGGTTGCACTTTTTGCTACCTGTGGCAACGAGACTAAACACATCATCAATATTACCGGAAAGGAAAGACGTGAGTCCATAGTCGCCTGCTTTGGACGCAAGGCGACTTCTGGTACGTTTACGGATATCGGCATCTACCAACACAACTTTCTTGCCTGTCAAGCCAAGAGTTGCAGCGAAGTTACCGCTGATGAACGTCTTGCCTTCGCCAGGCATGGTGCTGGTCAGCATGATGACACGAGCGTCCTTATTGATGAAAGGCATGTTGAAACGTATCATACGGAATGCCTCTGCCAGAGCATCATCTTTGTCACCATCAACAACAATCTCGGAGTCTCGAATGCCAGCCTGACTGTGAGGAACCTCACCCAAAATGGGAATTGTGGTATACTTTTCAATGTCCCTACGTCCGTGCACAGTCGTATCGAAGAGTTTCTTTATCTGGAAGAAAAGGAAGGGCACGACGACACCGATGATTAGAGCCAGCAGAGTGATGACTTTTGTACGGGGAGCAATGGGAGAACGACTGCCAAAAGGCTGTTCCACGATGCGTATATTTGCCTCCGTAATTGCAAGTTGCAAAGCAGTTTCCTCACGTCTGTTAAGCAGATAGGTATAAAGAGTTTCCTTGATGCTTTGCTGACGCGCGATGTCTATGACTTCCTTCTCTTTCTGAGGCACTTTCTGCAAATTGCCCATCAGACCCGCTTCTTCCTTCCTTGCCTTGTCTACCTGGAGTTTTAGACTTGCACTATAACCCTTAAGGGAAGCAAGTATAGCAGTTCGCATCTGTTCGAGGTTACGGTCGTATTCTGTAATGGCGGGACTATTCTCAGAGGTATTCTCAGCCAAATGGTTGCGTTGCAGCATCAACTGGTTGTAGTTCCCAATCTGAGTCGTAATGCCTGCATCGCTGATTCCACCCATCGTTGGGATAAGATTGTTGCCACTCATATTCTGGCTGATATAATCCACGAGATACTCAATCATAGAGTATTGCGTCTCAGCTTGAATGGTACGTTGGCGGGCCGTACTGCTCTGCGAGATGTACGCATCGCTGCTTGCCTTGAGATCGACCAAACCACTGTTTTGCTTGAACTCTGCCATCTGACCTTCCACTTCACTCAGCTCGGAATGAATTAAGGCGATGCGGTCCTCAATGAATGCAGATGTGCTTTTAGCAATCTGATTCTTATCGTCGATAATACTGCGCTTGTAAGCGTCAAGCAAGCCATTGAGGATGTCGTCTGCTCGCTGAATGTTTGTATCAGTACAAGTGATGCGAACCAAAGTGCTTTCCTTATCTATTTCGCTACTTGTCACCTTATTATACAACATAATTGCCGCATTCTCCACACTGATTCGTTGCACGCCGACAGTCATACCGATGAAATCCTGGAGTTGACCTTCGCCTGGAGTTGCCACGAAATTGCCGAATGGAGTCTTCACGACTTTGCCCCACTCCACTTTTGCAGTGAAATCCGAGTCTTCATATGGTACTCCATACTTTACCTTTGAGATGGTTCCGCCGCGACTGCTATCAATAGTAAACTTAAAGCTTGCTGGTACAGTAAAGTCCGTAATGAAGTCAACAGAGAAAGGACGATTGTTGTAAAGCGACACATTGCGCAGACCCATCCGTATGTTGTACATAACATCGAGATGAAGATCTCTTGCAACCTCCTGAGCAAGCTGGAAGGAGTGAAGGATATAGACCTCGTTCTTGACGCTTGAGCCCACCATTACGCCATTGAGTTGCATCAAAGCGTCAGTACTTATGTTAGACCTTCTGGCGCCACCTTGAGAAGTGTCATCTTTGACAAGCATTACTGCCTGACGACGAAAAACCTTAGACTTCGTTGCGAGATAAAGTCTGGATGCTGCCAAGCATATGATTATAGAGATGAGGAACCATACCCAATTGGTGACGAAGGTATCAAGGACATCTCGCAAGGTAATGGTTTCTTCAACGCCTGTATTCTTTTGTCTGCGGTTACGAGTTGTATGACTATTGTTTACTTCCATAGAAATATTACTTCTTAAGTGCAACAATAAGGGAAACGATGCTGACCACCATACCTACAACAGTACTGCCGACTGAAAGCCAAGTGTAGCTTGTGCTGCCTTTCACGCGTTGGCTCTTGTTTGGCTGAACATAGATGACGTCATTCTGTTGCAAGTAATAAGCAGGCGATTTGAAGACTGCCTGATTGTCGAGCAAGTTGACTTCGTATGCCTTTCGCATGCCGTTCTCTTCACGAATGACGAGGACATTGTCACGATAAGCGCTGTTTGTCAAGTCGCCAGCCTTTCCAAGAGCCTCCAATATGGTAAGCCGTTCGCCCTGATAAGTCTGCGTGCCAGGATTCTTCACATCGCCCATCACAGTCACCTTGAAACTCATAATCTTCGTATTGACTATGGCGTCGTAAATATACCCCTCGTCTTTCATGCGCTTTTGTATCATCGACGAAACCTCTCCTGTCGTCATACCTCCTACATGCAGCGTGCCGAAGATGGGGAACTCGATGTTTCCTTCCTTATTTACTGTGAAGTAAGCGACGCCAGAAGAGACATTGACAGAGTTCGTTCCTGTCCGCGCGCTACTGCCACCACCGATAAGGGTATTGTTGTTGAAACGCTGGAGCAGTTCTTCATCCTTGCTTGAGACGGAGATTGCAAGCTGGTCGTCCGACTGAACCTGCAGTTCGAAGTAATCCTCTATGGCTTGGGGTACTGCATACTCCTGAGTGGCACCTTGCAAATATATCATCTTCTTGTTTGAAACGCAAGAAGCCATAAAGACAAGGCACAATGCACAGATTGGCAGCGATAATACAGATCTTTTCATTTTAGTATGCATAGTTTTGTGCGCAAAATTACTAAAAAAATATCAGACATAGGCCTTTTAGAGGAAAAAAACCTTTAATTATGCATTTAATTGCACAGAAAAAGGTAACTTGCAGCCGAATTGAGCAATAATGGACATACTATGCCTATGAAAAAACTCCTTTCCTCCCTTTTCGTGCTCCTTGCTTTTTGCCCATCCTCCATTCTTGCGCAAAGAGCAACAGTCAGGGGAAATGCATCCTATTATGCCGACAAGTTTCACGGACGACGGACTGCGAGTGGAGAGATCTACAACAAGGACAGTATGACTTGTGCGCACTTGAAATACCCTTTCGGCACGATACTGAAGGTACGCAATCCCCAAAACAACAAAACTGTTTATGTACGCGTCACAGATCGCGGACCTTACCTGAAAAACCGTATTGTCGACCTGAGTCGTGCAGCAGCCCGCGAGTTGGACATCATCAGGGCAGGCTTCTCGATGGTGGAGATTACACCATATTTTCCAAACGAGGTTCCTTATCGGATGGGAGAAGAGAGTCCCTTGGATATACCAGAACTTGATTTATTGTATATGCCTGAAGCCGTATTCCCAGAACCAGTATGGAAACGCGACACCATAAACGTCTCGGAAGAGCTGAAGGAACTGAACTTTCCCTGGAACCTCACAAACAATTGATTTTCAGGCGACCTGCCACGCATCAAAACTTGGCGTGCTTAATCGACAAACATAACGTGTGTCGTTGGCAAACTTCACACTAGTAATTTGCGAATGTCACACTAGTAACTTGCAAACTTCACGTGCCTTATTCTACGAAGCAAAGAGTTCCGTCAATTGTTTGGCTATGACGGAAGGAGAAGCCATACCTTTAACAACATCGGAGAATTCATGGGAAGGGGCGACACGCATCACTTCACGCATCTTCTCTGCCAACGCCTTCGCATCACCAACAGGTGCTAACAGACAAGCTTCAGGAACGCGAAGTGACTCAGGAACGCATTCAGTAGTAACTACAGGAATGCCTGTAGAAAGTGCTTCGAGAATGACAAGAGGTTGGGCTTCGCTGCGACTCGGCAAGACAAGAGCATCACTCTGCCAAAGCAAATCGCGCACACCTCGCTTATCCAGATGCCCATGCAAATGTACATTTGGCTTTTGGGCAAAGAGTTTCTGCATGACTCGTGAGTCCGTACCCTGTCCTACAACATGCAGTTCGACATTTTCTGGCAAATATGCAATCGCCTCCGCCAAAACATCATAACCCTTACGATAGATGTCTGCCACGGCAGGACAACAAAACATAAACGGACGGTTGTCGAGGGACTTACGCTCACGAAATGTGAAGAAGTCTGTGTCAATAACATTGGAAACCGATTGGAAGTGATAGGCCCTCCCAAAGTATGGAGCCACATCATCCACCAGCTCACGGCTGACAGGAATAACACAAGTGGCAGTTTCATACGTTTGCCGCATCTTTTCCTTCAGCCAAACATGCCTTTGCCAACCTCGACCGAAGTCATGCTCGTAAAAGCCTGAAGGTATGTGCTCTGTAATGAAAAAGGGAATACCTAGACGCACAGAGATTTCCTTAGCTGCCAATCCTGCGTTCTTACAGCAATGAGCATGAAGCACATCGGGCTTTCCGAAACGACGGACATATCTGTCGACTGCTTTCTCGCAAAGGCGAATCCAATGATTGACGTTATATCGAACTGCTTTCGGCACAGCTCGCATATAGGTGCAGAAAACTTCCACACCCTCCATCTCCCTTCTTTCTTCTCGCCAAGGTGCTGTGAAGTAGAAATTGTGATCCCTGGAAACACCCAGCTCCAAAATGCTCACAATACGTACTTCATGCCCCAAAGCCTTCAATGCCTTTGCCTGCTCCAGGCAGAACAGACCTCCATGAGGCGGAAAGAAAGAAGGAAGTTCGAGGATGTGCATTAAGTCTTAATATTCGTTCCAGCTCTTGATGCTGAGGTCCTCAACAGAAAGCGTACAGAAAGCTTCGATGAAGGCACTAGCCAGACGAGCATTCGTGATGAGTGGAATGTTATGATCGATAGCTGCACGACGAATCTTATATCCGTTGGTCAACTCGCGACTTGTACGGTTCTTGGGAATGTTGACGACTAGGTCAAACTTGTGTTCGGCTATCATCTTCATCACGTTCTCCATGCCTGGCTTATCCTCATCGGGCCAACTTACAGCAATTGCTTTCGCGCCATTATCATTGAGGAACTGAGCTGTACCTTCACTCGCGTAAATGGTATAGCCGGCTTGAGTCAGCATACGAGCTCCGTCGAGCATAGCGACCTTTTCCTTCGTGCCACCACTACTTATCATTACACCTTTCTCTTTGCGAGGAATCTTGTATCCCGTGGCAATCATGCTGTTGAGCAACGCCTCTTCGAAACTGTCGCCGAGGCAGCCAACCTCGCCAGTCGAACTCATATCCACGCCAAGAATTGGGTCGGCATTTTGCAAACGAGCGAACGAGAACTGACTGGCTTTCACACCAATATGATCAATGTCGAAAGCACTCTTGTCAGGCTTTGCATAAGGCGCGTCGAGCATAATGCGAGTTGCCGTTTCGATGAAATTGCGCTTGAGCACCTTACTGACAAATGGGAACGAACGACTTGCACGCAGATTGCACTCAATAACTTTCACGTCACGACCCTTCGCCAAGTACTGGATGTTGAAAGGTCCGCTGATGTTCAGCTCCTTGGCAATTGCCCTGCTCATCTTCTTTATCTGACGAGCAGTGGCAAAGCTCAACTGCTGTGCAGGGAAGACCATCGTGGCGTCGCCTGAGTGCACACCGGCATACTCGACATGCTCCGAAATGGCATACTCCACAATTTCTCCGTTCTGAGCAACTGCGTCGAACTCTACCTCGTTGGTCTCTGTCATAAATTTACTAACGACAACAGGATATTCCTTGCTCACCTCGCTTGCCATTTGGAGGAAGCGCTCCAGCTCTTCGTCTGTGTAGCAGACGTTCATGGCTGCACCTGAAAGTACATACGAGGGACGAACCAAGACGGGATAACCAACTTCGTCGATGAACTGCTTCACATCCTCCATGCTTGTCAACGCACTCCATCTTGGCTGATCTATGCCAAGTTTGTCGAGCATAGCGGAGAACTTGCCACGATTCTCGGCACGATCGATGCTGACGGGAGATGTACCGAGGATGGGCACGCTCTGTCGGTAAAGTTTCATGGCGAGGTTGTTCGGAATCTGTCCACCTGTAGAAACAATCACGCCGCGGGGTGATTCAAGGTCAATCACATCGAGGACACGTTCGAAGGACAACTCGTCGAAATAGAGGCGATCGCACATGTCGTAGTCCGTCGAGACAGTCTCTGGGTTATAATTTATCATGATGCTCTTGTAGCCGAGCTTGCGTGCGGTCTGTATCGCATTGACCGAACACCAGTCGAACTCTACGCTGGAGCCGATACGATAGGCACCACTGCCGAGCACGATAACTGATTTCTCGTGCTTGTAGAAGTTGATGTCGTGACCTTCCACAGCGTAAGTCATATAGAGGTAGTTCGTCAGGTCGGGGTGCTCGCTGGCAACCGTCGGGATGCGCTTCACTGCAGGCAGGATGCCGAGCTTCTTTCTGTAAGCACGAACAGCGAGGTTCTCCTTCTCCATGTTGCCTGTGTGAACATTGAGGACACACCTTGCAATCTGGAAGTCGCTGAAGCCCAAGATCTTTGCCTTACGCAGAATGTCGGCAGGAACCTCCTCGATGGAGTTGTAGGTTTGCAGTTTGTGTTCGTAGTCGACGATGTTCTTCATGCGTTCGATGAACCACTTGTCAATTTTTGTCAGCTCTTCGATGCGGTCAACTGTATAACCCTCTTCGAGTGCTTGTGCAAGGGCGAAGATGCGGAGATCTGTAGGATTAGCGAGTTCTTCATCAAGGTTCTCGAACTTCACATGGTCGTTTCCTACGAAGCCATGCATGCCTTGGCCTATCATACGCAAGCCCTTCTGAAGCATTTCCTCGAAACTGCGACCGATACTCATGATTTCGCCGACGGACTTCATGCTGGAGCCGATCTTGCGGCTCACACCCGTAAACTTCGTAAGGTCCCAACGAGGAATCTTACAAATCAAGTAGTCGAGCGTAGGAGCCACGTATGCGCTGTTCGTCGTTCCCATTTCGCCAATCTGATCGAGGGTGTAGCCGAGGGCAATCTTTGCAGCCACAAAAGCAAGAGGATAACCTGTTGCCTTACTTGCGAGGGCTGATGAGCGAGACAGACGAGCGTTGATCTCGATGATGCGATAATCGTTTGTCTCTGCATTGAAGGCAAACTGTATGTTACACTCGCCCACGATGTTAAGGTGGCGTACGCACTTGATGGTGATGTCCTGAAGCATCTTCACTTGCTCGTCCTTCAGCGAACAAGTTGGTGCCACAACGATACTCTCGCCTGTGTGAATGCCGAGAGGATCGAAGTTCTCCATCGAGGCGACGGTGAAGCAATGGTCGTTAGCATCACGGATGCACTCGAACTCAATCTCCTTCCAACCTTTGAGGCTCTCCTCTACAAGCACTTGAGGCGCAAAGGTAAAGGCACTTTCTGCAATCTCCTTGAAAGTCTTCTCGTCTGGACAAACGCCGCTACCCAAGCCGCCAAGTGCGTAAGCCGAGCGTATCATGATGGGATATCCGATGCGACGGGCTGTTGCGATGGCTTCGTCGAGTGTCTCGCAAGCATGACTTGTAGGCACTTTCAGGTCGACCTTGCCAAGTTCTTTGACGAAGAGGTCACGATCCTCGGTATTCATAATGGCTTCAACGCTGGTGCCAAGCACTTTGACGCCATACTTCTCGAGCACGCCATTCTGGTAGAGAGCAGTACCTACATTCAAGCCAGTCTGTCCGCCCCAAGCCAACATGATGCCGTCGGGTCGCTCCTTCTTGATGATTTCCTCTATAAAATAAGGTGTGATGGGCAAGAAGTAAACCTTGTCCGCAATGCCTTCACTGGTTTGGATAGTTGCGACGTTGGGATTGACAAGCACCGAGTAGATGCCCTCTTCGCGGAGAGCCTTCAAGGCTTGACTGCCAGAATAGTCAAACTCGCCTGCCTGACCAATCTTCAGCGCACCGCTGCCTAATACGAGAACTTTCTTGAGTTTCATAATCGTGTTCTTATTATATGTTTATTATCCTAGTACTTTTCCATATAAGAAAAAGCCACTCTCGCTAAAGGTGACAGCGAAAATGGCTTCTTTTATCGAACTGAAAAACGTGGGAACCAGACGGCATCAACACTTCGTCCCGCGACCCAGTTATGTAGTAGTTAACTTGCATCGATTTTTAATTTTCGGATGCAAAGGTACACATATTTCCAAAATCTGCAAAGACGAGAGCATTTTTTTTTAGAGAAAATTTCAAGAGCCGAATGAAATGCTCGGAAATGCAACTGCATGAGAAAACTCTTATCACGTATTGAGCCGCAAAACATATAGTGCGACGAAGGCAAACGTATAGTGTTATGATTGCAATCGTATAGTGTGACGTTGGCAATCGTCACACTAGTCATTTGCCATCGTCGCCTTAGTCGTTTCAGGCAAGTCCACTCCAAGTTGATTTCTCAGGAACCAGAAGTCCCCTCTCTTCCCTCGATA
Organism: uncultured Bacteroidales bacterium; assembly: GCA_902779315.1. Lineage (GTDB taxonomy): Bacteria > Bacteroidota > Bacteroidia > Bacteroidales > Bacteroidaceae > Physcousia. Next base: position 4,196 of record CACZBC010000031.1, on the reverse strand, counting down.
TGGAGGCAGAGAAGGGACTTCCTTGGTGGAGAGTTTATGAGTCTATTCTTCCCAGATAACCCAACTGTTGTCTTCCTTTGTCATAACTTCGGAATTGTCGGCTGACCCTCCGTCTATGATAGAGACTGCGATTATCTGTGAACATTCTGCCCGAAGGCTCTCTATGCTTGGTTTGATGTATCTTTTCATGACTCAATGCTTTAATAAAGGACTTTCTTTCTGTTGCTGATATAAACACCCTTCTTGGCCTTGCTTACCTTCTGACCTGCGAGGTTGTAAATGGTCTCATTATGGTCGAGATCAAGGTTAAGGTCATTGATTCCTGTAGCTTCATCGCCAAATGTAAAGAACTTGACGCCTGAAGCAGGAGCGTTCAGATAGGCTCTGAAGGCAGGCACTTGAGGCTGAACCTCTGCCACCTGATAGAAACCTATCACACCATTCTGGTTCTGCAAAACATAGGAACCGACTGGAGCTGGAAGGCTCTTGAAGGTGCCTTGCAGCAGACCATTTGTGGGAGCTTCTTCTGGAGTTGCGCCTATTGTTGCATTTGTTGCAGTAAGTTCGAGTGCACCTTCACCCTGAACAAGTACAGGACTGTTCTCGCTTATGCTGGAAACTTCCTCGAGATTGACTGTCGAACCAGTTACAGAAGTTGCATTCGCTGCGGAGAAACCTGCAGGAACTTCAGCCTCAAAGGGAAGAACGAGTGTCTTGTAAGACTTGACATTTGTAGTGAGAGACACTTGTGCGGCAGTGAAAGGAGCAGGTGTGCCGAAGTCTGCGCCATCAGTCAGGACAAGACTTTCGCAGACACCATCGTTGATGATGTTCTGTCCAGTAATGCCCGACTCTGGTGAAACTGCGACAAGCAGATTGGAACCTTCAGGCATATTCTCAGTCAAAGCCTCTGCCTCGAAAGCATAATCGGTAAGATCCAGGTAAGTTGTTTGGGTGCTTACTGCTTCGCCAAGAACGTTCTTCACGTCTGCATCATAGAGAGTTCCCAGCATCTTCATGCGGAAATCGGCAATGTCCTTAGCACTTATACCCAGTTCTGTATGGCAATAAGTATAGAACTTATCCGTCAAAGTCTCGCCGTCCAAAGTGTTTATATACTCCAGAATGCCATCTATATTCTCTTTGTAACGATGGGTTTCGTAATACGAGAAGGTCGTCAACTCATAGTCCTTGTACAAATCGCTCATGTTGACGCCAAGCAAGCCTTCAAGGATGACAGCCAAAGTACCAGTTCGGTCAGCGCCGATGTGGCAGTGGAAATAGACGGGTTTGTCGTTCTTCACGCAGTCGAATACAAACTCCAGATTCTGCTTGTAGAGGTCCTTTCTGTTTTGCATACCACTCTCGTAGTAATCCTCGTTGGTGATGCGCTTATAGATGACATCGCTGCCAAGCGGAGACTCGGTAATGTAAGCTGCCTCCCAATCAATGCGAAGGTCAAGCTCTGCCTTCATGCCTACAGCGCGGAGAGCTGCAACACCTTCTGGTGTGAGCTGATATTCGCCGTTCCATTCAGCACCACGATAGATGAGACCATACTTGATAGGCTTGCCGCTGGCAGTTGCCCAGCCACCCAAATCACGCATGTTGCCGCTGCCTTCTGCCTTAATCTGGCGAACCTGACCGCTTGTAGTGAAGCTCGAGTTGATGATATCTGTAGGAGTGCCATCAACTGTAAGCGTTACCTTATAATAATATGTCTGTCCAGGCAGGAGGTTATAAATCTCATAATGTGTATCGCTCAATCCAACCTCAGCAGTAAAGGCGTCGGAGAAGTCAGCATTGAGGCTCCAAGTGACTTGCTGAGCTGTGGCAGAAGTGTTCTGCTTCCAAAAGATTGTAGCAGGTTCGGGTGTATCACGACGAGCAGGAGGAGCGACATTGTAAGGTTTAATCTTCGTCTCTTCTGTTCCAACATATGTAACCTCAGCCATGTATTCTCTTACACGGATGTTCTCGATGTTGAAGTCCTGAGCAAACGTTCCGCTCTGTACAGGATGGAAGCGCCATTGAGCTCGAACATTGTCATCGGCATAGTCGCTGCTGACATACACATAACCGCTGGATTGGCCATAAAGACTGCTTGCAGTTTCATCGGTCAGGCATTGCATCTTGAAGATACCACCGCTAACCCAAGTAATGATTTGCTCATAATCTGGAGTTTCGGAGAGCAATACCCAACCGTCTGTATCGGGAGCGCCAAAGTACTGCTTATTATCGCAAGCCTGAACATACCAGTTGCTGCCCTTATGGGTAAGTTTGAAGCAGAAGCGGGCATCCGTTTCGTCGAAAGTCTTCACGGCAACAAAACCGTCAGAACTGGTTCGGATGTACTTGTTGTTATATAAGTTCTCAATATAGTAGATGCCTTCATTGAGAGGATTGATGGCAAGACCATCTACGGCAATAATCATTTGGAGAAGTGCTTCGTTGCGCTGCTGGATTGTTGCACTCTCGTCGAGAGCACTTGCAGCTGCCAAAGCATCCTTGATTGCTTGTACACTGGTTGGCGTATAGAAGCCAGGATCTGAACCCACTTCCTCATCAGAAGGCAGTTTAGCGGTATAAGACGCGATGGCATTCTGCAGATCTTCATGCGTCATGTCCTGAACCAAGTCTGGAACAATGTTATAGCAGTTCCAATGATAATCTGTCTTATAGTCGAGATAGAGGGAAGGATAGATATGAATGTTGGATGCAAAGTCGTTGTCGAACGTATAGATGTCAGGCACTTCTGGCTTCGTGTCACAAATCATATAAACCTCATAAGCGCCAGAAGCACGCCAGAACACCCATTTGCCCCACTTGTTGGTTGCTGCATTACTGCCTACCGTAATCTTCTCCAAGTTGGAGTTATAGCCGATGGCGTATGTCCCAGTAGTGGTAAGGGAATTAGGCAGGGTAATCTCAGTAATCTGAGTCTTGTAGATAGCTTCTTCGCCAATGGAAACAAGACCTTCTGGCAGCGTGATAGAGGTGATGTCTGCATAGCGGAAAGCATAGTTGGCAATACCAGTAACGTTATATGTCTTACCATCGTATGTCACTTGTGCAGGAATCACAATGTCACCCGTGTAAGTATTGGGGTTGCTGGAACTTGGCTTGCTGTCAGTTGGATAGACAACGCTAACCTTGTCCTCAGCCGTCATCTTGTACTTGATGCCATCCACAGTGAAGTCAATGAATGTGACGCCGCCACCAATGTCAGGCACAATGTTATAGATGCTCCAGTTGCCATCTGCCATATAGGCATCATACAACTCCTGTTTCACATGAATGTTAGAAGCATGGCTGTCATCGAAAGTTTGATTGTCGTACAAAGTAGGCTTCGTGTCGCAAATCATATAGACTTCATAACCACCAGATGAACGCCAAAAGACCCATGCACCCCAAGTTCCGCCGCAGCCCTCGCCCAGGGTAATGGTAGTCAGATTTGAACAACTCTCCACAGCTTCATCTCCCAACTTTGTAACAGAGTTAGGCACTGTGAGCTCTGTAATCTTCGAATTCATCAAAGACTTCTTTCCGATGGTAATCAAGCCTTCGGGCAAACTGATAGATGAGATGTCTGCAGCATAAAAGGCTCTTTCACCAATGGCAGTCACATTGTAATCTGTGCCATCGACATTAATCGAGGGAGGAATAGTAATGTTGCCAGTGTAAGTACTCGGATCACTGCTACTTGGCTTATTCTCATTGGGATAAGTCACAGTAGCACTACTGCCTTCGATGTTGTACTTGATGCCATCGACAGTGACACTCGTTTGGGCTGAAATTGTAATTGCCAGCGCCAAAGAAAAGAACGTAAATAATTTCCTCATAAGGTTAATAATGTTAGTTAGTTTTAGGTCTTATTTTAGCTTCTTGTATGGAATTCCATTCAAAAAACGACACAAAAGTAGGACTTTTTCCGAAGAATTGCAAACGAAAACGGCAAAAATATCAAGAAAACAAATCAGTAATTATTCGAACAATAGAAATAGAAGACTTCAAACATATAGTGTGACGCTGGCAAACGTATAGTGCTACGTTTGGCTTTTACTAGTGTGACGTTTGCATTTTACTAGTGTGACGTTTGGGAGAGCAGACTTCCATATCACAAACAAAAGAAGCCCCTCGAGATTGCTCTCGAAGGGCTTCCTGCTAAAAACGGCGGCTACCTACTCTCCCACGGG
>CACZBC010000030.1 GCA_902779315.1 uncultured Bacteroidales bacterium | reverse complement strand
GAGAACGGCATAGTTCGCGACACAATTCTCCATCTTTCCGATGAGGCAACGATGTTCGAAGTACCTTACGAAGAGCGATTCCGCCATCATCTTTCAGTCTCGTTGATGCTCATGAACGAAGGCGAGATGCATCAGGAAACAATCGATTTCAGCCTAGAACAGCCCGATACGAAGCTTACGATGCGTTGGGACACTTTCCGAGACCAGTTGCAACCAGGTCAGAAAGAGCGTTGGAAACTGACTTTGACGCGACCTGACGGCAGCCCCGCTTCGGCAAATGTCATGGTTGGCATGTATGATGCTTCGCTCGACGCGCTGTATCCTTACAATATGTATTTGGGCATTTATCGTGGCTGCAACCGTAATGTGTTGCTTCAAGTGAGGGCTTACGACTGGTATGTAAGGCAGCGTTATGTCGCACTCAACTTGCCTTTGTACCTTTTACCTTACGAAGATTATGACTTTGCAAGGTGGAACGAAGCGTTCTTCCAAGATACTCAAATGACGAGAGGCGGCAAGACTATGCGGTTGAAAGGCTTGGGCAAAGCAGATAGAGTCTTCGAAATGGCTGCTGTGCCTGCTCGCGAGTATGCTGGAGCTGTCCAGAAATTCAATATGAAAGATGTGGAGGGGCTCGAGTTTGAGTTCGTCGATGAAGCCCTCAACGGTCAGATTGCCGGGCTGGATATTGTCCAGAACTCAGCGGCTTTGGGCAAGACAACGATGCGTCTTCGTGGCACTTCTGCGGAAGAAGAAGTTGTTGAGGCGGCTTATGTCCGTTCCAATCTGTCAGAACTTGCCTTCTTCTATCCGCAATTAAGGACTGACAGTAAGGGTCAGACCTCGATTGAGTTTACCCTTCCAGAAGGTCTCACTTCGTGGCATTTGCATGGTTTGGCTCATACAAAGGACATGATGACTGCAGAATGGCAAGAGACTGTTGTGGCGAAGAAGGAATTGATGGCAGAGTTGACGTTGCCAAGATTCTTGCGTAATGGCGATGAAGCCACCTTGACTGCAAGCATTCGCAATGCCTCGGATAAGCATCAGAAAGGCGAAGCCATCCTCGACGTCTATTGTGCTGAGGACAATTGGGGCGTCAAGCGAATGAAGGTGAAGTTCGACCTCGAACCAGGCAAGGAGGCTGTCTATCATATGCCACTCAAAGCAACCCTCGACCATCCTGTTCTCGCCGTTCAATGGATAGCGAAAGGCAAGGGCAGCAGCGATGGCGAAGTGCGTTACTTGCCAGTCTTGTCCGACATGCAAAACGTGACAGAGACGCGAACTTATCTGCTTCGAGGTGATACGACAATGACGCTCAACCTCGATGGTCTCTTTGCAAATGGCAATCCGAAAGCAATGAACAAGACCTTGACCATTGAGCATGTTGCAGAACCAATCTACCTTGCTTTGCAGGCTTTGCCATCGTTGACGGCTCCCGTCCACAGCGATGTCCTCTCGGTTGCAACGGCTTATTATGGTGGTAGCATTGCCTATCATATCGCTCACAAGTACCCGAATGTTCGCGAGGCAATCGATGTTTGGGCAAACGAGGAGAATTCCAAAGCTTTGGAAAGCCCGCTTGTCAAGAACCAACAACTGGCTGACATCCTCCTCAACGAAACGCCTTGGATGCTCGAAGCACAGCAACAAAAGGCAAGCAGAAAGCGTCTGGCTTCGCTCTTCGCTGAGATGGATCAGGAACAAAGACGGATGACAATGCTTTCAGCCCTTTCTGCAAGACAAAACCAGGACGGCTCTTTCGGTTGGTTCCCTGGTATGAGTGGTAGCGTTTGGATGACTTCGCAGGTCGCTTCGCTGTTGGTAAGACTTGGAGCCATCAAGGGTGAATGGTCGATTCCTGAAAGTCAAATTCTCGACAAAGCGATGTCTTTCCTCGAAAAAGACATGCATAAAGAGGTCGAAACCTTGCGTAAAGAGAAGAATCCGACTCTGTCCCTTTCCGAACTTCGTTACCTATATATATATATAATGTATAGGAACAAACTGAACGACGATGCCCAATATCTCCTTTCTCTCTTGAAGAAACAGGCCGAAGACCTCGACAGAGAACCTCGAGCCCTTGCTGCAATCGTGCTGAAGAGAGCAGGAGAGGAGAAGAAGGCACAGGCTTTGATGCCTCGCATCCACGAGTTGCTTCGTCATTCAGACGGCATGTATCTGGCTTATCCAGGAGGTAGCTTTACCAGTATTGACCGCAAAGTCGAGACTCATGTCAACCTGATGGAAGCCGTTCGAACTGTCGAACCGAAGGAAACGGACTTGCTCGCCAAGATGGCAGAATGGCTTATCCAGCAGAAACGAACCCAGGAATGGGAGCAGCCGAAACAGTCTGCAGATGCCATCTATGCTTTGATGCAAAGCGGATTCCATAGTGAGGGAGGCAATTGGAAAGGTCGAGTCTCTTACAACAATCAAGTGAAAAAGCTCGAGCCGCCTAAGCCTTTCACAGGTTATGTTCGCGAACAGATTGAATCTGTCAGCAAAGCAAAGGAACTTTCTATTGAGCAAAAGACTGAAGGGAAAGGCCTTGCTTGGGGTGCAGTCTATGCTCAATACCAATTGCCTGCAGATGAAGTGGAGAACCATCGCGAAGGTATGACCATTCGCAGAGAGGTTCAGACCAAGAACAATACGTTGAAGACTGGCGACAGAGTCCATATCCGTTACACGATTACTGCAGACAAAGACTATGAATATATCTGCCTGAAGGCCCCTCGTCCTTCTGCAACAGAGCCAGCCCAGCAGCTTTCGGGCTATCATTGGCAAAGCGGAATCGGCTATTATCAGGGTACTTCATGGACAGACTGCCAAGAGGAACCTATGTTATTGAAGAGGATTGGATTGTGAGTCGAGACGGCAACTTCCTCTTGCCTCCAGCCCGTCTGACCTGCCTTTATGCGCCTGAATTCCAGTCGAATACTGCTGGCGAGAAGTTCAAGGTCAAGTAGTCTCTCCAACGAAGGCAGTGACGATGGCAAACGTCACACTAGTAAATCGCGAACGTCACACTAGTTAATTGCGAACGTCGCACTATACGATGGCAAACGTAACACTATACGATTGCCTTCGTCGCTGCCTTCGTTTGGAAACGTCTCCAGTCATTATTCTGCGGAAATGCTTGCAAGTTATCTTTTTTTGCATTATCTTTGCAGCGAATAATAACAGGATACAACCCATACAAATCAATGAAAGCGAAACAGACGTTGCTTCTGCTTGCACTCTTCGCAAGCATAATGAATGCCGAGTCACAAACGGTGGAGCGCACTTTCTATGTTGACTTCGGTCAGAACAATGTGTCGAATCAGGGCTACAAGACTGTCGGAGCCGATGCGAACGGACACTATTGGAACAATATCTTCGGCAAAGGAACAGGAGCGCCAGACAAAGCCTATCCGCAAACAATCAGTCTTGTCACCTCGAGCAACACGACGACTGACTGCACTTTGCAGCTCTCATCCCGCTTCTCGACGAATGGCTATACCAATGGCGGCTTGCAGAGTCCCTCCAGAACCTTGCTTGGCGACCTCGCCATCGAGAGCGCGACTCAGGACTACATCTTCCTGGAAGGCAGTCAGGACTATGGCGTCATCCACTTCAAAGGACTCGACCTGAGCAAAGGTTACCGCTTCTATTTCTTCGGCTCGAGAACTGCGACGGATACCAGAGCTGCCGACTTCGACTTGACAGGCGAGAACTGTTGGCGCGAGGAAATGGTGATGTCAGGCTCTGGAATAGGCAACGGAGGTTATAACGGCAACAATAATAAGGTCCTGACCTCTGACGTGATTTTCCCTGACAAGAGCGGCAACATTGACCTCACCATTATAAAGAAGACCTCAGGCATCATGGTCTATCTCAATTGCATGAAGATGGAGGAGGTGTCTGGCGTGGAACGGCCTAACCAAGAGTTGATCTTGACGCAAAAGATGTACTTCGATTTCGGCGAGACAGGCAATAATACTCGCGGACATCAGACTACTGGAACAGACGCGAACGGCAATCGCTGGAACAATATCACCTCGACAACAAGCACAAGCAACGTCATCTCGGCAAACAAGACGATTATCGTCAAAAACAGTGGAGGCACTACGACTGGGGCCAGATTCACTGTCGTGGAGAAGACCTACACGAATGGCATTGATGCTGGAGGCAACAACAATCCAACCTCGGACGACTTGGGAGACCTCGCCATAAAGACGGCTACGGAGGATTATGTCTTCACAGATAACGCAGAAGTGCGTTCCTTCAAGATGACCAAACTCAATCCCGAACATTGCTATCGCTTCTACATTTACGGCTCTCGCAATCATACGGACAATCGCGCCACACTCTACACCTTCAAGGGACAAAAGACTTGGACTGGCGGACAAACCACTTCGGGTTCGGACATAGGTGGCGAGGGCTATCACGGCAACCTGCGAAACATTCTGCAGACCGACTATATCTATCCGGACAAGAGCGGCAACATCTTCATCACCTACCAGCGAGTCTTCGGAATGGCACACATCAGCGCGATGAGGGTGGAAGAGTACGAAGGCGGAACTCGGCCTGAAGAACCGCTCGAATTCGCAAGCCTTTCTCTCAGCGGAAATGCAGAGGATGTGACTTTCAAATCGCTTGGAAGCAACCTCTATGAAACCTTTGCCCGTCTCGAAGCAGGCACTTTCACACTTTCTGGCAAAGTTGATGGCGAGACGGTGACGCTTTCGGATAAAGGTGGCGGCAGTTTCGATGTCGAAGGTGAAACGCCGTTCTCTGTCGCACAAAACTGTGTGGCTCGCATCACAGTCAATACGGGAAACAAGACAGTCACGGTTCTTCCTGTCACGATGAACGTTCGAGGCAACATCGGAGCAGGCAATCCCACCATCCCTTACAAAGGGAATGGCATCTTCGAGGGTGAGGTGACACTCCTGGAAACCGCCTCTCAGCAATGGGTTGACAAGACAATGTACTTCGCTCTCAACAACAACGACGCCTACGCCATTAAGCGTCTTCAAGGTGCTGCAACAAGATATGTGCTCGGAGAAGTCGAGAAGGGACAAAGCGTGGAGAACATCTATCAGAACTCTGGCACTTATACCATCACCGTCAATATGAAGGATATGGTGTACGACATATCGGCCCCAATCGACGAGTACCGCATATCCGTCTTCGGCTCTTCTGTTGCAAACGGTCAAGGCGCTACCGATTGGAAGGGTTATCGCTACCTTTATGGTCAGCAACTCATCGCCCGCCATAATGAAGGCAGAAGCGAGAATCCCTTCTACACAACGAATGTCTCCATCGGAGGCAACACCACAACCAACCTCCTGAATCGTTACGATGACCTGACTCGCGACTTTGGCCGTTATGTCATCTTCGGTCTATCGCTTGGCAACGAAGGCATTCATGGAGCGAGCAACCAGCAATCTGTCTTCAATCAATGGCGCGACAACATGCTCTCGTTAATAAGAAAGGTTCGCGCAGACGGGAAGATACCGATGGTGATGAACAACTATACTCGTAGCGACTACAACAACGACGACTACTATTATGTGAAGCAACTCAATCTGCTCATTCACGAATGGGATGTCCCCTCGACCAACGTTCTCGGTTCTATCGATAAGGGTAACGGACAATGGGCTGACGGATATGTTGCCGACACTTACCATCAGAACACGGCTGGCCATGCAGAATTCATGTATGCAATGGTGCCTTCGCTCTTTGACGCTCTCAAGGCAGGCAAACCTCAGCCGGTTCGCAACCAGACAAAGAGCATGACTATCGCTGCAGGAAAACGGGTCTACTTTGAACCAGAAGAGACAGTTCATCCTTTCACAGTAACAGTTCGCCTCAAAGGCACAGAAGGTCAGGTTGTCTCTCTCGTTCAAGCAGTTTCTTTGGAAGAGGCTGTCGTCCGAGTCAATGCTGATGGAACCGTCACATACACAGCTCCAACAGGCTCGACAATCACTTCCACCACAACAATCAACGACGGGAATTGGCACAACATCTCCCTGACAAGTTACTATGCACAGCGTCGCACCATCCTGTATGTCGACAAGGTAAAGGCTGGCGAAATAGGGGAGCGTTTGTCGAAGATTGAATTTGTCAGTGTTGGCGACGACAACAATAGTCGCGAAGTTAGCGAGTTGTCTTTCTGGCGTTCAGGTATGACACCCGAAGAGATCACAGCAGTTTGCAACGGACGTATGCTGAAATCCAGCCTCGAAATGTACGCTCCTCTTGGCGGAGAAAACGATATGGAGAACCTTGCTCAAAGCACAAACAGGCTCTATTACGGCTCTGCAAAGACGAAAGAATACGAGAAGACAAGTGCCGACGTCTTCTTCATTCCAGATGAAGGCTCGGCAGGTTTCGGCTCAGGCGAAGACTACGATAAGATTGTCGACGGCAACACTTCCTCGAAATGGTGCCTAAATGGTGGCGAAGGGAATGCCGTGTACAACATCTTCCACTCGTCTCTGCCCATCTTCGTGACAGGATATACGATTACGACAGCCAACGATAATGCCACTTATCCAGGTCGCAACCCCAAGTCTTGGCAGCTCTACGGCTCTACTGCCGACAGCAATCCAGGCAAGGACGATGCTTCGTGGGAACTGATAGCTTCTGTCACGAACGACACAAAACTTCAGGACCAGAACTTCAAGACCTATACTTATACATTACCATCTGAAACGACGAAGGCATACCAAAGTTTCAAGTGGGTCATCACAGCTAGGAAAGGTGGCGGGAATGGCGTGATACAAGTGTCGGAGTTCCGTCCTACGTTTACTGATGCGCTGGTTGAAGTTCCTCTTCCCGATGACGATACTGGCATAGGTTCTGTTTCTGTCCCTTTTCCGAATAGAGGCGAGCTTTACAACCTTGCAGGCCAACGCCTCAGTCGTCCGGTAAGGGGTATAAACATCAGTCAAGGCAAGAAAATTCTGAGCAGCAAATGAGGGAAGACAAGATGTTCACTGTGGCTGGCGAGCCTGAAGTGGTGACGGAAGTGCGCAGAAAGGTCCTTAGCGAGTTTGAGGACCTTGAATTCTATAACGAAGGGCATCGCTATGTCCTGAACGGAAAGGAGTTGACCTCTGCTACGAATGTTGCTCATCAATTCATTCGTGAACCTTTCAACGAACAACTGCAGGCAAAGTGTTATGCAGAGAAGAATGGCAAGACTCCAGAATACTGGATTCAGCAATGGCGACAGATTCAATTCCGTGCCACCACACTTGGCACCAAGACTCACGCTTATGGCGAGAGTCTCGGCTATTTGCGAGCAGGAATGCCTGAACGCATTTGCCCTATTGTGGAGAGTCAATACATGCCCGAATATGGTTTCCTCGCTCCAATTCATCCAAAGGAAGAGGCTGTGTTCAAGTTCATGAATGAATTGCCCAAAAGTATGCACCTTGTCCTCAACGAAGGAAGAGTGTATAGTGGAAAGAATCCCTGTCAGGAGCGAAACCTCAAAGAGCAGATTGCGGGAACCTTCGACATGCTTTACTACAACGACGGAAGCAATGGCAAACGGGAAGGCTTCATCATCCTCGACTATAAGACTAACGCCAATCTTGCAAACGAGTACAATAGGAGGTATGGAAAGATGCTGCAGTTTCCCTTCGATTATATGACAGAAGAAGACTTCTCGCTCTACACCATACAACTTTCCCTCTATGCTCTTATGCTCGAAGACATTGGCATTCCCATCATCTCGCGTTGCCTCATTTGGCTCAAAGACGGAGATTATCAGGTGGTGCCTGTCAAAAGTGTTACTGAGGAACTTCGAAAGACGCTTTGAAAGAACCTTGAACCCATAATGAATCATGTCATGCCTGCTTAGTTTCAGAATCATTTTTGCCATCATAGGTTGGCGAATAGGTGGAGGTCGGGGACTCATCTTCGGCTTCCTCTTGGGTTGGCTTCTCGACTCCATGTATCGGCGTCCCACCATACATTTCACCTTCCAACACGATTCAGACGACTTCTCGAACTACGACAAACAGGAGCGTGGCTGGCAGCCATACGTTGATGTCACCTTGCAGGAAGCCTATCGGACACTTGGCATTAGTGAGACGGCGACAGACGACGAGGTGCGGCAAGCCTATCGTGAGTTGGCACTTCGCTATCATCCTGATCGAGTCGAGTCACAAGGTGAGGCTGCAAGAGAGCAAGCAGAGAAGAAGTTTCGTGAGATAACAGAGGCTCGCGACATCATTATGAGGGCTCGAGGACTATAATATATATGGAATACGCCTGCTTTTTACGTGCATCGTTTCGTTTTGACCAACTTTTTTCATAAAAAGGAGAAAAAAAAAGTGAAAAAGTTTTGGTGGTTATGAAAAAAGCACTAAATTTGCAGCAGAAAAGTATAAAACAACATTAATAATACTAAAACTAAGTTTTTATGAAAAAGAGAATTCTACTCTCTCTGGTGTCATTCTTTATGATGACAGCCACTTGGGCTTCTTTGACTGAAGCTTACAAGATTACAGTGTCTGCAGAAAACGGCAAAACTTACGAGAATGCGACTCTGACATTGAACATGGACAACCGCAACGCCATTTCTATTTGGTCTTGCACAGTTGTTCTTCCTCAGGGCGTTACTTATGTAGACGGTTCTGCTGCTATCGTAGACGGTCGCTATCCCGAGGGATATTGCGGAACTGAAGAAGCTCCCTTCAACCCTCTCACAGTTGTTGTAAGTGAAGACGGTTCTTCTGTTACCATCACATGTGCTGGTCCTGTTGATGAAGAGACAGGTAAGCCCCTCTTTGCCCTGACAGGTACTGCTGGCGCAGTTGCTACCATCCAGGTTGCAATTGCTGGTGGCGAAGGTGGCGCAGTTGTTGGCGAAAACGAAGTGAAGGTTACCAACACCAAACTTACTGAAATTGACGGTACTACTATTCGCGAGAGAGCTTCTTGGGAAGGCAAGTGGACCATCGAAGAAGGCACAGCTCCTGGTAAGAAGGGTGACGTGAACAACGATGGCGATGTTTCTGTTGCTGACTTCGTTGCAGTTCTGAACGCAATGGCTGGTGCTGAAGTTCCTGGCGATCCTGATGTGAATGGTGATGGTGATGTGTCTATTGCTGACGCAGTAGCAGTCCTGAACATCATGGCTGGTGGCGAATAAAACTAATAAGGAAATAACAAAGTATAAACCAATTAATAAATTCAAGCAACAATGAAAAAGATTTACATGACAATGGTTGCTTTGCTGTGCAGCGCTGCAGCAATGGCACAAATGACTCTTTCTGCTGACAACGTGGTCGCAGAGGCTGGTCAAACCGCTTATCTTGAGATTAAATTTGCTGAGGATGCTCCTCGTGTTATTACCGCTGCTGCTTGCTGGGTAACACTTCCTGAAGGTTTTACAATCGCACAGGAATGGAATGATGATGACGAGAAATATGTAGCAGACGTTACATATCCTGCAGCAAAGAGTGGTCATGATAAGCGCATGATTAAGGTTACGGAAGAAGAAGCTGGTAATAACAACACTTATCAGTTCTCTGCAGCCAGCAACGAAGACACTTTCAAGGCTGCAACTGACGTAATGTTTAAGATTGGTATTGCAGTTCCCGAAGGTACTGCTAAGGGCAAGTATCCCGTGAAGGTTTCAAAGATTAACTTCTCTGATGCAGCTAATGTTGCTTCTTATCAGGAAGGTGAGATTACTGTACAGCTCGAGGTTGGTGGTGATGGCATCAACAGCATCAACGCTGAGGACAGCAAGGCTCCCGTTTACAACCTCTCTGGCCAGCGCGTAAGCAAGGCTCAGCAGGGCGTATTCATCCAGAACGGTAAGAAGGTTGCTGTTAAGTAATTGACAAAGCAATTCAAAACAATAAGCCTCCGATTCTCTCGGAGGCTTTTTTGTATCCTATAGTGTGATGATGGGAAACGTATAACGTTATGATTGCAATCGTCACGTGTGTCGTTTACAAACAACACACGTGACGTTGGGCAACATCACGTGTGTCATTTGGCAACGACCTTAGCCGTCTTTCAGCTAAGGCTTGCCTTTATGCTTCTTCCCACTGTTTGCGAAGCAGTTCTACAGCTGCAGGGAGAACAATCTTCGGATCGCCTTCGCAACCACACTCGAAGCTGACAAAACCAGGATAACCCAGTTCCTTCAGAGCACGGAAACCTTCGCGATAGTTGTCCTTCTCGCCGTCTTCGCCTGGAGTCTTGCGTCGACCGCGACTTGCAATATGAACATGTTGCAGGTATTCCGTTCCTGCAGCCATGAATGCGGCATAGTCGGAAGTCTCTTCTTGCATGTGCCAGAAGTCGCCCATGCACTTCACGCCCTTGCTGTCAGCATCGCGAGCAATGGCCGCAGCATCGGCAACCAAGCGCATATAGAAGCATTCGCCTCTGTTTAGGGGCTCCAAGATGACGGTTGTTCCACATTGAACTGCAAACTCGCCAAGTTCGTGAAGTTGTTCGCAAAGATAGTTTCTCGTATCCATTGTGTGGGGGCGGCAAGGCTTCTGCCCGTTGAAGGCAGGCACCATAATGACGCCACAAGAGTTGATCTTGCCTGCAGCCTCGATGATTTCACGCATTGTGCGGTCGAACTCGTCTTTCTGTCCGTCCTCAGCAAGAATGAAACCGTCGAAACCTGCGCATATTGCAGCCATCCGAACGTTACGGCCCTTGAGGGCATTATTTATCTCGTCCACACGACCGGCTAAGCCTCTTCCACCTACTTCGAAACCTGTTACGCCCAGACTTTCGCAGTAGTCGAGCTTCTCCTGAAGGTTTGCGCCAAGGGCGATGCCTTCCTGGAAACACAGGTTGAGTGGGGTAGCATTGGCTTTCTTCCCGTCCTTCTTAGGAGCGCAAGAAGCCAAAACCGTTGAGGGAGCCAGTGCAGCAGTTGCTGCACCAGCCATTGATGTTAAAAGGAAATTGCGTCGTTTCATAGTGTATGGTATTTATTGTCCGGGCACGGGCACAGTCATCGAAGCCAAGTCGAGCGGACCAAGTTCGAGTTTCTCAGGCAGGAAGTCCTGCTGAGACTGTGTCATCTCGTCCCAAGTGACGGTTTGACCTGTGTAGGCAGCTTCGCGTCCCATGATGCCAGCCATGCAGGAGATGGCGTTGTCTGTTGCTTCTTCGTGGGCAGTTCCCTTGCGGATGTGGTTCACCCAATCAACGTGCTCCAATGTATAGGGGTCGTGTTGCTGGAACTCTTGCTTTGCTTTCTCCTCGTCGTACTTCCAAATGACATTGCCCTCGAGGTCTTTAATCTCGTTCGTTTCGCTGTTCCAGCTGCCTTTGCTGCCTTGGATGAACTCGCTCACCTTGCTGCTGCAACCGTCAATCTGGCGGCACATCGAGTGCATGTGGATGCCGTTCTCCATTGTGAAGTCAGTGCTGAAGAAGTCGTACTGGTCGCCTGTGACGCGACGCTGACGAGAACCGAAACCTGTTGCGGAAACGGGTTTCAAGCCACTCATCCAAAGGAATACGTCGATGTTGTGAACGTGTTGCTCGATGATATGGTCGCCGGAGAGCCACTTCCAGTTCACCCAGTCGCGGATGTTCCACTCCATATCTGTCCATCCAGCTTCGCGCTGACGGTACCACAACATTCCCTGATTCCAATAAACATTGCCGCCAGTAATCTCGCCAATCATGCCAGCTTGAATCTGTTTGTTAGCTTCAACATAGCGACGTTCGTGGTGACGCTGAGTGCCAACCACAACGCTCAAACCCTTTGCCTGAGCCTGCTTGGCGGTTGCCATAACGGAACGGTAACCCTTGGCATCAACTGCGATGGGTTTCTCGAGGAAAGAGTGAACGCCCTTCTCCGTGGCGTACTTGAACATTTCGGGACGGAAGACGGGAGGCGTGGTGAGGATAACCATATCTACGCCCGAGTCAATCACCTTCTTGTAAGCATCGAAACCAACGAAGCAGTTCTCTTGAGGAACTTCTTGCTGGCGCTCGTTGATAAGGCGATTGCGAACATCATTCAGACGGTCCTCGAAGACATCGCCAAGAGCCACAACCTTGATGCCGTCGGCAGCATCAAGCAAGTTGATGATGGCACCGCTTCCGCGACCGCCACAACCGATGAGACCTACCTTCAGTTCCTTGCCTTCGATGGCTTTGTCGGGAAGTTCTGGTACATAGAATTCGCCTTCCTTCTTGAGGGGCGTGAGTTTGTCTTTGCCAGAACAGCTGGCAAGCAATGCTGGAGCAGCAACAGCAGCGGCTCCGACAGCAGCAGCGCCAGTCAGGAAGTGGCGTCTGCTCATACCTTCTTGTTTCATAATGATTTAATTTATTAATATGTTGGTCTGTAAGTTTTCTAATTCTCAGCATCGCATACGACACGGAAGCCGATGCCTTTCATGTCGCTCAACCACCAAATGCTTTTCGGGTTTTGCGGATCGGTCTTGAGCCATGCTTCGTAATCGCTGTGACGTCGAGCTGCACAACGCAACTCGCTTGCATCGTCGTTGTAGCAGCCTCCGCGAACCACATAGTCTGTGCCTGTCGCAGGTCCTTTCGGGTTGACGGTGTTCGCGCTTCCCTTTTCGTAGGCGTCCTCGGCATACCAGTCCTGACAGTACTCCATCACGTTTCCCAGCATGTTGCGAAGGCCGAACGGATTAGCCGCCACTCTTGATGGCTCCTGAGTGCGGTTCTTACTGTTGAGGGCATATATGGCGTAGCGATTGATGGTTGTTGTGTCTGTTCCGAAGATGCTGTTCCAGAGTCCCTGACTCGAGTAGGAAGAGGGTTTGCCTTCGAAGAAGTAGGGCGTTTCTGTGCCACCTCTAGCTGCATATTCCCATTCTGCTTCAGTCGGCAAGCGATAGTGTCGGCCAGTCTTCAGGCTCAACCATTGACAGAATGTCTCTGCAGCATAGTGCGTCATAGTGATGGCAGGACGATTCCCCATGCCCCAGCCTTGATCGGGCATTCCGAAGGGTGGGGTGGGACCAGACACGGCATCCACGTCTGGACGGCTGTTGTTGGCATAGATGACCTCAGGCTTGGTACGTCCTTCCGACATTGTTTCTACGTAGAAAGCCCAGTATTGGTTCCACGTCACTTCCATTTCTCCCATGAAGAAGGGCGAGATGGTGACTTCGTGAGCCGGGTATTCATCGGGCCTGCTGAACTTGTCGCCCTTGTTGCTGCCCATCATGAACTTTCCTCCAGGAACGGCAATCATGCTGATGGAGGCTCGAGTGCCTGGAATGGTCTCGATGAAGTTTGCGAAACTCGTTACTGATGCGGGTTCTGTATAAACCGGTCCTGTCGTGTCGATGGGAGCCGTTGTCATTTTTTCATGCTTATAACCGGCTATGAAATGGCCCGCGTCGAGGTGGCACGAGACACATTGCAGTCCCAGCTTCTCCTCGTTCTCTTCGTAATAGAGATGTGCTGCGACGCCGTCGTCGGTGATGTCTTCAGGAAAAAGATTAGTATGACATTTCTTGCAAGAACTGTTGAAGACGATGTTCGGAGCGTATTCTTCTGTCCGTTTCGACTCGAAGTCGAAGTCTTCTTTGTCGTGAGTGAGATACATCCAAATGTCGTGCAAGCCAAACTTAACCTTTTCCCAATAATGAGAAGCCGTCCCTTTTGGGGGAAGATGGCATTCAGCACAGTCTGTCTGCACACCGCTTTTGTTCATGTAGTGCTTGCTTTGCTTCCAACTTGTCTCAGCTCTGGGATGAACATGACAAGCTGCGCACGACTCGTTTGTCGAGGTGGCAGAGCTTGTGTAGAAGGCGGCCAGAACGAGCACGATGCCGAACAGGACGCCACCTAAAGCTGTGAGAATGTATTTCTTGCGAGTCGTCATTTCTTAATTATCATTTTCATTTCCGACGGAATCTTCACCAACTTCTTTCCCTGAGCCCGCTTCACGGCATTGTAACCGAGGAATTTCAGTTGATAGGTGGAGTCGGAGTTCTGCGTTAATGTCAGCTTCTGATCCTCACTTCCCAGGTCATTGGCGATGGTGATGCTGGCTTGTTTGTCGTCCTTGATGTCGAACGCGACCACATACCATACGCCGTAGATGTTGCCATCCATGTAGCCGTTCATCGGTCCGAAAGTCTCCATTCCAGGCACTTCGATGCTCTCTTCGTAGAGATCGAGATGCAAGTCGATTTTCTCTTCCGGACAATGCAGCTGAAGCTTCCAGGGTTGTCCGCCATTAACTACAGTGAAGATTGCAAACATCACTGTAGTAGTTTCCCATCTTCTCATGTGAACTTTCGTATTTACCCTTTAGGAGTTCTTAACTCCTACAAAGATAGTGAAAAAAGTATTATGTTGTAACGCAAACCCTATACATTTATATATAAAATGCACAAAACGTTTCTTTTTTAACATAAATTGTTGTACCTTTGCGCGCGAAATAAGGTAAGATTAGTTGTTAATGAGAGAAAATCGATTGGTACCAGACTTCATTTTCGAGAGCAGCTGGGAGGTTTGCAACAAGATGGGCGGCATCTATACGGTGCTCTCCACTCGTGCCAAGACTCTGCAGGAGAAGTTTCCAGACAGACTCATGTTCATCGGTCCTGATGTTTGGCAGGGGAAAGAGAATCCCCTCTTCCTGGAGGATACGGAGATGTGGCGCCCTTGGGTGAAGATGGCTGCAGAAAACGGTCTTCATGTCCGTACAGGTCGTTGGAACATCCCAGGCAAACCTTGTGTTGTCCTTGTTAACTTTCAACCCTACTTCGAGTTCAAGAATGATATCTATGGCTCTGTATGGAAGGACTTCGGCGTGGACAGTCTCCGTGCTTACGGCGACTACGACGAAGCAAGCATGTTCAGCATCGCTGCAGCCCTTGTTGTGGAAAGCTTTTTCCATTTTAATCTTGGTGCCAAGAAGAAGGTAGTCTTTCAGGCTCACGAGTGGATGACTTGCCTTGGAGCACTCTACATCAAGAAGCATGTGCCTGAGATTGCAACGATTTTCACTACTCACGCAACAAGTATAGGACGTAGCATTGCAGGCAACAACAAACCTCTCTACGACTATCTTTGGGCGTACAATGGTACTCAAATGGCTGCCGAACTCAATATGGAAGCCAAGCATAGCATAGAACGCCAAGCTGCGCACAATGTCGATTGCTTTACGACAGTCAGCGATGTGACGGGTCGCGAATGTACGGAACTGCTTGACAAGCAGCCGGATGTCATCCTTCCGAATGGTTTCGAAGCAGATTTCGTGCCAACAGGAACAGCCTTTACGAAACGTCGTCGCGAGGCAAGAGCCAAGATTCTGCAAGTTGCAAATGCCCTGACGGGAGCCGAGTTCACGGACGACACACTCATCGTCGCAACAAGCGGCCGCTATGAGTATCGCAACAAAGGCATCGACGTCTTCCTCGAGGCAGCCTATCGAAGCCTCTACGACAACGACTTGCAACGCCCGGTTCTGATGCTCATACAAGTTCCGGCTTGGGTGGAAAGCCCTCGAATCGACCTGCAGGAACGACTCAAACAGGGCGGCACATACTCCGAATCGTTGCCCGATCCTGTCATCACCCATAACCTTCATGAACCTTGGAACGACCCTGTACTCAATTTCTTGCGTTCTCACGGCATGAAGAACGACGGGCAAAGTCGCGTGAAAGTCATCTTCGTTCCCTGCTATCTTGACGGCAACGACGGCATCTTCCAGATGCCTTACTACGACCTCCTCATCGGTGATGACCTCGCAGCCTATCCCTCTTATTATGAACCTTGGGGCTATACACCGCTCGAGGCAATCGCTTTCCATGTTCCCTGCATCACCACCTCTCTTAGCGGCTTTGGTGTGTGGGCCAGCAAAAGTGTCGGACACGACAGCAAACTGGAGGACGGCGTGGAAGTCATTACGCGAAACGACTACAATGCTCAGGATGTGGCAGAACAACTCAGTGCCACCATTTCCCAATACTCCGCTTTCGACAAGAAGACTGTCGACAAGGTGCGTTTGAATGCAGCCAAACTCGCCGAGAAAGCACTTTGGAAGAACTTTATCACATATTACTACGAAGCTTACGACTTCGCTCTGCGAAAAGCAAAAGAAAGAACAATCAAATAACCTATATAAATAAGTATGAAGATTAAAGCAAGTAATGCAAATCAGCCCAGCTGGAAGCCAATCATCGTAAAAGGCAGTGTTCCAGCCGAACTCAGCAAACTGGAAGAACTCGCTCACAACATGTGGTGGGTATGGAACTACGAAGCTCGCGACCTTTTCCGCGACCTCGATCCTGAACTCTATCGCAATGTGAAGCACAATCCCGTAGCTCTTTTGGAACGCCTGAGCTTCAGCCGCAAAGAAGAGATTGTTAAGGATAAGAAATTGATGAAGCGTATCAACGACGTCTATACGTTGTTCCGTAAATATATGGATGTCGAGCCAGATCGCAAGCGTCCGTCAGTCGCATATTTCTGCATGGAGTATGGCATCCATTCTGCCCTGAAGATTTACAGCGGCGGTTTGGGTATGTTGGCTGGCGACTATGTGAAGGAAGCATCCGACTCCAACGTTGATATGTGCGCTGTCGGCTTCCTCTATCGCTATGGTTACTTTACCCAAAGCCTTGCGATGGATGGGCAACAGATTGCCAACTACGAGGCTCAGAACTTCGGTTCGCTGCCTATCGAACAACAGATGAACGAGGATGGCACTCCAATGGTCATCGATGTTCCCTATATGAACTATCATGTGCATGCTTACGTTTGGCGTGTTAATGTAGGTCGTGTGAAGCTGTATCTGTTGGATACCGACAACGAGATGAACTCCGAATTTGACAAGCCCATCACTCACGCCCTTTATGGCGGCGACTGGGAGAACCGTCTGAAGCAGGAGATTCTGCTCGGTATCGGCGGTATGCTGCTGCTCAAGAAACTTGGCATCAAGAAGGACGTTTATCATTGCAACGAGGGTCATGCCGCACTCTGCAACCTGCAGCGTCTTTGCGACTACATTCGCGAAGGCCTGACATTCAACCAGGCTCTCGAGATTGTCCGTGCTTCTTCCCTTTATACCGTACACACTCCTGTTCCTGCAGGTCACGACTACTTCACCGAAGACCTCTTTGGAAAGTACATGAGCGGCTATCCTCAGATGCTCGGCATCAGTTGGGATGAGTTCATCGGCATGGGTCGTACGAATCCCGACGACCACAACGAGAAGTTCTGCATGAGTACCTTCGCTTGCAACACTTGTCAAGAGGTTAACGGCGTGAGCTGGTTGCACGGCGAGGTCAGCAAGAAGATGTTCAACAACATCTGGAATGGCTATTATCCCGAGGAGAGCCATGTCGGCTATGTTACCAACGGTGTTCACTTCCCGACTTGGTGTGCTACGGAATGGCGACAGGTTTATGCCAAGTATTTCGACGCGAAGCATCTTAGCGACCAGTCGAACGAAGAGATTTGGCACGGCATCTACAACTGTCCGGACGAAGAGATTTGGGAAACCCGTCAGACTTTGAAGAAGAAGCTCTTCAAGTATGTCGCCGAACAATACAAGGAGACTTGGCTGAAGAATCAGGGCGATCCGCAGCGAGTTGTCAAACTCATCGAGAGTTTCAACCACAATGCTTTGGTTATCGGCTTCTGCCGCCGCTTTGCTACTTATAAGCGTGCTCATCTGCTCTTTACCGACCTGGAGCGTCTCAGCAAGATTGTGAACAACCCCGAGCGCCCTGTCATCTTCCTGTTTGCCGGAAAGGCTCACCCTGCAGACGGAGCAGGTCAAGGTCTCATCAAGAAGATTTACGAGATAAGTCAACGTCCTGAATTCCAGGCGAAGATTATCTTTGTGGAGGACTACGACTTCCTGCTTGCACGTCGTCTCGTCAGCGGTGTCGATATCTGGATGAACACCCCGACTCGTCCGATGGAAGCGAGTGGTACTTCCGGCGAGAAGGCCGAGATGAATGGCGTGGTCAATCTCAGCGTTAAGGACGGATGGTGGCTCGAGGGCTATCGCGAGGGCGCAGGATGGGCTCTTACAGAGCAGCGTACCTATCAGAATCAGGAGTATCAGGACCGCCTTGATGCTGCAACCATCTACTCTCTCTTGGAGAACGAGATCCTGCCTTTGTATTACGATAAGGGCAAGAATGGCATCTCGAAGGGTTGGATCAAGGTTATTAAGAACTCGATTGCACAGATTGCTCCCCACTATACGATGAAACGTCAGCTCGACGATTACTACGAGAGATTCTACAACAAGTTGAGCGAACGCTCGAAGAAGTTGCAGGCGAACGGTTGTCAGCTTGCCAAGGAGATTGCTCTTTGGAAGGAAGCTGTTGCCGAGCGTTGGGATGCCGTCAATGTGGTCAGCATCAACAGAAGCGACGACCTTAACAGCGGCAACATCGAGGCTGGCACGAAGTACAACATCGAGGTTGTTGTGGACGAGGCAGGTTTGGACGATGCAATCGGCGTAGAGCTCGTGATGCTTGTTACCGATAAGGAGGGCGAGGACCATGTCTATCAGGTTACTCCTTTCGAACTCAAGGGTCGTGACGGCAACAAATATACCTTTGTTTGTTCCCACGCCATAGACAATGCGGGCAGCTTCAAGGTTTGCTATCGTCTCTTCCCGAAGAACGATAAGTTGCCGCATCGTCAGGACTTCTGCTATGTAAAGTGGTTCGCGTAAAGGCATCACACTATACCGACCTTCTGCGCATCGGCGTTCCGATCATGTTGGGGCAGTTGAGCTCCATCGTGATGGGATTCGCCGATACGCTTATGGTGGGCCGTTATGGTACGAACGAACTGGCTGCATCCGGTTTCGTGAATAACATTCTCGGCCTGCTCATCATAGGAGGCATGGGGTTCTCCTACGGGCTTACTCCTGTCGTGAGCGCTTTGCTGGGAGAGGGTAGGGTGCATAGCATTGCTGGCAAGCTAAAGAATGGCATCTTTGCCTGTTCTGCCGTGGGTTTGCTGATGATGTTCCTTGCGGGACTTCTCCTGATAGGCCTTCCTTGGCTTGGCTTGCCGACAGAACTGTTGCCCTATATGCGGCCTTACCTGTTTGTGCTGCTGTTGAGCCTTTTCCCGTTGATGGTGTTCAATGCTTACAAGCAGTTCAGCGACGGCATACAGGACACTTCGATGCCGATGTGGATAATGCTGATTGCGAACCTCTTCAACGTCTTCGGAAATTGGGTGCTCATCTTCGGTCATCTTGGCTTTCCCGAGTTGGGATTGTACGGAGCCGGTATTGCCACCCTGTTGAGCCGAATCTTGCAATTGGCGATGATGGCAGGCGTATTCCATCTTACCCGTCGTTACGACTTCTATCGAAAGGATTTTCCCGAGAGCAGCCTGACGAGGGCTGACCAAGTGGAGTTGCATCGGATGGGTTGGCCCGTCGCTTTGCAGTTGGCGATGGAAGCGGCCTCGTTCAGCTTCAGTGCTCTCTATGTGGGATGGATTGGCGCGACGGCTTTGGCGGCGCATCAAGTGATGATTACCATCAGCCAATTCTTCTTTATGCTCTACTACGGACTTTCGGCGGCGGTTGCCGTGAGGGTGAGCTATTATCGTGGAGCGGGCGAATTGGAGGAGACGCGGAGAGTTGCGGCTTCGGGGCTTCATCTGTGTTGGCTGATTGCTTTCTGCGAAGGCCTTCCGTTGTTCTTGTTGCGCGACAAAGTCGGTCTGCTCTTCACGGGCAATGCTGAAGTTGTGGCGCTCGTGGCGTTGATAACCATTCCGTTCCTCATCTTCCAGTTTGGCGATGCCTTGCAGAGCACGTATGCTAATGCGCTTCGGGGTATGGCCCGAGTGAAGGCGATGGTGTGGATTGCTTTTGTGGCCTACATCGTCATCTCGTTGCCTTTAGGCTACATCTTCGGTTTCGTTTGCGGATGGGGTCTTGTTGGGGTTTGGATGGCGTTTCCGTTCGGACTTACGACTGCAGGTTTGTTGTACTATAGAGAGTTCAGGAAATGGAACTGAAACCTATCGCCCATATCGAGACGGATTTCCCCACCAAGTTCGGAGTGCCGCGTCAGAGCGGCCTTGTCAGGGGGTTGCGGGGCAGGATTGTTTTCGAGCCCGAGTATCGCGACCCCGAGGCTTTGAGGGGGTTGGAGGGGTTCAGCCACATCTGGTTGCTTTGGGACTTCAGCGAAGCGCGTCGTGATGGGGCGAAATGGCAGCCTACGGTTCGTCCTCCCCGTCTTGGCGGCAACCGTCGGATGGGTGTTTTCGCTACGAGGAGCCCTTTCCGTCCCAACAACATCGGCCTTTCTTCGGTCCGCATTCTCAGCATCGATTTGCACACGCCAGACGGTCCGACGATTGAGGTGGAGGGTGCCGACTTGATGAGCGGCACGCCCATCTTCGACATCAAGCCTTACCTGGCCTTTACCGACAGTCATCCCGAAGCGAAGGGGGGATTCACGGAGGAGACTCTGCGCCCCTCTTTGGAGGACGATACGGTTCGCTTCAGCGATTCTCTCGTCGCGAGTTTCGATGCCGAGCATCTCGAAGCCTTGCGCGAGATACTGCTTTCCGACCCCCGTCCGCACTATCACGACGATGCGGAGCGCGTCTATGCCTTCGAGTTTGCGGGACGGGAGGTCAAGTTCCGCATCGAAAACAATCGGATTGAGGCTTGGACAGAATGACGGCCTGCGTTTGCAATCGTCGCACTAGTAAATCCCAAGCGTCACACTAGTAAATCCCAAACGTAACACTATACAATTGCAATCGTCACACTATACGTTTGCGAACGTCGCACGCGGTGATTGGCGACGAGGCTGGGGGCGGGCGACAAAAGCCGAGCCGTTCCGAAGTTTTTTCGCCAAACGGGTGGAATAATGGAAATCTTTTAGTAACTTTGTGCAGAAAAAGTCTTATAACATGAAAAAAACAGTACTTTTTATTCTCGGATGTTTGGCCGTCGCATTTTCGGCTCAAGCCCAACTTCAGAAACCTTTGCCCTCGCTTCATGTGGAGGGGCGTTGGTTGGTCGACACGCACGGAAACCATGTGGTTCTGCATGGCGTGATGGATACCCCCAACATGTTCTTCAACGATTATCGGTGGGGCAAGCCTTGGCCCGAAGACGGACAGGCTGCCGTCGCTTACGACTCGAACGGCGCTACCAAGTGCAAGGCCTATTTCAGGACGCTTTTCACGGGACTGGAGAAGGCGAAGTGCGATGTCTTCCGTCTGCATCTCGATTGTTGCTGGACGAACGACCCCTCGGACAGCTACACCTACTCCGTCGCAGCCGATCAGCCTGAAGGTACCGGCGGCGAAGCCAACATCAAGAAGTTCAATCCCACCCGTCTGAAGTCGTTCATGAAGAGCCTCTTCTTCCCCCTCGCCAAGGACGCCATGAATCACGGCATGTACGTCGTGATGCGTCCTCCAGGAGTCTGCCCTGGCGAGCTGAAGGTGGGCGACTACTACAACCAGTACCTCATGACGGTGTGGGACATCGTCTCGAGCAACGACTCGGTGAAGAAGTATGCCGGACAAATCAGTATAGAGCTCGCGAACGAGCCTGTCTCGCTGAAGAACGCTGACGGCGTGGACGACCCTGCAGCCCTGCACGACTTCTTCCAACCCATCGTCGACAAGATTCGCCAGAACGGCTTTACCGGCATCATTTGGGCGCCCGGAACGGGTTGGCAGGCCAACTATACCAGCTACGCCTCCTATCCCATCGAAGGCGCCGACATCGGCTATGCCGTGCACGACTATACGGGTTGGTACGGATGCAGCGACAGTCATTGCAATCCGCAAGACAAGATAAACCAGTTCCACGCGCAGGTGCCCGTCGTGGACTTCGCCCCCATCATCATCACGGAAGTCGACTGGAGCCCGAAGAAGCCCGGCGAAGGCCATTACAACGAGCATGGAGAATGGGTGGAGCCCAACTACGGAACATGGTCGACAGGCTCCACCTCGAAGTGGGGCAAGGCCTACAAAGCCTGTCTGGACCATTACGGCAACATCTCGATGACGCTTTCCGGAACGGGTTGCCTCATCGACCGCGACACTTTGCTGCAGACGGGACGGGTAGTGCCCGCCTTCGGAGGCCTCGAGGAGGCTTGCGGAAAGGCTTGCATGGACTGGTATGCCGAGTATTACGAGAAGGACTGGGCGCATCCCGACTACAAGAACGTGTCCCTGAGCGACTTGGGGAACGGCCGCTTCAAGAACCCCGTCATCAGGGCCGACTTCCCCGATCCGGACGTCATACGCGTGGGCGATACCTTCTATATGGTATCCACCACCATGCATCACTTCCCCGGAGCTACCATATTGAAGTCCAAGGACTTGGTGAATTGGCAGTATTGCGCCCAACCCCTGACGCAGCTTTCCGCCAGCAATCGGTATAGCCTCTTGAATGGCGAGAATGCCTATGCTGCGGGAATGTGGGCGTGCTCCATGACGTACCACGACGGCAAGTTCTACATCCTCATCAACGGAAACGATGCGGGCGGGTATGTGCTCTCCGCAAGCGACCCCGAAGATGTCTGGGAGATGAAGAAGCTCCCGCGCATCTACTACGACCCCGGCATGCTCTTCGACGGCGGGAAAGTCTATGTGGCTTGCGGCATCAACGAGATAAAGATTTGCGAACTCGACGAGCAGTTCAACTTCAAGCAGGAGAGGACAGTCCTGACGCGCGAGAACTCGGGCCTGGAGGGCTGCCACCTCTACAAGATAGGCGACTACTACTACATCTACGCCACCTACGGAGGTTGGCCGAGCGGTCAGGTCGTGTTCCGCTCGCAGAACATCTTCGGCCCTTACGAGGAGAGGATGCTCGTGGAGAAGACTATCGGCGGAAAGCCCAACACGATTCATCAGGGCGCGCTCGTCCAGACGCCGACGGGAGAGTGGTGGACCATCATGCAGCAAGACCTGGGCTGCTTGGGGCGCTTCCCCAACCTGCAACCCGTGAAGTGGTCGAACGAATGGCCCATTGTGGGTAACAACGGCGTGCCTTACGAGACGACGAAGAAGCCCTCGACGAACGGCGCGACGAAGCGCGAACCCTTGCCCACAAACGACAATTTCCGCAGCTTCCCCATCGGAATGCAATGGCAATGGAATCACAATCCCGACGATGCGGCGTGGAGCCTTTTCGAGCGTCAGGGATGGTTGAGGCTGAGGGCTTCGGAGCCCGTCACGCGTCTGACACAGGCCCGCAACATGCTTACCCAGCGCATCTTCGCCTTCGACAACGCCGCTTCGCAAGGCACCATACGCCTCGACGCGTCGAACCTGCAGGAGGGCGACTACGCGGGCATCTCCATCTTCCAAGACCCCTACGCCATGCTTGCCGTTCGCGTCCAGGACGGACAGAGGCAGCTCGTCTGGCGTCAGGACACACTCCGCGTGCATAGCGACTTCACGCCTGCCGAACAGGTGGAGACGGTCGACATAGACAGCGTCGTCTATCTGCGCGCCACCGTCTCCTACGCTACGAGCAAGACGAAGTTCTACTATTCGCTCGACAACGAGAACTACCAGCCCATCGGAGGCGAGACGACGCTCGGCTTCAGCCTGACTGTCTTCGTCGGAGCGCGCTTCGGGCTCTTCTGCTTCGCCACGGAGGAGGGGAGCGAGGGTTATGCCGACTTCGACTGGTTCTCCACCGAAAGGGAGTTCTCCGAGGGCGCCTTCTTCCCCGACACCTTCGCCGGCTACAACCGCGAGATGCTGACGGCGGAGTCGCTCGTGCTGGAGAAGGAGAACATCGAGATCCTGGCAGGCGGAAACACGCCCCTCAGCCTGAAGGCCGTCTTCATGGACGGACATACCGAGGATGTGGCGGCAACGGCGAAATACACGCTCAGCAACGACTATGCAGTCCGCATAGAGCACGGACGCATGAGGGGGCTGCACGAGGGCAATGTCAGCGTCGAGGCGACCTACAAGGACCCCTTGGGGAACATCCTGACGAAGTCCTTCACCGTGCACTCCACCTTCTTCCCCTTCGGAAAGGAGTTCATCAACACCTCGTTCTTCGGAGAGGGCAAATACAACGAGCTCTACCATCGCTTCCAGCCGAGCCAATACGGGCAGATGGGATGGCAATACACGGACGGCGCCGACTGGAGCGAGTACAAGTACCTGGTTATCAAGCTGAAAGCGGCTCAGACCTGCGACGCCCACCTGAACATCTTCACCGCCAACAGCATCTGGAGCGACTGCTGCGCCACGCCCTCTTCGGGCAGCTTCGGCTCCCAACGCCGCGTCGTGCTCAAGCTTCGCGAGGCCAAGTACACCTCGGGCGACAAGGCGGGGCAGCCGCTCGACCTGAAGAACATCCACATCGTGGCATTCTGGGGTAACGGCAACGGCTCGCTCTCCATCGACCAGATGTATCTGACGGACAACGACGACCTCTCGCCCGTCGACCCCGACGCCATCCAGATGATTGAGGAGGAGAGGAACGAGCCCGACGCCATCTACGACCTGAGCGGCAGGAAGTTGCCCGACCGACCCTTGCAGAAGGGCATCTACATCATAAACGGTAGGAAAGTGGTGCATTAGAGGGGGAGGAAAGAATGAAAAGTGAAAAGTGAAAAATGAAAAGTGAAAAGGGGAGATGATTTGCCTTAACTGCGGGAACAGGTTCAAGGGCAATTTCTGCCCACATTGCGGGCAGAGTGCCAAGACCAGAAGGTTGAAGCTGCGCGAGATGATGACGAACGCAGTAGCGCCCTTCATGGGCGGCGACAGCAGGTTTGTCCGTTCCTGCCGCGACCTCCTCGTCCGCCCGGGCGTCATAGCGCGCAACTATCTGATTGGCAGGCGGATGCGCTACTACCACCCCCTGCAGATGTATGTCTATCTGCTCACGGCCTACGCCGTCTTCTCGTATGTCCTGGGCGTATCGGGTTCCTTCTTCGACGAACTGACCACCCTCGATTTCCAGATCGATGTCGAGCCTTCGAACTACGCCTCCGTCGACTTTATCCTGGAGCAGATCACGAAATTCTCGTCCAACAAACTCTACGGCACCATCGCCCTCGCGCTCATTTCCGTAGTGCCCTACAGATGGGTGTTCCGCAAGTGCGATGTGGTGCGCCAGGACGGGAGGGCGATTGCCCTGAACCACATCGAGCAGTTCTACACGCAGTTGTACCACTCGTGCGTCACGCTCGCGCTTTCCATCCTGATGCTTCCCCTTTGCTTCATACCGGGTGCCGACGATGTGCTGTCCGATGATTTCCCCTACATCAGCTTCGTCTACTCCATCATCCTCTACAGCCAGCTTATGGGCATCAAGCTGTGGAAGAGTGCCGTCCTGAACACCATAGCGTGGGGCTTGACAGTCCTGCTCGCCATGCTTATCATGTTCCTCGTCGTCGTTCCCTTCGGTGTGATGGAAGGGCTGAAGGAAGTGGGAGAATAAGAAATTAAGAAAATAAGATATTAGGAGAATAAGATATTAGGAGAATAAGTAATCCCCGCTGCAGAAAGACCTGCATCGGGGATTGGTTTTGTTGGAGAGGAAAGACTATCTGTTTCCCTTGGCTCTATTGTGAGTCTTGCAGAGCATTTGGCAGTTCTCTATGTCCGTGCTTCCACCTTTGCTCCAAGCCGTTACATGGTCGGCATCCATATCTTTGATGTCCCAAATCTTGGTGTGGTTGGCATCATGACCGATGGCACAAAGCGGGCAGTTCGACTCGCCTTTTGCTTTCGCCTCTGCTGTTTGCTTGGCATAGACGGACTTCTTGGTCGGCTCGTCAAAGACTCTTACATTAAGCAGTTTCGTGTTCTGGCAGCCATCTAATATGAATTCGTAGATGCCTTTCTTGTCTTTCACATAGAAACTCTCGTAGAGTTCCTTCACCTTCTCTGCCACTTCTGCAGGATTGTAGGCCGTCTTGTGGAAGCGTTCGTAGAGTTCGCCCCACTTCAAGCCGCACATCTCCTTCTCAGGGTTAAAATCGAACACGGATGTTATCCAATCAATAACCGAAGTGAAGTAGGCTTTGACTTCTGTGATGTCATTGTCGTAACGATGTGCTGCCATATAGTCTTCTACATTCCCTTTGCTCACCCAATCGAGGGCGGCAGCAAGGTAGTCCTGCCGTTTGGCTGTGCCTGGAATGAAGCAGCTCCACTTGTTGATGTTCGTGTTGTTTGAGTTTGAGAACTCTTCTTTTGCTTTGGTGACGAAGGGACCTGAATAGACGGCATTGAGTGTTTCCTGAGTGTTGAGAGGAATGCCCACGATGTTGATGGTGCGAAACCAGTCTTTTATTTCCTTCTCCGTGCCTTCGCAGACATAGATGAGGAGCTTTGTGTTCAAGAACTTCTCCTGCTCGTCCTTATTCAATGCTGTAAAGTACCAAGGTTTACCATCGGAATCTATCCAAGCGAACTTCTCCGTGATGAAGCGTCCAAGCGAAGTGATGCGTTGCTGACCGTCGAGAACCTCGTACTTGTCTTCGCCTACCTTAGAGAAGTAAATCAATCCAAGAGGATAGCCGTTCCTGACGGACTGAATGACGTCCACTTCTTTCTTGCCACCATTTTCGGCATAGAGGTAGTGACGCTGAAACTCAGGCTGAATAGTCAGTTTGCCAGAAAGGCCATAAAGTCCCTTTCCTTCATATTCGTTATACTGGAAGCCCTTGCAAATGTCGCCAATCGTCCAGTCTGTTATCAATGTTGGTTTCATATAGGTTATTGTTTTTTGCGGATAAGGATTCGTGAATATGGGCAAGATGGTTTCCCTGTTTCTGGATGCGTAAAAGAAAGGTCAGAACGTCCTCTATAATTCTTTTTTATTCCCAATTCTTTTGCGGAATTACCAGTTCCTATCCCAATTATTTCAAATTGTTCAGGACAATATTTATCTAAAAAGGTTGAAGGAATTCCCATGATTCCATCATAATCGGATGGAATGACATCAAAGTATGGGACATCTATGGCGTCATAATTATCATATTTTATATATCCATACTTCCTCAAATCAAGATGTTTTGAATACCTTAAATTATCAGACATTGTCATGAGTTTTAACTGTTCGTGACGTCTTCCATGCTCCATATTGGTTAGCCAAATAGATGGAACATTCTTCATGGGAAGTCCATTAATTATTTTGTCGACATCGTTATTGTTTTTCGTTTCAAACCACATACCGCCAGCCCATTCTGTTCTACCAGACCAGACTTTGTTATTTTTAATGTAAGGGAATACTTCTTTATAAGTAACACAATTTTTATTGGCAATTATAAGAAAACTCTTCCCACTTGCAATTACCCATTGAAAAAATGGAATAAATAGACTAAATGGTGGGTTTGTTACAACAACATCACTCTGATTCAGTAATTCACAAACTTCTTTGCTGCGGAAGTCGCCATCACCTTCAAGGTAGTGCCACTCGAGGTCATCTAAATCGATGCGTCCATTGCCATTGGTGTCACGAGTCAATTCGAATATCTTGCCTTTGATGCGCGTCTTATCTACATCGTACCAGGCACTGCTTGTCTCGAAGAGTGTCGGCTGATAATTTTTGTACTTCTTGCTCTCTACGGCATAGCTCGTACTGATGAGCCGCTTCAACCCCAACCGCTCGAAGTTTTGGGCAAAGAAACGCGTGAAGTTGCTCCACTCTGGGTCATCACAAGGAAGCAACACTGTCTTGTCGCGGAAAGTGTCGGGATTATACTCCAGATAGGCATTCACTTCCTTCTGGATATCGGCATACTG
This sequence comes from uncultured Bacteroidales bacterium, assembly GCA_902779315.1. Lineage (GTDB taxonomy): Bacteria > Bacteroidota > Bacteroidia > Bacteroidales > Bacteroidaceae > Physcousia. Next base: position 5,362 of record CACZBC010000030.1, on the reverse strand, counting down.
AGTATAGAACTCATCGTTCTTGGCAGCCTTTGCAGCACCAAGATTACTGTTCTTAGCCATACGCTATGCATTGCAGCATTTGCGACCTATCCGGGAAATGGAACTGCCAAGCACCAAAAACGTGGACAATCGTTGTCCACATTCCTGGTACTTGGCGGAACCATTCCTAAGGACAAGTCACGTCCACGCATAGCGTAGACGTTTACTGACTTATCCGGATTAGGAAATCTTAAACCGCCAAGTTTTAGAATGTTCCGAATAAATAGCAAACGCTATATTAATATCATTAAGTTCCGAGGGCGCCTCCACTGAGGCTATTATTGCCCTCTCGCTCTGCAAAGTTAGTGTTTATTTTTGAATGACAAAAGTATTTTCAAGGAAATGTTTTGTGGAAGGGCAAAAGTTTCGTACCTTTGTAGCATGATAAACTATACCAACAACTGACGAAATAAAGAAAAACACCATGACACACGACTCACGACCTGACAACGGTGAGATAATCATCTACCAGTCCGACGATGGGAAGATAAATCTCGATGTCCGCCTGGAGAATAAAACGGTGTGGCTGACACAGGACCAGATTGCCCAACTGTTCAATAAAGGAAGAAGCACGATTACTGAGCATATAAATAACATCTTCAAAGAAAATGAATTGGACAAGGAGATGGTGTGTCGGAAATACCGACATACCACTCCGCATGGCGCTATAGACGGCAAATCACAGGTACAAGAAGTACAACTCTACAACCTCGACGTCATCATCAGTGTGGGATATCGAGTGAAGTCGAAGCAAGGCACTCGCTTCCGTCAGTGGGCGACAGAAAGGCTTGCCGAGTACATTGTCAAAGGCTTCGTGCTCGACGATGAGAGACTGAAGAACCTCGGAGGCGGTGACTACTGGAAGGAGTTGCTGGACAGAATCCGCGACATACGTTCGTCCGAGAAAGTAATGTACCGACAGGTGCTCGACCTCTATGCCACCAGTGTGGACTACGACCCAAGAACAGATACATCGAGGCTCTTCTTCAAGATGGTGCAGAACAAGTTGCACTATGCCGCGCACGGACACACTGCAGCCGAGGTGATTTACGACAGAGCCGATTCGGACCAGCCCTTCATGGGACTGACGTCTTTCAAGGGGGAGCTGCCAGGCATCAATGACATTAAGATAGCCAAGAACTATTTGAAAGCCGACGAACTGAAAATCCTGAACAATCTCGTCTCCGGATATTTCGACTTTGCCGAAGCACAAGCCCTTCGCCATCGCCCGATGTATATGGAAGACTATGTGCGTCAGCTGGACAACATCCTCTCCGCAAACGGTGAAGAGCTGCTGACTGGCGCAGGCAAGGTCTCGCACGAGGAAGCGATGGAGAAAGCCCTTGCCGAGTACAGGAAATATCAGGTAAAAACGCTCTCGCCCGTGGAGCAGGCATACCTTGAATCTATCAAAATGATTGAGCACAAGGCAAAAGGAGATAAACAAAAATAACAACTGACGAAATAAGGAAAACACTATGACACACGAAGAATTGATGACCCAACTATCATTAGAAGTAATCAGTGAAATGCCATACTCTGACTTAGCAAGTTTGACTGATAACTTCGCTGAAAAAGATATTCGGGCTATACTTGCCAAGTCCGATGATATTGATATTCAACGTCGTGTTTTTTCCAGTATAAAGAAAAAATACATCCAGTGGGACGAAGCGAGAGACCCCTTTAATTTCAATATACGTGGGATAAATAAGGGTATGTTTGGGGGTTCACCTACTCCTGATTATCCCAAATACTTTGATGATATATCTCTTTCTCTGAAATACAATTTTCTTATTGAACAAAAAGAAGATTTCTCAATGTCCTATGTCTTTCCTGTTTCTCTGCGAGAGCACATTGAAGAAACTAAAACTACAGAGACGCCAGACACCTCTAAATACAAGGCTCTAATCAAAGAACAGGATACAAAAATAAAGCAGCTCCAAACAGAAGTAAAGGAGAAGGAGGCTGTGATAGAATCCCTGATGCAGCAGTTAGAACAAGGGGAGTTTCATTCAACAAAGCCCGTGGAGGCCATACTGAAAGAAGAAATAAAACGCCAAAAACAGAAACGTGAGGATATGCTTGTTGAACTCCTGCGGACTTCGTTTTATGTTGAAGACGATGCAAGACGTTTTGTCAAGGAGATAGACAATGGTATGGACAGCGATGGCGTGGCAGAAGTGGCACGTCGATACTATATAGGTAATAAGATAATAAAAGACAAAAGAGGAAGAAGTCTTTGGGAAATTTTGCATGCAGCTAAGTTGTATGACAAAGTTGAACAATCTTGGACGAGGGAAATGAGAAAAGCCGACTAATAACAAAGGGCAGCAAAACAACAATTTGCTGCCTTTTTTGTTTTCACGTTTTTCACACTTTTCACGATTCGTTTTCATTTGTTTTCACGATAGGTAATTCTTCATAATTTATTAGATATCCCTACAGAATTGTCTTACCTTTGTGCCAACAAAACAAAATTTAAATGGTATAAAAGTATGACTACAGTTAACAACACATTTTCCTTCTTCGGGAAGGGAGTCTTTATTCAGGATACGGGTGAGTGGGTTCTGCGGAAGAGACCGACACAGAGCGTTGACATCGCCTGGGCGTATAATTATATAATATCGGAACGTGCGCGTGAGGCGACGGAGGGGCTGCGAGCTATGCCCTCTACGACCACTAAGACTGAGAAGGCGAACTACAAGAAGGCGAACTTCGAGTTGGTGACGTTCTCTGGTGTTTTCCCTTACCGCAACGCGGACAGCTTGGAGATGCGCTCTCCTTACGCCGGTCTCGACATTGACGACTTGAGTTCGACAGAAGAGGCGCGACGGATACAACGCATGCTTTGCCAAGACCGTTACGTCGAAACGGCCCTTTGCTTTGTTTCGCCGTCTGGAAAGGGCGTGAAGTGGATTGTAGAGTTGCCCGAGTGGACACGGGGATTGCCTTTCCTGAGCCAATGGTATAAGCTCCGCAATCATCTTGCCTTTCAATATGGCTTAAAAGCTGATCCATCAGGAAAGGATGTATGCCGAGCCTGCTTCTTGCCTTGCGATAATGAGTGTTATATAAATCCAAAATATCAGGATAATAATCTTTAATCTTAAAAGTTTTTTTACAGTGAAAAGTACTAATGCTTTTACTGACCTCGAGCGTTTACAGCTCGTGGCAGGTCGAATCGCCCAGGGCGGTATCGATATCACCAGTGAGTATGAAGATTGGTTGAAAATCACTTTTGCTTGTGCCGGCTTGGGTGAAGCGGCTCGTGAACCTTACCACGACATCTGCCGCTTCTACCCGGGCTACACGCGGCAGGAGTGCGACCAGAAGTTTGAAAACTGCCTCCGGACTGGACGTGGCGACATCACGCTCGGCACGCTGATGGAACTGGCCAAGCGCCACGGCATCGATGTCTCGTTGCCGAAGGGCCGACGGCCTAAGTCTGAGGAGCAAAAAGCCGAAGAGGCGAAGGACCGCTTCAAGCAAATCTGCGAGTGGCTCAACGCTCACTACGAGTTCCGTTTCAACACCATCTCGGAGCAGAATGAGGTGCGGGCAAGAAGCCCAGAGGAGGAAGAATGGAAGGAGATGGACGACCGCCAGCTCAACAGTCTGCTCACAGAGCTTCACGCTGACAAGGTGCTGGTCTCCAAGGCGAACCTGGAGACATACATCGGCAGCGAGACTTTTTCGCCTGCCTACAACCCCGTCGTGGCGTATGCCGAAGGCCTGAAGCCTTGGAACACGAGGCAGAAGGACTATATCGACGAACTGTTCGCCCACCTCGGACTGGCCAAGTGCGAAGAAGCCGAGTTCCTGATGAGGATGGCAAAGAAGTGGTATGTGGCGATGGTCAAGGTGGCTACAGGCCAGGAGATGACAAACCAGATTATGCTCATCCTCTCGGGCGAGCGCGAAGGGACGGGCAAGACCTTCTTCGTGGAGTGTTTCCTGCCCCGTACGCTCAGGCGCTACCTTCATCATGTAGCAGACCTGTCCCGCTACAAGGACAAGGACGAACTGTTGGCTCTGGCGCGAAACATCGTCTGCTTCATCGACGAGATACAAATCAATCCGTCGATACTCAACAAGCTGAAGAACTACGTAGGTGGCGGCGCAGCCAGTGCTATCACCGAACGTACGCACTACGCTCACTTCGCTGTGAGCAGGAAGGTACACGCCAGTTGGATAGCCACTACTAACAACGAGGTCTTTCTGCCCGAAAGCACTGGCGACCGACGTTTTGTCGTCTTGCCCATCGCAGAGCGCGGACGCGACTACAAGACGCTGCCTCAGGAGCGCGCCTTCGCACAGGCCTACTACCTGGCTACACATCCGAAGGCCTACGACGCTGGAGTGACGGAGGATGAGATAGCAAAACTGAAGGAAATCAACCAGAAATACGTCTCGCAAGACCTCTGTACGACGCTCATTCCCACCGTTCTGCGCAAACCGGAAGGCGGTGAAGAGGCTCAAGCGGTCACTACAGGCGAAATCATCAACTGGCTGACGCAAAAGGCAGGGCCGAATCGCGAGTTCACGGACAGCAAAATCGGCAAGGCGATGAAGAAACTCGGCTTCGAACCCAGACGAACCAACAAAGGAATGCGCTATATTGTAGTCCGCAAGACAATGGTCGAACTGGAATTGGAGAATAAACGTCTTGCAAAACAAGAAGTTATGCCTGAACTCCCGCTCGAACTATAAGAGGAAAGTGTAGGTGTGCAGGCAGGTCTGTGAAACTTTCCACAGAAAATAGAAAATGGGTAAATATAGAATAGTACCATTATCTATTTATGACAGAAAATCTATAGATTCCGCCTACACTCCTGCACGCCTTTGAAGCCCATGGCATGGTAATTCGTGCGACAAGAGCAGAAAGGCACGAAAATACAAAAAGCGGCCGCCCAACACGGGCAGCCGCTTCTCGTTAGTGTCGAGCTTCGTTCTCGCTTACTCGAGGCCTTGAATGGTCTCTTCGTTACGAATCACTTCGATGGCGTCGGCCTGTGCCTTTCGGCTGGGTACGAGGTTGAACTCGGCTTCGGCGCGGAGGTTCTTGAACTCCAGTCCGGGCGTCCAGCGCACGTTCACGTCCTTGATTTTCTGCGCGTTGAACTCGTCGGTGGTGTCGGCACCTTCGCAGGCAAGTTCCACATGGAAGCTGCCCAGGTCGCCCAGAACGACCTTGTTGCCAGCCAGGAGCTGTTCGCGCAGACAAGCGACTGCGTCAGTCAGGATGCCCTTCACAGTGCCCTTCGAGAAAGGTGAGTTGTGGTCGGCGATGTGCTTGCAGAAGTCGTCCAGATCGAGGTTTTCG
>CACZBC010000029.1 GCA_902779315.1 uncultured Bacteroidales bacterium | reverse complement strand
ACCACCTGCATTGCTGGCCTTACCGGGAGAGTAGAGAATCTTGGCTTCCTGGAAGACGCGGATAGCACCTGGAGTGCTGGGCATGTTGGCACCTTCGGCAACAGCGATGCAGCCGTTTGCTACCAGAGCCTTTGCCTGCTCCTCGTTCAGCTCGTTCTGAGTGGCGCAAGGCAGAGCGATGTCAGCCTTCTCGAACCAAGGCTTTGCACCGTCGCCCACATACTTGGCTGTCGGATATTTGTCCACATATTCCTTGATGCGACCACGATAAACCTGCTTCAGCTCCATGATGTAGTCCAGCTTCTCACGGTCGATACCGTCTGGATCGTAGATGTAGCCGTCACTGTCACTCATCGTCATCACCTTACCGCCGAGCTGCAGAACCTTCTCAGCAGCATACTGAGCCACGTTGCCGGCACCAGAGATCAGCACCTTCTTGCCTTCCACAGTGTCGCCCTTCGTCTTCAGCATAGCACGGAGGAAGTAAACTGTGCCGTAACCCGTTGCTTCAGGACGGATCAGCGAGCCGCCGAACTCCAAGCCCTTGCCAGTCAGCACACCGCTGTACTCGCGGGTCAGCTTCTTGTACATGCCGAACATATAGCCTACCTCACGACCGCCTACGCCGATGTCACCGGCTGGAACGTCTGTGTCAGGACCGATGTGGCGAGTCAGCTCCAGCATGAAAGCCTGGCAGAAACGCATCACCTCGGCGTTGCTCTTACCGCGAGGGCTGAAGTCCGAGCCGCCCTTGCCACCACCCATAGGCAGCGTGGTCAGCGAGTTCTTGAAAGTCTGCTCGAAGGCCAGGAACTTCAGGATGCCCAGGTTCACACTTGCGTGGAAACGGATGCCGCCCTTGTAGGGGCCTATAGCGTTGTTGTGCTGGATGCGGTAACCCATATTGGTCTGAATCTGGCCCTTGTCGTCCATCCAAGTCACACGGAACTGATATACACGATCGGGAATGCAGAGGCGTTCAATCAAGTTCACTTTCTCGAACTCGGGGTGCTTGTTGTACTCTTCTTCGATAGTGCCCAACACCTCTTCTACTGCCTGATGATACTCAGGTTCATTGGGGAAGCGTCTTTTCAGATCTTCCAAGACTTTCTTTGCGTCCATAGAGTTTTTTTTAAATGGAAGTTAAAATGGGAGTAAATTCGCTTTGCTCATAGGAGTAAACTCGCTTTGCTTCGTGGGAGTAAACTTGCTCCGCTTCGTGGACAATAGCTTTTTCGCAGCCAAATGTAACGTCCAGCACGCAGTGCTTTTACTTCCAGCCAGCTTGCTGGCTTAACTTCTTGGATGCTCTAGCACCAAGGCGCGATTGTAGTCGCGGAACCTTCTTTTACTTCCCTTTTTACTTCCGATTAATATAATTTTTATTGGTTTTTCGTTATCCGGTTGCAAAATTACACCAAAAACTCAAATCTTGCAACTTTTTGACAGAAAAATTTCGGAAAAGTGTGCAAAATGCTATTATTTTCCTGCATAAGCCAACGGAAAGATGCATATTTCTGCATATTTGTCGGCATTTTTCAATGCGAGGGCGCAGTTGGCCATCGTGGCGCCCGTCGTCATCACATCGTCCACCACAACCAGGCGTTTGCCTCGCCACTCGTTGGGAATGGAGGCTTCGTAGATGCCTTCCGCGTTCCTGATGCGCGCCATGCCATTCAGTCGCGACTGGGGCTTGCGGTTCTTCGTCCGCCTGATCAGGTTCAGCACGGGCAGCCCCGTCACCTCGGCCATCCCCCTAGCCAGCATCTCGGCCTGGTTGTAGCCGCGGCAGAAGCGTCGCCATCGCGTCAGGGGGACGGGCACCAAGGCATCCATGCCCTGCCAGAAGCCCTGCCTGCCAGCCTCCATCGCCGCCCATCTGCCCAGCTTGACCGCCAGCTCCCGCTTGTCCATGAACTTGATGGCGACCACCAGTCGGTGGTAGGGCGAGTCGTGATTGTAGGCCATCAGCGTCGTTCCCCTTCGCACATCGGCCTTGCTCCACGCAGCCCGCAGCAAGACATTGTCCCAGAACCTTTCGTTTTGGTTATCGTTTTCGTTATCGTTAGGGTTTTGGTCTTCGTTCTTGGATGCTTTAGCACCAAGGCGCGCTTTTAATGCGCGGAATTCGTTTTCGTTAGGGTTAAGGTTAGGGTTAAGGTTAGGGTTTTCGTTATCGTTAAGGTTAGGGTTAAGGTTAGGGTTAAGGTTAATATACCTCGGCAACCCGATGGCGCAGAAAGCGCAGACCACATCCTCGCAGTCCGTCATCAGATGCCCGCAGACAGGACAAACCCGTGGCATCAGCAGTTCCTTCACATCTCTCAGCAAACCCATCGCACGCGCAGATATTAATAATGTAGAGGGCAAAATGGCCTCGCCAGCTCCACTCCCCCTTTCTTCTGCAAAGGTACGAAAATTCTATGAAACCACCAAATTTATTCACTTCAATTGACGCAATTTTATGCAAGAAAGTACAGGGAAAAATTTTCCCATGGTATACACATTTATGTATACCATAATTAGGGATCCTACTACAAAAAATAAATTTTATTATTGTATAATAATAGACCTCAGATGCGTGAGATAGGGTGTGTTTTTTCGGTTACATAAATATGTATACCTGCAACCTTCATAAAAAAAATTGCTCAAGGTTGCGAGTAAGCAAGTGCAGAGTGATGCTCGCATCAAATTTGCCGAGCGGAAGCAAGTTCGACGAAATCTCGTCAAATTCGTGCTGAAAATCGGCCCAATTGGGATGCCGAAATTTGGTGGTGTCGAGGAATTGTTGTAAATTTGCAATGTCAATCCGGATGACACACGCGACGATGCGAAACGTCACACTTTACGTTGGCCAGCGTAACGCTATGCATTCGCAATCGTCATACTGGAGAACCAATTAACAACTATTTGCCTTTTCCACCATAACGGTTCGCTTTTCCACCCTTTGCAAGATGCCAGTACGCTCTTTCTTGGTTTTGTCATTCCTTTTTCATATATTTGTGGCACGAATAGTGAAGTTTTCAATGAACAGACTCCTCCTCTCCGCCATTCTGATGTGCCTGTGCCATTACGGCATTATGGCAAAGGGACTCAGCCGCCACGACCGGGAGCATCTCCGCCAGCTCTGCGCCCTCAACACGATGGTGGGCACAGCCCCCGCCAACACGAAGACAGCAGGACTCTTCGGCAAAGGCTCGGAGGAACACGGGCAGACGATGCCGGCCGTGCTCTCGCCCAACGGGCAGAACTTCTGGACGCCTCAGACACGCGAAAGCGAGGCCAAATGTCTCTCCCCCTACTACTACACAGACACGATGCTGCAGGGCTTCCGAGGCAGCCATTGGACTTCGGGCAGCTGTACGCAGGACTACGGCTCGTTCACCATCGCCACGCTGGGCGGCAAGCTCCGCAAGACGGCTAAGGAACGTGCCACTCGCTTCAGCCACGCCGAAGAGGTGTCGCACCCCCACTGCTACTCTGTCAGGCTCCCAGACGAGCATCTGACGACGGAAATGACGGCTAGCAGCCACGCTGTCATCCTCCGCATCACACCCGAACAGGACGGCCCCATCCACATCGTCGTGGAGCCGAACAGCGACGAGAAGGAAGGGCACATCGAGGTGGAGCCCCGGAAGAAGACGGTCTATGGCTTCAACCCCGTCCATCGCATCTATCAGGGCTGGGGCAAGAGCGCTGGCTTCGGCGGACACCTTCTGCTCACCTATACGGACGAGCCCATCGACTGCGGACAGGACAGCACCTGTGCCTGGATCACCTTCCAGGGCAAAGCGGGCAAACCCGTCATCGTCAAGGCCGCCACATCCTTTACAGGTCGCGAGGGTGCAGAACTCAATTACAAAGCAGAGGCAAAGGGCGTCAGCTTCGACAAGATGAAGGAGCGCCTCGCCCGCACCTGGATAAGGCATCTGCACGCCATCGACGTGGAAGACACGGACACAGCCCGCATCGACCAGTTCTACGGAGCGCTCTATCGCGCCTCGTTCATGCCTCACGAAATGAGCGATGTGGATGGGGCGTATCCGCGTTTCGCAAATGGAACCAGGACGAAAGGCAACAGGCCCTACTACTGCGACTTCACGATGTGGGACACCTTCCGAGCCGTACATCCGCTCTACACTTTGCTGTATCCCGATGTTTCGGCCGACATGATGCAATCCCTCGTCACCAAGTACGAAGAGGGAGGCTGGCTGCCCATCTTCCCCAGCTGGAACTCGTACACGGCAGCCATGATAGGCGACCATTGCTCGGTAGCACTCGCCGACGCCTACATCAAGGGCATTCGCGGCTTCGATGCGGAAAAGGCTTACGAGGGGATGCGCAAGAACGCTTTCGAGACACCAGCCTCGGAAGAGGACTACAAGAACGGGATGGGACGGAGGGCTTTGCAATCCTACCTGAAGTACGGCTACATCCCCCTTGAAGACGAGGTCAGAGAAGCGTTCCATCAGAAAGAACAGACCTCGCGCACCCTGGAGTATGCCTTCGACGACTATGCCGTGGCACAAATGGCCAAGGCGTTGGGCAAGGAGGATGACTACGAAACGCTGATGGCCCGCTCCGAGAATTGGCGGAATGTCATCAACCCCAAGACCGGGTATTGCGACGGACGCTATGCTGACGGGCACTTCGAAGGCAACACCGACCTGGTGCGCCGTAAAGCATTCATCACAGAAGGGGCCGTCTGCCACTACACTTGGTTTGTGCCCCACAATGTGGAGGGCCTCGCCGAGATGCTGGGCAGAGAAGCGTTCGAGGCAAAACTCGACTCGATGTTTACAGAGGGGCGGTATTGGCACGGCAACGAACCTTGCCATCAAATAGCATACCTCTACGACTTCATCGGCAAACGCGAGAAGACTGTGAAATGGGTGGACTACATCCTCGACACAGAATACAACGACACACCCGGCGGCCTTTCGGGCAACGACGACTCGGGGCAGATGTCATCGTGGTTCATCTTCTCGTCGATGGGCTTCTATCCTGTCTGCCCATCTTCAGACCGCTACATGCTGGGCAAACCGCGCTTCCGTCGCATCACACTCAACCTGCAGAACGGCCGTCGCTTCACCATCACCCCCGAATCGCTGCCGAAAGACCGCAACTACATCACGCATGAAGAAATCGTAAAACAATAAGGAAAATGAAACACATTCAGTATCAAACCCAAGGAACTTGCTCGCAACTGATTGATGTGACCGTTGACGACAACGACATCATCCAGCAAGTGTTTTTCGTGGGCGGATGCAATGGCAATCTGCAAGGCATCTGCCGACTCGTTACAGGACAAAAGGTCGATGATGTCATCGCGAAACTGGACGGCATCCGTTGTGGCACGAAACGGACTTCCTGCCCCGACCAGCTTTGCAGAGCGTTGGAGGAAATTAGAAAATAAGAAATTAAGAGAATAAGAGAATGAAACAGACCTTATTATTATTGGCCATGATGGCTTCTATTCTTTCTAGTTGCACCAAGCAGAAGGTGCTGGTGCTCTATTATTCCCAGACCGGCACGACGCAAGCCGTAGCCGAGGAACTGCAGAAACAACTCGGTGCCGACATAGAACGCATCGAAGCTGTGAATCCCTACAACGGTGACTTCCAGGCAACAATAGACCGCTGTCGAGTAGAAATGGAAAGCGGCGAGCTGCCCGAACTCAATCCCATCCAGGCAAACCTGGCCGACTACGATGTCATCTTCATCGGCTATCCCGTCTGGTTCGGCACTTACGCCATGCCCGTCGCCACTCTGGTCAAGGAGAACGACTTTGCAGGCAAAACCGTTGTGCCCTTCTGCACCTTCGGCAGCGGAGGAGGCGCTTCGTGGAAAAACCTCAAAGAAGCCTTGACGAAAGCCGACATCCGCCAAGGTTATGGTGTGCGTCAAGCCAGAATCGAGGCTGCACCGAAAGAGCTCGACCGCTTCCTCATCGAGAACGGCTACAAGAAGGGGGACATCGCTCCCCTGCCCGACTATAGCGAGCAGGTTCCTGTGACTCAAGAGGACAGCCTCGTCTTCGATGCAGTTTGTTCGAACTATCAGTTCCCCCTCGGTACACCTGTTACTGTAGGCAAGCGCGAGACGGAAGAGAGCACGGACTACAAGTTCACAGCAAAAAGCATCGGCTTCGACGGACAAGAAAGCACATCGACCATCTTCGTGACCGTCAACAAAGAAGAAGGTACGAAGCCCGAGTTTACAGAAGTAGTAAGAGAATAAAACAGCAAGACCATGAAACGCACACATCAACTGGTGCTCGGATATGCCCTGATTGTCTGCATGGCCATGCCCATACTCGCAGAAGACGGCAACAAGGATGCCCTCAATAAGGACCTTGCCGAGCTGACGCTGCCAAGCAGCACCAACAACCTCTATGAAGGTGTCGAACTCCCCACAAAAGGCTCTTGCGGCTCCATCATCACTTGGCGGTCCGGCAATATCAAACTGCTCTCGAACGAGGGGAAAGTGGTCGGCACTCCCAAAAGAGCCCGCAAACGCGTCACCCTCACCGCAACCTTGACAAAGGGAGAAGCGACGGCGAAAAAGACCTTCAACGTCTTTGTCCGCAAGAAGGACAGTCCCTATTCGCACTATCTCTTCACCTTCTTCCCCAGCAATAGCGACGAGAACATCTACTATGCCGTTTCCGACGACGGTTACAACTACACAGTTGTCAACGAAGGCAAGCCCGTTGTCAGCGCAAAAGGCATTACCGTAATGGGAGGACTGCGCGACCCGCACATCCTTCGTGGCGAGGACGGACGCTTCTACATGGTTGCGACAGACATGCGTTGTGCGCTTGGTTGGAGCAGCAACAGGGGAATGGTTCTCATGCGCTCCGACGACCTCATTAATTGGCAAACAAGTACCGTACATTTCCCCACACGCTATGCCGGCACCTATCTCGCCAACGTAACTCGCGTATGGGCTCCGGAAACCATCTACGACCCCGTTGCCAAGAAGTATCTCATCTACTTCTCAATCCTGACAAATGACGGCAAAGTACCCTACGACAAGGTCTTCTATGCCTACGCCAACAAGGATTTCACCGACCTGGAAAGCGAACCCACCTACTTCTACGACCGAGGCGATGCCACCATCGACATGAACATTGTCTTCAACGAGAATGACGGGCTCTATCACGCTTTCTACAAGAACGAGGGGGCCGGCGGCATCTGCGAAGTCACAGCCACCAGTCTTACGGCTCCCGTCGGAAAGGAAGGCAGTCAATGGGGAACACCGTCAGGCACTTTGCAGCAAACCAGAGAAGCCGTGGAGGGAGCAGGCGTCTTTCGCCTCATCAACAGCGACGACTGGATTCTCATGTACGACTGCTATGTGAACAGGCACTACCAATTCTGCTCTTCGCAAGACCTCTACCAATTCAAGTTCCGCAAAAACACCGCTACCGAGGGTGCTTTCACGCCTCGACACGGCACCGTCATTCCTATCACAGAAAACGAGTACCAACGCTTGATGGAACTCCGCAAATGAGCGAAGTCTCTGATTCAGCAATTTTGCACCTTTATTTTCACAAGTGAAACGCATTCTTCTCATCTCGGCATTGATCTTCGGAGGAGTACAGCTCTATCTGACAAGTTGTTCGCCACACCATTCCTTGAGCAGCAGTATGGACCAGGAAATCCGTTCGAGCAACATGCTGCACATCCCTTTGCCATTAGATGACAGCCGATCGATGGAGGCAAGCCAACTCAGACAACCGGTGCTGCTCTCCGAAGCGATTCCTCTCGACAACACCATCTACAGATGGCGGCACGAAGGCTTTGGGAGGATGGAATGCATCGCGGACAGCGGGTTGTGCCTGATTGTTCCCGTCCATACTGGAGAAAGAGCTAAAGGGCCCAACAATGACCCGGACTATGCCACCTTCGGCAGGGCCAGTTTGTCGCTAAATATGAACGGCCGAGACCTACGCAAATTCACCAGAATAGTCATGGAGGTAAAGCCAGCCTGCCAAGGTGTGATGATTATGAATCTGAACGCAGTCCTGCAGAATGCTCACCCCAATATGCTGGGAGCCCATCTCATCAACCTGACCAACAACAAGTGGAACACCGTCGTGTACGACATAAGCGGTTTGGAGCGCGATTCCGTAATGAGTCTCACCTTATACACAGACTTGAAAGGGAAGAACGGAGCATTGTGCGACAGCATCTCTTATGTACTGCGCAACCTGCGTTTAGAGCAAGTGGAGAACGCTCCGAAAGAGATTGGATGGGACGTCCAACCAGGCTGCATCTCCTATTCTTCTACAGGATATCTGGCAAAGGGACGCAAGACGGCTATTGCGGACAACAGTTTGGGAGGAACATTCTCGCTGGTTGATGAGAAAAGCGGAAAGGTGTGTTTTACTGGCAAGGCAGAACCCAAACACACCTCTTTGGGAAACTTCAAAGTGCTGGATTTCTCCAGCTTCAATAAGTCAGGGCATTATCGTATCAAACTTGGGGGAACCGTGACGGAGCCTTTCCTTATCTCGGATGATGCCTTCCTCGACACTCAATGGAAGCTGCTCAATTTCATCTTTTGCCAACGTTGCGGCTACGAGGTTCCCAGCATTCACGGAGTCTGCCATCAAGATGTTTTCTGTGACCATGGAGGTAAGGAGATTTGTTATGGCGGAGGCTGGCACGATGCAGGCGACCTCTCGCAACAAACCTTGCAGACAGCCGATGTGGCATATTCGTTGCTCGAGGCTTATCTCCACAACAAAGACGCCCATCCCCTTTTAGCCAAACGATTGCTCGAGGAGGCAGAATGGGGGTTGCGCTTTGTACTGCGTTGCCGCTTTGGCGATGGGTTCCGAGCCAGCAGTTTGGGACTGCTTCATTGGACGGACTCCCAAACCGGGACTTATGATGACATCCATACCGTTCGCAAGCAGGACAATGCCTTCGACAATTATCTCTATGCCGCTTACGAAGCCTTTGCAGCAAAGGCCCTGCCTTCCTCCTCTCTCCGCGACAGCCTTGCCAAAGCAGCAACAGAGGATTTCCATTTTGCAGAGAAGAAGTTCCAGCGCGATGGTTACGACCATTTCCCACACATCATGGAGCACACCTACAACACCTCCCCCTCTCTGTTCCAAGCTGCCAGAAGTTGGTCAGCCACCCAGCTCTATCTTTTGACAGGCGAGTCAACTTATGCTAATGTGGCAACTTCAAGCATTCGCTATGTCTTGAAATGCCAGGAAAAAGAGGGCTTTTCAGGCTATTTCTATCGCGATACGACACGACGCGCCCCAGTCCATTTCATTCATCAGTCACGCGACCAACTCTTTCCGCAAGCACTAATTGCATTGTGCAAATCCCAGCCTTCGCATCCAGATGTTCCGCAATGGAATGATGCTATCCGCCGATATGCCGACTATCTGAAACGCTTAATGCCTTATACTGAACCTTACGGCATGATATCCTCAGGAATATGGCAGGCTAAAGAGTATGAAGATTCTGAAGGTTTCCACTCCTTGCACATCTTCGCACCAAGTAATGTGCAACAGCTCTTCGACCGCCAATTGCACTATGGAGAGAAGATTGACGAGAGCCACTATCTGCGTCGTTTCCCCATGAGTTTCAGCATCTTCAATGGTAACGAGGCCATCATCCTTTCCACAGGAAAAGGTGCTGCAATATGCGGACATTATCTGAAGGACGAGACTCTCTGCCAAATAGGAATGGAGCAACTCTACTGGACTGTAGGCAAGAATCCTTTCTGCCAGTCGCTCATCTATGGTGAAGGACATCGCTATCCGTCCTTGGACAGCTTCTCTTCAGGCGAGATAACAGGCGAAATACCTGTAGGCATTCGCTCTTTCGGTGACGAGGACGTGCCTTATTGGCCCCAAACGAACAATGCTTGCTACAAAGAGGTATGGGTGACCTCGGCAGGGAAGTTCCTGTCGCTCATCGCTGAATATGAATAGATTCCCCTCCCGAAACCAGAAGTCATGACAATACACATAGAAAGAAACGAACAGGCTTTTGACCTAGCTGGTGCTGAAAGGATTGTGCAGCAGATCAGGGAAAAGCCAGATAGTGTGATAGGACTTTCAACGGGCCGTACTACAGGCAACATGCATCGGCTTGTAGTCGAGATTCATCGCGACCAGCCTTTTGATGCCAGTCTTGTCACATTCTTCGGCGTGGATGAAGTGACAGGAGTGCCTCGCTCTTATTCTAGGGCATGCTATACAATGCTCAAGACTGAAATAATCGATGGGATGGGAGTCGATGAAGACCATTTCCTGATGCTGCCCACACAGAGCGACGACTTGGAAGCCGATTGCCAACACTTTGCTGAGGAGCTACAACAAAGAGGAGGCATTGACTTGCTCCTCTTAGGCTTAGGCGAGAACGGGCATCTTGGATTCAATCAGCCAGGAACTCCTTTCGAGAGTACAGTTGGAATGGGCAGCATGGACTTTGCTTTGGAAACTCGCATACGCAGGGAGATGAGCATGTCTGCCGAACATTCTCTTGGAGGTGTCACGTTGGGACTGTCGGACATTATGCAGGCTCGTCATATCATACTGGTTGTCAAGGGAACTGCCAAAGCAAAGATAGTGAGCCAAGTACTGCGTGGCCCTGTCACCACCGATGTTCCTGCCTCCATCCTTCAGCGTCATCCACATTGCGAGGTACTGCTCGATGCTGATGCGGCTTCTTCTCTATAAAAAACCACACACGTGACATTTGCAAATTAGGCACGTGACGTTTGCCATTGTAACACGTGATGTTGGGCATCGTAACACGTGTCGTTTGAGGAGTTAACGTGAGACGCTGAACGTCTTTCCTTTCTTGACGTAAATCCCTTGCTGATTGGTGTCGCTAACACGCTGGCCTGCAAGGTTATACACATCAGCCCCTTCCTCGCTCTCCTCTTGATGGATTGCATCAAGACCTACTGGGTCTTCGCTCTTGAGATAACCAAAGACGGTGAACTCGTAGATGCGAGTAGTATAGCCATCACCTTGCTCGCCATGTATCATCTGCAAGCGGACTCTGGTTGTTGTGATAGGTTGCGGCAAAGTACGGATGACCTTATTCATCTGGTTGCCTTCCACGACGTCAGCATCAACCCAAGTTCCATCCTCAGCCTGATATTGCAGTTTGAAGGACTTGGCAACATAACCGCCACTCTCTCGAGCCGCTCCAAGCACCATCCAACGGTTGACGACAGCAGTATCCTTCAGTATGTATTGCAGATATGGCGTCTGACTCTGCGAACCTCCAACGCACCATTTAGTAGTCGGATCTAAGTCGTTGGCATAGCGAGCAGCTTCGTTGGTGTTGATCTGATGCGAAGCTGTAACACTCTTAGGCACCAAACGGTCAGACCAACCTTCTTCCCATTCACTTTTGTTCGCCTCATTCGGCTCTATCTCGGTAGTGAGAGGTGCAAAGGGAACCACATCGTCACAATGATTGGGAGCCACTGTGGCTGCAAAGAGGAAAGTCTTGCGGTCGGAAGAGTTGATAGTAACCTCGGTGACTCCTTCAGGAAGTTCTATACCATATTTATATATGTAGAGCATCTGCATGACTTGGTTCGTCTTGCTCGATACATTGTGAGCATGAGACGAGGCAAATACGATGTTCTCTTTGCGGTAGTTTTCAGTCAAAGTTGTGCAAGAAGGCGGCTCGGCAGCACGGCCTGTGAAATAAGGCACATCAAGGACTGTCTCTTTGTCGCCTGCAGTTACCGTCACCTTTGCCCCTGCTTCAGTAGGACTGGCAAGAAGCAGATAGAGTTTGTACTTACTCTCGTTCACCCATGAAGGGAGGGAGATGGTTTGGGCCGTACTTAGGCGAAGCACATTCTTTTCGCTGTTGGTTCTTGGTCCCATCACGAAGTCCATGTTGTCGCAGACAAGTGTGTCAGGGATGAGCTCGGCAGGATAGGCATAGGTATAGTTCGTGGCAGCATTGCCCTTGGCGCTGTCGTAGCTCATCAGGTCGATGTTGTAGGGAAGCTCAAGCGGATAACCGGGATGATTGATTTCGTCTTCTCCTCCATAGGTAACAGTGCCAAGCATGGGAACGCGAATGGCAAAGGTCTTGGGCTGATAGCGTTTGATGTCGAAAGACAGCTTGCCATCGACTATCGTACACTCACCACCTGGAATATCCTCTTCAATGCCGTTCACCTCGCGAGCCGAACTGATAGGCAAGGGGAAGGAGAGGAGTACGTCCTGCTGGTCTTCGCCTGTCCATTCATAGACGCGAACGATAAACTCGTCTGTATCCTCGGCTTTCTTCAAAGCCTTGATGGCAACCTTGTCCGTGCTGAGCGAAACAGAATTGACACGGCGACCAAGGAAGAGACCCTGATGCTTGGGAGCGACAAAGGCAATGAGCGGCTGGTTGAGCTGACTCGCTTGCATCTGTGTTTGCTCGCTCCAACCTCCTTCGTGAGGCAGCAAAGCGTATGTGAACTTGTTTGGTCCGAGGTCCATGTTTGCCTGATGGTCGTAGTTTTTGCATGAAGGAGTTCTCAGCAAAGTCAGACGCAACGAAGTATTGGATGGCTTGTCCCAGCCGTACTTGCAGTCGCTGAGGATGGATACGCCATAGCTATTTGAGGCATTACTCTGGTCGGCCCATTGATGACCACACACCTCGTATTCGTCGCTGGAACGGATGCCTCGGCTGATTGTACCAAGAGAAATGTCGTAGGTGGTCTTGTCGTTTTTGAGGGTAGCAGGGAAGGGGAAATTGACCTTCAGCATTCGCTCGTAAGTCTGCCAATCTACTTCGTTCACGCACTCTACCCTATCGTTGACGGCATTCATGCGAATATATTGGATGAAGGTAGAGCCTTCTTGCTGACGCTTTACCCTCAACGATTTACGCAACGGCCCATCTTCCACCAATTCTATCTCGACATTCTTCGAGACATAGGAAGAAGGTGAGAGACACACGTCAGTATAACTGATTTCCCATGCAGGCCAAGTATCCTCGTGATCGTAGATAAGTTGCTGACGAACGGCAGAGTTGATGAGAGTGCGGCTGTTCTTGATGTCATAGAGATTGTTGATGTCGCCATTACTATTGACTGAAACGCGATAACGACCGTTTGCCATTCTCTTCGAACTTCCGCTATTTTCAAAAGTGAGATCGGAGGTCAAAGTGGACTTCTCGCCTACCCTTGCCTCGTAAACTGCATAACCAAGCGAGGGAACTGTGGCTGCAAAAATGAAGTGAAGACGTTGCGTAGAGAAGTCATACTTAAGGACTTGCGAAAGCACTTCGTTGCCGTCAGGATCAAGAACACGGACGAATGCCTGATAGCGACTGCAATGAACAGAGCCTTCCACAATGTCTGTGCGTTCGTGCGAAAGCGGGTTATAGACGACGATAGGTGTGCCTTCCGTCTGAGTGTCCATCATCTGAATGACAGCTCCGGCACTCGTAGAGAGTTCTTGAGCAAAGGCACGATTGGCAAGATAATACTCGTTGTAGGAATAATCATTTGCCGAGAGAATGCTTGTACCAGTCAATCCGTCGTGATGCTGCTGCCAAAGTGTTCGCACCCAAGCATCTTGAAGTTGCTGCGAAGGATATTGTCGAGCGCTAAGCCACATAGCAAGCGAAGAGGCCTTCTCTGCTGCATCGGCCAGAAGCTCGTTCTTGCGGTTCCAAAGTTTCAGGGCTCCCCAACTCGTATAAGCTCCTACACCATGAGTTTTCATGGGCAGTTCGCCATTCCACACCTTGTATTGACCATTATCGTGATCTTCCATATATTGGAAGAACTCATCTGGCGAAACAAGACGAACCTTTACGGCTCCATCTTCTTTCTGTACATTATAGCTGAGCCAATAAGGGGTGTTCTCACCTTCTTCATCGGGATCGTCCCGAAGAGCACCGCCTCTGTCGCCACGCGGACCGACATATTTCACAGCGACAGGAATGCCGCTCTCGGATATATTGGTTTTTATCTTGTTGAGGATGTCTGCATCGTTCGTCAAATCCTTGTTCCAATCTTCGTGAACATCGTATGCTCCAGGCTTATAGACGGCATAGACTTTGCTGCCGTCAACCCCTTGCCAAACGCCGAAATGAGGCAGAGAATTGTATGCTGACGAACCCCACCCAAGCTTTGCACTATGGAAACCTTTCTGGCCTGCATGTCGCATCAGAGAAGGCAAAGCGTAGGAAAAGCCAAAGCAATCAGGCAGCATCACATCGAAACCTCCTCGAACGCCGAACTCCTTCTTATAGAATCGGTTAGCATAGAGCATGCTGTGAAGGATACTTTCCGCAGACGACATCATCACATCGCTTGCATCTATCGACATTCCGCTAACGTGCCATTGTCCGTTCCGAATGTAGTTCTTCATCTGTTCGAACTCCGTCGGATAGTATTCCTTCATCCACATGTACTTGATGGCCCCCTCGTAATTGAGTCGGAAGCTTGGGTACTTGGCCATGAGCGCCATATTATCCACCAAAGTGTTCTTGACGTATTGGGAAATTGTAGTCTTGACGTCCCAGTTCCACTGCGTGTCAAGATGGGTATTGGAGATGAGGAAGAATGTCTTCTCATCCTGGGCCTGACAAAGCGCCCAGCTGGTGCAAAGCAGGATAGTGGCTAGTATGTTATTCTTTTTCATTTGCCGATTATTTTTCTAAAGCCTTTCGTATGAGATCTATAGTTTTGTCTGTCGGGAAGAAGTTCCAGTAGTTGTCGGCCCGATAGGTATCGACTGCAAGACGTGCAAGCAAGTCAGGCTGATTGCAGAACTGTTCGAGCTGAGCCTTCGAGACCTGGAAATGAGGATAAGCAAAGTATTTTATTTCGTCATCACTATCTCCTGGAATGTGACCTGTGCCGACATAAGACTGGGCGAGACGCATCTGGTCCACCTCTTCAGGATCGCCTGCAATGGGATAGACATCGACAACATTCTCGCATTGAACCACTTGCCTGCCAGACCCATCCAACACTATGAGTTGTCGTCCTGCAGGATATTCGTCGACAGGTCGCTCCATTTCGATGGGGATGATGAAGCAGTAAAGCGAGTCGCACATCTTCTCTATCCAGGCTTGTCGCTTCACAACATCGCCAAAATAGTGTCCGCAAAAGAGTTTCTCGCTCTTGAGAATGACCTTTGCCGAAGCGACAAATGGCGAGGTACGACGTTTCTCCATATTGACTTTGAACGACTTCGCGCCAAGCATCTTATGGGAGAAAGTGCGATAACCAGGTGCGTAGAATTGCAACGAATGCTGAGCATCGCGAACACGAAACGAGAAGAGTCCATTCCTGTCGGTCGTCGTATGATTGAAGACACGATGTTCCGAGTCAATCTCACGAACGGAAACCTTGGCGATGCCGCCATCTGGACCTTTGACAACACCACTGACGTTTTGCTGCTGCGCCCAAACTGAGGAGACGCTGAAAAGCAGCACGATGAAATACAGACGATTCATAGTTGTAAAATGCTTGCAGTCAAGTTGGCAAACGTATAGTGTTACGTTTGCGATCGTATAGTGTTACGTTTGCATTTGTATAGTGTTACGTTTGCAATTTAACTGTGTTGTGTTTTCATACTACCTTATTTAACTATAACTTTACGGCCATTCACGATGTTGATTCCTCGCTGCATCTTCTGCAAACGCTGGCCTGAAAGGTTGTAGATCTCGCCCATCATATTGCGGTTCGAATCCTGAATTGCAGTAATTCCTGTCGGTATGTTGTCCGGGTCGAAACCGCAGATCTCGCGGTAATCGCCACGCTCGTACTGCCATCGAAGAATGGGATATCCGTTGCCCACAGTCGTATTGTTCCACCAAGGCTCACCCCAAGTTCCCACGATATCACAGAGTTCCAAGTGACTCAGACCGTCTTCGACAGGTTCTCCGTTGACCAACATGTCGGCAAAGATGTATGTGGGATTGAGCGCATCCAGTTCGATAGTCGTACCGAAAGGAAGTGCCGTCGCACCGTCAACTGTGGGATTCCATGCAATTACATTGCTGAAGAGACTGCCAGGAGTGGTGGAATTCTGGCCTCCTCCGACAATACCTCCAGCTGTGGGGGACGAGACAGGAGCGGCCGCATAACAGTTCTCCATCGTCAGGTTCGTACGGATTCTCCCCACAAGGCCGCCGGAATAGTTGGCTGAAGAACCGTTTCCAGTAACGCTCGCAGCACTATAGCAGTTCCTGATAAACACAGGGGAATTGCCAAGCGTGCCGCCTATCGCGCCAACATAGCCTTTGCTTGTCACAGTTCCAGTAACGTAACAATTCTCGATTATCACGGGATAGAGGTTTTCCTCGGCATCCTTGAAAGTGCTATGTCCAAGCGTTCCGCCTATAATAGCCGCCCCAGAAGCGGTTCCGTCAACCTTTGCATCGACAAAACCCGTGTTACGAATCTCGCCGCACAAAGTGCCGAAGAAGCTGGGATAGTACTTCGTCCCGTTTGGCGTAAGATTATAAATGATGTGTCCTTGCCCGTCGAAGTTAATCCAGTA
Organism: uncultured Bacteroidales bacterium; assembly: GCA_902779315.1. Lineage (GTDB taxonomy): Bacteria > Bacteroidota > Bacteroidia > Bacteroidales > Bacteroidaceae > Physcousia. The sequence continues at coordinate 13,890 of CACZBC010000029.1, read as the reverse complement.
ACGGAAGTTGTTATCACCGCTGTTGAGCTGCTTCCAGTCGTAACCCTGCATATCCACATCAGCATCAAGTACGAAGTAAACCATCGTATCCTTGATGAGGACATCATGCATGTGGTCGAGCTGTTCCGGACGGGCTATCACATAAGGGCTCTCCTGCGTTCCGTCGCCAGCCTGATAGGAGTACATCATAGCACGGCCAGCATTGTTCAGACGCGTGACAAGCGCTTTTATATCCCTGTCCTTTAGGTTTCTGTCGGCAAGGACTTGCTGTCCTTCAGCCAAAGCATCCTTTGCATCTTGAGTGGCATAACCGCCAGCTTCGGCTGTGGTGATGTTGTCCTGCAACGTCTGAACCGCAACAACAAGGTCGGCATAAACATCGATACTCGTCTGGATGCTGTCGAGCGTTTTGTTTATCTTCAGCAGTTGATTGTAACGAACCGATGCGTCCTCACTCTCTTCGGCAGCCTCTTTGTATGAAGCTATCGTTTTGTTGTAGCCGTCGTAATAGGGTTTGTCACCATTTGCGAAACTGTCCACCATAGCATAATAGCTGTTGAGAACAGAAACCAAAGCTGTCGAATCGGCATCCGCAGCCTTGCCTCGATAGATAACATTGACGTTGCCCACGACGAAACGCTCTGTCGAAGAAAGCGCTTGCTTAGTACGCATACCGAAAGTCAGCTTGCCTCCGATGATCAGTCCATACACGCTTTGTTCGAACTTGCCGTTGAGGAAGTTGTTGGAGATAGTGGCATTGGCGGTTGGAGCAGTAGCTCCGTTATCTGCCGGACACAGAACCGGCGTTCCCACCTTGCCTACATAATATTCCACGCTATGCTCTGTGTCAAAGCCGTTCACCTTCATTTCGTACAAGCCATCCGAGACACTCGTGGTGACGGTTTGTGAGATGTCGAAGGTGCCACCGTTCTTGACGACTCCGAATGGCATGAAAGCTGTGCCGTTGCCGCTTGTCATATCACAATCTTCGCTTGAAGAATTGATGGTCCAACCCTTCCATTGGCTCTTGCTCAAGTCTGCATTCGTAAGCTTGTACGTAACGTTAGCTCCGTTCCCGGAATAGAAGATGGGGCCATCCATCTCACCACTACTGGGGTGACCATCATTGATGACGGGCCATCCGTTCCTGTCCCATGTTATCTTATCGAGCAGCATAAGACGGCCGTTACAGTTGTTGTTCATGTCGTAGCTGTGATAGAGGAGCCAGGTCTGTCCCTCGTCGTCAGTGATGATTTCACTGTTATGACCAGGTCCTTTCCAACGACTGTCGCCAGATATAATAGTGGTATAGTTGTTGTCCACCATCGATCCACCCTGTTTATTGGTGTAGGGGCCCTTCAGGGATGTTGCGCGACCGACTACTGTACGATACGTTGAGTTTTCACCTTCGCAGCAGGAACCTACACTGCAGAACAGGTAGTAGTACTTGCCTCGCTTGTAAATCATAGCTCCCTCGAAAGCGCCTCCAGCCAGTTTCACCACGCCTGAGTGACGCCTCCAAGAGCCATTTGGCTGAGGGTTGTTGATGGGCGAGAAGTTCTTCACAGAGAGTGCATCGTCCGTAAGCTCTACCAAACAGATGTCGTTGAAACTTCCCCAGATGAGATACTTCTTGTCGAACTCCTCGACGTAACAAGGGTCGATGCTATTCTTCACGCCTATTTCCGTGCTTCGGAAAAGTTTGCCCTTGTCGGTAAACTTGGTGGGAGAATCACCTACTGCAACACCAATACCCGTTCGCGAGCCGTTACCCCAAAGCGCTGAGGCATAGTAGCAGATGTATTTGCCGTCCACATAGTTGACATCTGCAGCCCAAAGGCTGTAGTTGTCCCTCGTCCCGTCGGAATGGATACTGTCGTTCCAGGTCGGACGCGAGATGACGCCAGAGACGTTGGTCCACGATATGAGGTCTTTGCTCGAACGGCACTTGCATCCTGTTGCATAGGAATAGAAGGTGCCATCGGGTGCACGTTGGACTGTCGGATCAGGGAAGTCGGAGCCGTATACCGGGTTGGAATACTTCTTTTGGGCTGTCACCTGAAGAGCGACAAAGGCAAAAAGCAATGCCGCAAATTGTGTTTTCTTGTTCATACCTTATTAAAGCAAATACATTAGTTCTGCTTGCAAAGATACAAATATATGGGGGAAATGCAAAATTTCTTGCGCATTAATTCATGTTTCTTAATTCTTTTTTGTATCTTTGCACACAGAAAAAAAGACCAAGAGAAACGGAATGAAACTTATTCTGCTTACCTGCCCTGAGTTTTTCGTCGAGGAGGACAAGATTCTGACTACGCTTTTCGAGGAAGGACTCGACATTCTCCACCTCCGCAAACCCAATTCAGAACCCGTCTTTTGCGAGCGTTTGCTGAGTCTCATGCCTGAACAATATCGCAAAAAGATTGTCGTTCACGACCACTTCTATCTGCGTGACGAGTTTGGGCTGATGGGCATTCACCTCAGCAAAAGGCACCCTCAGGCACCTGCCTCCTACAACGGTCCTGTCACTCGAACCTGCTACGACCTGCAAAGTGTCGTGGAGCAAAAGCCGACGTGCGAATATGTGCTGCTCAGAAACATCTTCGACAGCATCTCCGAGAACGAGAATAAAGCATCCTTCACCCCAGACGAGTTGCGTTCCGCAGCACGCCAAGGCATTATAGACCAACGCGTTATAGCCGAAGGTGGCGTGTGCCTCGACAACATCGAACAGGTCAGGGAATGGGGTTTCGGCGGTGTTGCCATCAGAGGCGACCTGTGGAACCACTTCGATGTCCACTCGCAACAAGACTACAAGGAACTCATCGCGCACTTCAGGAAACTGAGGAAAGCGGTAGGATAAAACATCAAGCCCATCACCACCCAAGGCGAGCAACAACAAAAAGGAACTGGTAAATCTTAAATACAACAATGGAAGGAACAAGATCATACAAGGTGTTTTCGGGCACCAATTCACGCTATCTGGCAGAGAAAATATGCCAGCAATTGGGTTGTGAACTGGGCAATCTCTCAATCACACATTTTTCCGATGGCGAGTTCGAAGTCTGCTTCGAGGAATCCATCCGTGGTGTGGACGTCTTTCTGGTGCAAAGCACATTCCCCAATGCTGACAATCTGATGGAACTACTCCTGATGATCGATGCTGCGAAACGCGCTTCAGCACGCACCATCAACGCCGTAGTCCCCTACTTCGGCTGGGCTCGTCAGGACAGGAAAAGCAAGCCTCGCGTCAGTATCGCTGCCAAACTCGTGGCAGACATGCTGAGTGTGGCAGGAATCACACGACTCATCACGATGGATCTTCATGCCGATCAGGAGCAAGGCTTCTTCAATGTGCCTGTAGATCACCTCTTCGCTTCCAGCGTCTTGATGCCTTACATTCAGAGCCTCAATCTGGAGAATCTCGTCATCGCCACACCTGACGTGGGTGGTTCGAAACGCGCAAGCACCTACAGCAAATACCTGAACTGCCCCCTCGTTCTCTGCAACAAGACCAGAAAGAAAGCAAACGAAGTGGCAACGATGGACATCATCGGCGATGTCTTCGATGCTGACGTCATCCTCATAGACGATATGGTCGACACAGCAGGAACCATCACGAAAGCAGCCGACCTGATGAAACAGAACGGAGCTCGCAGCGTAAGGGCCATCGCCAGTCACGGCATCATGAGCGGCCCAGCCAACGAACGCATCGAAGCCTCCGCAATAGAAGAGATGGTCTTCACGGACAGCATCCCCTACACAGGCAAGTGCAGCAAGGTGAAACAACTGTCTATCGCCCCCCTTCTGGCACAGACAATACAATGCGTGGAGAACAACGAAAGCATCTCCAAGCAATACCTCATATAAACGACCTGTGCCACGTTGTAAAACATCACGTGTGACGTTCGCAATTTACTAGTGTGACGTTCGCAATTTACTAGTGTGACGTTGACGATTTACTAGTGTGACGTTTGCAATCGTCACACGTGATGTTTCCACACACGACATTCCCTCATGAAAAAGTTCCTCTTTTCCCTGCTGCTGTTCGGCATTGCAAGTACCATCAAGAGCCAAGACTCGCTGGCATACTACATACAGCAGTTCCTCACGGAAGACAGCCTCATTCATGAAGAGATGCGCCTCAATCGCGATGGTTTGCTGATGCCCGTTCGAGGTCTCATCCAGACATTCACCCATCGAAGCTTCAACAACTTGCCTGGCCCCTATCGCGAGAAAGGGAACCATCGCTGGGGTGATTACGGAATAGCACTCTCTCCGTTAGCCGCAACATGGATAATGAAGGCTTGTGGCGTCAAATCGCGAAGCAATACTCAACGTATGCTGACCGCCAACGGAATGGCTCTCGGCATGACTATCGGGCTGACACAATTGCTGAAAAGTACTGTAACGGAAGAACGTCCAGATGGTTCCAACAGCAACAGCTTCCCGTCTATGCACGCATCGCTGGCATTCATGGGAGCAACCGTCCTCAGCCGGGAATACGGACATATCAGTCCCTGGATAACCATTGGAGGCTATACAGCCGCGACTGGAACACAGATGCTTCGCATCGGCCACAATGCTCATTGGATGAACGACATCTTCATGGGAGCAGGCATCGGCGTAGTAAGCACGCATATTGCCTACTTCCTGACAGATAAGATCATTGGCGAAAAAGGCATCCGTCGCATGTCTCTCAGCCCGTCAGAACGCGCTCAACTACAGGCTTGGAACTATCGCCCATCCGGATTTCGCCTCATATCCGGCACAGAGACAAACGGCAGATCGCTCGATGTGGCAGACTTCGCCGAATCGGCAAACACGAGTCTCGACTTGACAGACATCAAACTTCGAAGCAGTGCATCCATAACTGCAGGCTTCGAAGCAGAGTGGTTCCTCAACGACAACCTCTTCTTCTCCGCCATCGGACGCTATACGATGTCGCAAGCAAAACTGCAGTTCCCAACAGATAACATTACCGCTTGGGGCGAACAGATACATATATATCATGGAGATCTTGCTGCAGGATGGGTTTATCCTATTACGAAAGATATGCGATTTGGCGCGCGAACATTGTGGGGAGTCCGTTACAACGAAGGCGTTACATTCCGTCGTGTTGCAGAAGGGATGCAATTGGGCGATCCCCTCCTCCACATCAATCCACAGCTAAGACCTGCAGGCGGAGCAGGAATTGTCATAGATATGTTGCAAACCCACAACCAGACAGTCGGTTTCTCGATAGATTATCTCCACACATTCAACACACGTTTCTTGGCAAACCGATGGGTCATCGCTTCTTCTTGGAAAGCAATGTTCTGAGCCTTTTCAATGCCTCGAAACATCACTTTTTGTAAAAGCCAGTTAGCAAAAGAGAGAGGTTACGACTTTTTTACAGCACTTTGTTTGCACAGTTGGCAATAAAAGCATAACTTTGTCGAAATGCATTATATAAAATTATGAATTTCATTTCGCGTCTCGCCAGTTGGTATTTCACTCGTAGCGCACTGCCTTATTGGTGCATTTTGCTCATCGACTACCTTATTATAATATTCTGTGGCTATCTTGCCTTCTACCTCTTCTGCGGAGGAGCAGAAGTTACGAGCCATTTCTGGCCTATCTTCTGGAGTCTTATTGCACTGCTCGTGCCCTACACCATCGCTTTCCGCGTATTCCACACCTATAGTGGCATCTTCCGATACAGCAGTTTCGTGGACCTTGGCAGGGTTGCCCTTGCCATGTTGCTCGGCACCGCCATTGCCGTTATATGCTACATTCCCTTCCATCATTTCTTTCCTGAATGGAAACACGAATTCCTGCAATATCCCTATCGACTTGCCGTGTTCCTGCTGTTTGCCACTTCTTTCATGTGTGCAGCCCGTGTTGTAGTCAAGACTGTGTACGACCTTTTCCGCGTAGACAATTACAGCAAACGTATTTTCATTTATGGTGCACATGACGGCGGAATCAGCCTCGCAAAGAGCATACGCAACGAAACTCCCAACCGTTATACCATCAAAGGCTTCATTAGTTCTGATGCCAGCTTACAAGGGAAATGGTTGTTAGGATTGCCCGTATATGGCGAAAAAGAAAACATTGCTGAACTAATGCGCAAGCAGAATGTCAGCACATTGATGGTCAGCCCTCTACAAACTGCACATTTCCGTGAACAAGAAGAACTTGTCAATTCCCTCATTTCCGAAGGCATTAAGATCATGATGCTACCCTCATCTGCAAAAGAATGGGACGGAAAGAGCGAACTTCGCTATAATCAACTGCACGAAGTGGACATCGAAGACCTTCTTCCTCGCGACAAGATTGTTGTAGATATGCAGGCAATCGGCAGGCAATTGAATGAAAGCCGCATACTCATCACTGGCGCTGCAGGCAGCATAGGCAATGAAATAGTCAATCAGGTGGCACGCTTTGAGCCAAAAGAACTGATTCTTATTGACCAGGCCGAAACACCTATGCACGATGTTCGACGTATGATGGCAAACGATTTTCCCAACCTCTCCTGCCAAACCATCGTTGCAAGCATCACGAACCAGACTTTCATGGAGAATGTCTTCCATCGATTCCGACCTGATTACGTGTTCCATGCCGCAGCATACAAGCATGTGCCCATGATGGAAGACAATCCTGCAATAGCTGTTCAGAATAACATCTACGGAACACGTGTCATAGCAGACCTTGCCGTCAAGTATGGGACAAAGAAGTTCGTCATGATATCAACAGACAAAGCTGTTAACCCGACTAACGTGATGGGTTGTTCCAAACGTATCTGCGAGATATACTGTCAAGCACTCAATAAATATGTTGAGGAAAAGAAAAAGGCAGGAGGCGAGGACTCTCCCTGCACACAGTTTGTCACAACACGCTTCGGCAATGTGTTAGGAAGCAATGGAAGCGTCATACCTATCTTCAAGGAACAGATAGCAAAAGGCGGTCCCGTTACAGTCACGCACCCAGACATCATCCGCTACTTTATGCTTATTCCTGAGGCATGTAAACTTGTCCTTGAAGCAGGAACGATGGGCAAAGGTGGAGAAATATTCGTGTTCGACATGGGCAAACCTGTTCGTATTGCCGACCTTGCACAACGCATGATAACTCTAAGTGGCGCGAAGAACTGCCAAATCCAATACACAGGTTTGCGCGACGGAGAGAAACTTTATGAGGAAGTTCTTAATGATGCCGAGCATACTTTGCCAACCGTTCACCCCAAAATAATGGTTGCCAAAGTTCGAGAGTATGATTATGAAAAGGCTTGTCAGGACGAAGAACGGTTGCTGGAAGCAAGTTATACTGGCGACGATATGGCTATCGTGAAGATTATGAAGGAAATCGTGCCCGAGTTCAAGAGCCGCCATTCAAAGTACGAAGCACTTGATTAAACTTTCTCCGCACAACAGAATCTTCAATTGTCCGACTTGCCAACAAGCATTACCACTCCGCAGACTAGAGCATAGATGGCAATATCCATCAGCACTATGAACGGCATAGGAAAGTGACACTGCCACAAGGCATAGTTAATGCCGCATATCAGCAGGAACAATGACAATATGCAGACTAACGCTGCATGCATTGATAAACCCGCATTCATCAGTATGTGATGGATGTGGGTTTTATCTGGTTCAAAGATTCCATGTCCCGTAATGCGTCGTTGCAAAGCCACACGAATGACATCAAGGACAGGGATGAGCAACAATGTAATGGAAATAAGCATCTGCTTCTCTCCGCAATCATCTGGTGCAATAGGACGCATCAAACTCTTTATGCTCATATAAGCACAAACATAACCTAAGAAGAGACTTCCTGCATCGCCCATGAATATCTTCATTCCTCCGACATTGCCAAAGACGTTGAAAAACCAGAAAACTATCAACGAGCCAACTATTGCTGCATCCAACGAAGCAATGGCAGGATTCTTGCTTAACAAAACAGTATAAGCTAAAAGTATCAGGATACAAAGACCTGAAGACAAGCCATCAATGCCATCTATCAAATTAATAGCATTCACGATGGTAAGTATCGCCATCACCGTCAAGACATAACCAATCCAGAATGGAATCTGATGCAGTCCGAAAATACCATTGAGGTCAGTAATGACAAGGTTGCACAAAGGCAGAATGAAAGCTGCTATTGTCTGAATAATGAACTTATGAACAGCCTTCATTCCATATCGGTCATCTATAAAACCTATCAGGTAAATAATCAACCCACCAAAGGTCATAGCAATCGTTGAAACGCCAAACACGAACTCCTCGTTGCCTATCATGACACTCACCCACGAAGCCACAAAGAGCCCCACCACAGCTGCTGGCATGAAAATCAATCCGCCAAGTCGTGGCACAGGCTTGCTATGCAACTTTCTCTCATCAGGAAGGTCGAAATATTTGAAATATCTACATGCCTTTATTATGAGTGGCAAGCCTATAGCCGTTATAAGCATTGCCGAAAAGAATGATGCTGCAAGAGGGTATATAGTGTTACTCATGAGCTAAGTCTATGCTTAACGAATTCAATACTTTCTGAAGACTAGAACATCATCGCCGTTCGTCTTCAGGCACATCTTGCTTCCTGTCAATACCTGAACCAGGAAGATTCCGTCTTCTGGCACACCTACAATGGACAATGTCGACATGGGCTTAATCACATCATGCCCATTTCCTCCGTATTCAATCGGATCGAAGATGCGTATCTTCTCAGGACTTGCCTCCAAAGATGTACGAATGAAGAACTTATCTCCATTCATGCGGAAACTGGCCATCTGCAACTGGAAGCTGTAGAATATCATATCTTCCTTTGTTGCCTTAACATTATTGTCCTTATCTCTCCACTCTGTCAACTGCCACATTCCATCGAGGTCCCCGTTGCAGTCCCACTTGTCGCAGCTTGTCATGAACAACACAACTGCCACAAAGACAAATAATATGTAAATCCTTTTTTTCACGTTACTTCTTAATTGTATTTGCGTATCCAACCATCAAAAGACACAGTCAGCATAGCACTGTTGGCTTTTCCCAACAGGCTTCCATGATTATGTCCGTATGCTGCGGCAAAGCCCCAGCCTTTCAGTTTCTTTGGTTTATAGGTTGCTTCCAGAAGCAGGAAATGTCCTTTAAGAGGGTCCATCACAGGCTTGTCATAAGAACCGAAGTTCTTCTCATAAGTGTACATGGCTCGCCATGACAACCAAGGGCTTGGATTACCTTTGAGGCCTATATGATGCGCATTCAGGCGATTGAAATAGTTATGCAGCATTCCTTCCATACCAAGGTAGCCATTGTACATCGGCGAAATGATAAGAGGATTACCCATGACAAAACCACCATGCTGCCATGCACCATAGATATGGTTGTTGTAATAGGCATCGCTGGCACTTATCTGCTGAGGATTTTCCGGCGTAGCATCATGATAGAGGGGACCACTCTGATTCTTCGTGCCATTGTGTTCATAGACAATGTTGCTAACATAGCGATTCTCAGGAAGATTAACCTCAATGCCTAGAAGCATGTCCTTCCAGAAGCCATACTGCATACCTATTTGGCTATGGTCTTCAAAGAAGTGGTCCATATATGCTCCCACACTCCAGTTCTTGCCTGTCCAATCAAAACGAACGTGCCATGAGCCAAGGTGATTGCCTGCTGCATTGGAAAAGGCATCGTCATTAACATCTCCTCCGCTTGGGATAAAGGCTTTAAAAATATTCCCTCCCAGTTTGACACCATCTGCCATTCGCTCACCGGTATAGCTTCTTTCATTGAATCCTGTACCACCAAATTGGCAAGCCATCTCCAATCCCCAAGTCAATGTAAGCGGGAACTTCTTGGCGTTGCCTATCTTCATGAGCAAAGCTTTCGAATGGTAGAGGCTGTTCTTGGTATAAATGTTGGGAGTCCCATCATTCCAGTTTCTCTGCCATTTATTGTCCGTATAGATGCCGTAAGCAAGATGTGCCTTGACGGCAAACCATCCCTTAGTTCCAGGAACAGTCCAGAATTCTGGCAACTCCAATCTAACTTGAGGCAAAGGGCGAGCGTTTATGCCTAGCGTCATGCCACCTGTCGACAGCTCTGGGTTCTTTAGTTCAGACGCTCTCTCCTTTTGTCCAAAAGAAAGGCGAAGCATTTTCCATTGCACATCCATGTATAATTGCTGGATGCAAACCTCGCTTTCGTTGCCGTAGCCTGCAGCCATATCTGCACCGTAACCTATGCGCCAAAAGCGGAGCGAATCGGCTTCTGCATCACGTTTGATGTAGGCACGGGCCAGAACACTATGGTTGTCGACAGGACCCAGACCATATCTGTTATTAGTAAACCAAAATGGTGCATTATCTCCTCCACCGCTTGTGCCACGCAGACTAAAACCATACTGTATGTCTTCGCCCAGTCGTTCTGTCTGTGCCCAAGCCATGAGAGACATGAGCATCAGGCACAAGATGACAATTATGGTATTGCTATTTCTCATTCTTCGCTATTCGTTTTCAATGCTTTAAGCAATCGTTTGTTGAAGCGTCTTCTGCCGCTATCGTATATCCAGCCCCACTTGTTGAAGTATTTCACTACGCTGATCATGTGAGCGAGCGAAAGTTGCCAATTATGATAAGACAGGCGAGAGAACCTGTGATATATGCTGACCGAGGGGTAGAACAGTGTCTTGTATTTCGCATGAAGGCGGCGCGTAATATCCACGTCCTCCATATACATGAAGAAACGTTCGTCAAAAATACCTTCGCTCTTCAGTGCATCTACTCTAAAGAACATAAAACATCCTGACAGGAACGGTACATTCATCTCCTTGTCATAGCCAGAATGCCTCAACTCGAAACGGTCATTTCGCTTGCTTATCAGTTTTGCCGGCAAGAAGAATCTGCTAAAGAGATCCATCGGGGTTGGAAGAAGTTTGGCTAGACGCTGTACTGAACCGTTCAGGAAAAGCACTTTAGGCATCACCTGAGCAATGGTCTCGTCCTCTTCCATCAGTCGCCAGAGAGCAGGAATCACTTCTGCCCCAAACCATACATCCGGGTTGACAACAAGATGATACTGGCTACCTTCGTCCATTGCCTTATGCAAAGCAACGTTGTGACCAGAACCATAACCTTTGTTTACCTCCTTTATATACTCCAGTTGAAAGCCTCTGCCTTCATGTTTCAAGTATTCGTCATCCCTGCGTTTATACTCTTGAAGTTCGCCTTCCAAGCGAGTGAAAGTATCGCTATGGTCTATAATCCAGACTTTCTGGACAGGCGAAATAAGCAGACTTCGCAGAATGCCCTCCAAGTCAAGCAGGTTATTATTATATGTTACTATCGATGCTGTTATCATTCTTCAAACGCGATATGTCTGGACATTAAGGTGCCCACACACCTCGGCTTCTTGTCTGTGTTCGAATCAATTATCGTACAAAGGTACGATAATATAACGGATTTAACAAAAGATTTATTGTTCTACAAGCCCAAAATATTCAACTTAGCTGCATTTCTTGTCATATATCATCTTCCGCTACAATTCCAAGCATGCAAAAAGGTAGGGCTGTCGAAAGATAGGTTATGTCGTAAGCAGACGAAAAGAGGTCAAAGTTTTCGCTGAGATACATGTTGTGGACAAACGTCACAAGCACAAACGTCACAAGCATCAAGGCAGAATTTCGGCAGTACCGAAATGTAATCCCTTTGTGAGTCATTGCCAAAAAGACGGTAAGGGGCACAAAGAGAAGGAAATCAGACAGATTGCCCTGACTGGTTTGCAGTCTCCAAGGATTGTTCTGGAAATAGTAAAACTCCTGCCAATCCCATATTGCAAAAGGAACAAATGTCAATGCAAAAATAGTTATCGCCAGTAAGGAGACGACTAATTGATTGCGCCAATTCATCTTGACAAAATATGGCAGCAACAACACTGTAATGGGAATAAGTACAATCACTCTGGTGCTTGCCAACAAGCCCACCAAACAGGCTATCCACCATCGGTGCCTCTCTATCCATTGCTGGCTCAGATTTCGAGAAAAGAGATTGAAGATTGATGCCACCAACAACATGTTAGTGATGAGGTCACTTCTGACAAGCACTTCGTACCAAACCGCCGCAGAAAGGCACAACAACAAGCTGACAATGAGCGTCTTATCTCTTCCTCGCGCCTTCCAACAACTCCATAAAAACAATATTACGGCAGCAAAAAACGAGAGTCCCACATTGCCTAAAAGAAAGAAGGGAATATGAAGCAATTGCCAGACTGGGAAGGGTGACGCATTTCCACCCAGATGTGTGCTTGCAGTATAAGGATAGATGCCGTCAAGAAGGTTCTGTATTGGGAAATGCAAAGCAGACCACCGATCAACCTGAACAGAATAGGGATCAATACTGTACTGCAAGACAATCATCCCAATAAAACCAAGCAAACAGACACAAAAAGCGACTCTTCTGTATATATATATATAAGGTAGCACCAAACGCAGCAGGACATAGTAAAAGACTACAGCTAAAAGTGTGGCACATAAGCTTGCCGTTTCAGAAACTCTTGCCGAATACTTCGCCACAAAAAGCACATTGACAATGATGAACAACGCCTCTGTAACAGTTAGTCTACCCTCAACGAAACGTCTGTATATCAACAGGATAGAAAGGCTCAAAGCAGAGCATGCAAGGAAGATTGCAATACTCCTGACGTCTGTTATCAAGCCGATAAAAGGCATGTGTGCAATGTATATCTCGAAACTGTAGTTTCCTGCCAGCCTCACAAAACCGCTCCTGCCTGGACGAAGCATTGAAAATAGAGGAATGTAAGCCAGTCCAAGAGAAAGCCGGAAAGGACATAGTAAATAATTATACGCAACAGTACCCTTCAATTCATGCAATTGTGGAATAGCTTTCAGGCAGAAAAAAGCAGCTGCAACAAACAAAAGCAGAAACGTCCATCTTCCAACCTCTTTGTTCGGAAGGGCTTCCACCCTGTCCTTATACATAGAAAGAAGAACGCCAGCGAGGAAACTGAACGATTGTTCCGCCTCAAGATGACCACACGAAGTTCGCAAATTCAAACAAATAAAAGCGCAGACGAAAAAGAAAAGAAGTCGCAATCGGTCACTCAGGAAGCGAGTCCCAATCCAGTATACAGCATAGCACTTCAAGATGAAAAACACGAACCAAAACTTCGGCCCGCTATAAATCAACTCATCCAAGCACCTATGCATCGCCTCTTCAGCAGGGAATTTATCCCCCAAAGAAAGGAAAGGAAACAGATAATTATAGGCACAAACGAAGAAAACGAAAGGCAGGACAACCTTCGACAATCGCTTCAGCCAAAAGCTTTCAAGCCCGTTTCTGCGGAAAGACTCTTCCAATCCATAACCACTCAAAACCAGAAAAACTGTCACAAAAGGAGCGCCCCACAAATTGAGAAGCGGAGAAATGTCGAACCTCCACAATATATGGAACACGACAATCGCTATGATTGCAACACCTTTCAGTGCTTGAGTGTTAGTTCTTGAAAGCATCTCCATCGTTATATGCGAAACTTCAAAGTGCAAATTTACAAATTATTTATCAAAAAACCACACACAACAACAGAAAAGTTACAGGAGGATTACCCGATAAGCCTGCCATAAGCCATTTACAAACAACTCCAGTTAAGTCATCAAACATATAGTGTGACGATGGCAAACGTATAGTGTCACGATTGACTTTTACTAGTGTGACGTTTGGAATTTAATAGTGCCGCGTATGGAAATGCAGACATCCATATACGAAGAAAGCCCCCACATCTTTCGATGCGGAGGCTTCCACTGAAAAAAAACGGCGGCTACCTACTCTCCCACGGGTGTGCAGTACCATCGGCGCGGGCGGGCTTAACTTCTCTGTTCGGAATGGGAAGAGGTGGAACC
>CACZBC010000028.1 GCA_902779315.1 uncultured Bacteroidales bacterium | reverse complement strand
CTCCAGCCACATAAAAGGTTTTGTGGAGAACCCGGGCTATTACTTCGAGAAGGACGATGCAGAACACTGGCATCACCTCGACCTCCTGCTCATGGTGCAAGGTTGGCGCAGGTTCAGCATCAACGTGCCAGAAATAGTGGAGCCCTACGAGAAGTCGCAGATAATAACCGGAGAAGTCAGCAAATACACGCCTCTCGACCAAGAAGACGGATTCTACCTAAAATCGTTTGGCAGTGAACATGTAGAAATGAGAGAAACAGGCATAGCTCCCATTCCGCTGTGGCTGAGAGGGCAAATAGTATTGGGAGACGAGGAAGGACATAATGAAGGGGGGTATGAGTCCGCCCTCACAACTTATGGAAACATGTCATTAAGAGGTGTGGGTATAGCAAATCAAACACAAGGGAATGCAGTATCCGACAGAACGAGTGGCGAAACGGCTTATGCAAGAACAGATGCCTCGACTACGACAAACACTTCTTCTTCGAAGCACGAAAGCTATACAAACGAAGTTGAGTTCCTGAATGGCGTCCCACAAAATACTATTTTATATTCGGAATTTATCCAGCCAGGATCGTCTCCCGTTTATGGGAAAATGAATCTCAAGGCAAATGGCAAGTTCAGTTTCCTAGCCCCACACTTCGGAGGTTACTGCTTCATGCATCTGTCGTCAACAGATTCGAAGAAGCTTGCAAAGGCCAAAAAGAAGGACGAGAAGAAGAAAGAAAAACTGATGAAGAAAGGCAAAGGAGGTGGCTATGAGGTTTCGCATCAATGGCTATTACCCAGTGCCGACGAATATGCGGACTATAATGTCAGGCTACACAGATGTTTTCCCCGTTGGGTGAAACCCTATGAATTCTATCAGCAACAATTCATGGAAAAAGAAGATGAGTCCAACTCAAAACAAAGCATGCTGGCAGACGTGACAAACCTTCGGGAAGTCAAGGTAAAGTCAAGAAGAAGGATTCATCGAAAAGTGGACCTGACCAAGCCCGCATTAGTGATGGACGTCTATGATGCCTACAACCAGCTGGTCGATGCAGGACTGACCTCAGCCTTCTTTGCCGGCTCTTGGTCGTTTACGGAATTACTGTGTCATCTGGTTGTGGGCGATATGGGACAACATACGGGGGACAAGTTGAAAATAGACAGGCGATGGAACGGAAGATTCCTTTCGGAGAACAGCGTGCAGGTAGCCGAGGAACAGCTTAAATACAATCATCTGGCAAACCTTCACAAAGTGTATGTCTATACGGACTACTCTCCCCGCAAGGAGGGCAGCGATCTGTTCTGGGGTGCAGATATGCCGGAAGTGACAGTTGACCTGCGTCGTTTCCTTGATGATGCGAAACGCATAACCTACAGAGACCGTTATATTGTCCTTGATGGCTATGCAATTCCCGAGGACTTCTACCATCCCGACTACAGCAAGCACAAATTGCCAGAAGGTCAGAAAGACTATCGCCGAACGCTCTATTGGAATCCAAACCTCAAGTTGAATGAAGAAGGCGAAGCAGAAGTCACGTTTTACAACAACTCTCGCCAGACAACTCTGAGCATCGAAGCGGAAGGCCAGGCCCAAGACGGCACCCTCCTCTGGGGCGAGTGGTAGAATCCACATCAAGGACGGAAAGAAAATCTCTTCCCACATCCTGACTCCGTCGAGCTACTTTTGCACCTGACAATAAAAATAAATAGAATTTATTTTGTTTTGTGCTTGCTTATTCGTAACTTTACGCCCGAAATGTACGTTGAATAACGTAAAATGAAGATATTCGGCATAGGAATGAACTATGCAGCACACAATAAAGAGCTGCAAAATTCGTTATTAAATATAGAAGAGCCTGTGGTCTTCACGAAGGCGGACTCTGCGCTGCTCTCGGGCGGCAAGCCGTTCTTCATCCCTGCATACACGAAGCGCTGCGACTACGAAACGGAGCTTTGTGTACGCATCAACCATTTGGGCAGGAGCATCCCTGAACGCTTTGCCCATCGCTACTACGACGAGGTGACGGTAGGCATCGACTTCACAGCCAGGGACTTGCAGGAGCAGTTGCGGCAGAAAGGACTGCCCTGGGACCTCTGCAAAGGCTTCGACGGAAGTGCCGCCATCGGGAAATGGATGCCACTCTCCCGCTACGGGAAAAGCATTCAGGACCTCCACTTCCACTTGCTTCGTAACGGCGAGCAGGTGCAAGAGGGCCACACGAAGGACATGCTCTTCGGAGTGGACAGACTGGTGAGCTTCATCAGCCAGTTCTTCACGCTCAAGACGGGCGACATCATCTTCACAGGAACACCTGTCGGAGTGGGGCCGGTCAACGTGGAAGACCACCTGGAAGGTTACCTCGAAGGAGAAAAGGTACTGGAATTTAATGTAAAATAAGGACCCCCTAACCCCCTTTAGGGGGAACAAATATCAACTCGTATGAAACGAATTTATACTATATGCCTGGTGCTTGCAACAATGATGCAGGCAGCCATCGCACAGCAGGAGAAAGGATTGGTCTTCACCAGCCTCGACTGGAACGAGATGCGAATCGACTCCGTGCTGCCCGTCTATACCGAGGTCGTACCTTTGGAAACAGACTATCGCACACACACCTACACCGTCTCGCTGCTCTACCCCGAGTATGCTCCGCTGAGCGGCAAGGAAGCACAAGTGGCAGAACAATTCGACAGCCTCATCAGCGAAACGATTGACGTTGAGACATTTGTCGGTGTGGAACGCGGCAAGGGATTGCTCGACATCTCCTTCATCCCCATTCGTCGCCAAGGCTCGAAATACGAGAAGCTCGTCAGCGCACAAATCGTCATCAATGCCAAGCAAAGCGGAAGGCTCAATGCCCCCAGGCGAGAAGCCGCCAGCGAAGGACGCTATGCAGCCAACTCGAAGCTGGCAAGCGGCAAGTGGGTAAAGGTCAGCATCAAGGAGGACGGGCTCTACCAGTTCTCGCGCGCCTCGCTCAAGAAGATGGGCTTCACCAATCCCGACAACGTGCATCTCTACGGCTATGGCGGTCATCTGTTGCCCGAACTCATCCGCAAGGGCACACACTACGACGATATGGTCGAAGTGCCACTCTACTATAACAACCAGACGGACAGCTGGATATTCTGGGGAAACGGCCTGATTCATTGGAACGGAGACACACGCATCACCAACACATTCGCCCGTCAGGCTTGCTATTTCCTGACGCAAGAAGATGCGCCTTCCACTATGGAAACGCTCTCCTTCAACCCCGACCTCCCACGACAAGCATACAATAGCACCAGAGCACACACGCTCTACGAAAAGGACGAATATGCGTGGTATTCTTTCGGACGTCACCTCTACGATGGCGAGAACTATGCCAACAGCAACTCCCACAACTATTCCCTCTATGCCACAGATCCTGTCGGCAACGGAAAGCTGAGAATTGTCTTCACCAGTTCCGATGCTTCGACCAACCAGGTTAGCGTCACCATCAATGGCACACAGGCAAGTTCCTTCAGTGTTCCTCCCCTCGCAGATTACATCTACGCCACATCCACCACGAGCGACTACGACCTGGCCGAACAAGGCACACCTGCAAAGCTCAGCATAAACCTGCGCTCGCAATCCGGCAAAAAAGCACGTCTGGACTATCTGGCATACAGTTACGACCGCAAGCTTAGCACCAAGGCAAACGGCTTCGTCGACTTCACCCACTCCGGAAATGATGCCGCAACATTCAACATCTCAGGCACCAACGTCAAGGTCATCCGGACAGGCAGTCTGGAGAAGAAGGACGCTTTGGTTCCAGGCACACAGGAAGGTGAGACATATACCATCAAAGTAGATAACGGCGGAGAACACTTCGTGGCATTCAACACCACAGCCTCCTTCCCCGAACCCACCTTTGTGGAAAACATTGAAAACCAGAACCTGCACAGCCTCGACAGCCTCGATATGGTCATCATCATACCGACAAGCGGGAAACTGCTCTCCGAAGCACAACGCCTGGCAGATGCCCATGCGCAATACGACAGAATGCATGTAGCCGTAGTCCGTGCAGATCAGATATACAACGAATTCTCGAGCGGAACACCCGATCCGACAGCCTACCGACTCTTCATGAAGATGCTCTACGACAAGGCTGCCAGCGTAGATGTCGCTCCCCGCTACCTCTTGCTCATGGGCGACTGCGCTTGGGACAACCGCATGCTTTCGGGAGCTTGGCGAAACAGCAATCCCGACGACTTCCTGCTCTGCTACGAAAGCGAAAACAGCTTCAGCGACACCAAGAGCTACATCATGGAAGACTACTTCGGACTGCTCGACGATGGCGAAGGATACAATCTTCTGCGTGAAAAGAGCGACATAGGCATCGGACGATTCCCTGTCACACAAATTGCCGATGCCAAGATTATGGTGGACAAGAGTATCGCCTATATGAGCCACCAGAACACAGGCCCCTGGAAAAACCTTGTTTACATACTGGGTGACGACGGTGACCAGAATGAACACATGCGCTATGCCAACAATGTTGCGGAGAACATCATCTCAAAGTTCCCCGATATGGAAGTGCACAAAATCATGTGGGATGCATATACACGCGTCAGCTCGGCCAAGAGCAACACCTATCCCGAAGCAGCCAAACAGATTAAGAAACAAATGAGTGACGGCGCTCTGGTGATGAACTATACCGGTCATGCTGGTGCTCATGCATTCAGCCACGAATACGTGATTCTGCGCGAAGACTTCGAGACCATCAAGAGCACGAAGTTGCCCCTGTGGGTGACTTGCGCCTGCGACGTTATGCCTTTCGACTCGAACAACGGCAACATCGGCGAAGCGGCTGTACTCAACCCCAATGGCGGCGCTCTTGCCTTCTATGGCACAACACGTACCGTCTATGCCAGCCAGAACTACAACATGAACCGCTATTTCATGCAGTACCTCTTCACCAACAGTACCACGAACAACGAGCGCAATCGCATCGGTGATGCAATCCGACTATCCAAGAACAGTATCATTAGCGACGGACGCGAAGCAGGATACTTGGAGAACAAACTCCAATATGCGTTACTCGGTGATCCCGCCCTTACTATGGGTAACCCCAAACAGAAGGTTATCGTAGACAAAATCAACGATCATGAGGTGAACGGCACAGCCATTCCGCTCAAGGCAGGCGAACGCGTGAAGCTCTCAGGACATATCGCACAAGCAGACGGCACTACGATGACGACCTTCAACGGCATCGTACACACGCGCCTCTTCGACAACAAGGAGACCATTATTTGCCGCAACAACGCCGGAGCAGACGCAGCTTTTACCTTCACAGACCGAAACGCCATGCTCTACGAGTCACAGGATAGTGTTCGCGCCGGTCTGTTCTCGGAAGAGTTCATCATTCCCGTCGACATCAACTTCAGCAACGAAGCCGGCCGACTCGTCTTCTATGCCATAGACACAACCAATGGGATTGAAGCAAACGGCTACAACGAAGACATTCCGCTTGGCGGCATTGTGGACAACACAGACTTTGACAAGGATGGGCCTCAGATATTCGCTTATCTCAATGACGAAGACTTCCAGAACGGAGGCACAGTCAACGCCACCCCACTCTTCGTGGCACAACTGAACGACGCCAGCGGTATAAGCACAAGCGGTAACGGCATTGGCCATGACCTCTCGCTATGTATTGACGGCAGAGGCGACATGACATACAACATCAACGAATACTATGCCCACGAGTTCGGCGACTTCACTAAAGGCACAGTTGCCTATAACATTCCGCAACTTGAGAACGGCACGCACAGCCTAACCATCCGTGCATGGGATGTCCTTAACAACACGAGCCAGACAAGTCTCGACTTTGTTGTAGACGATGGACTTGCAACAAGCATTCTTCGCCTCATGGCAAGTCAGAACCCAGCCGTCACCAGCACGAACTTCATGGTAAGCTACGATTTGCCAGGCAGCAATTGTGATTTCGTTTTCGAGGTCTTCGATTTCTCTGGCAGACGCATTTGGATGCACGAAGAGAACACAGGAAACTCCAGCGGCATCTACACCATTACATGGAATCTTACTAACGGAGCTGGGGCAAAAGTCGGCTCAGGTATATATCTTTATCGTTGCAGAGTGAGGTGCGGACAGAGCAATTGGACCTCAAAGACGCAAAAAATTGTGGTTAGGAACAATAAATAAGGCTCTTGCTCAGTTATTATAGAGTATGAAAGCACACAGAATCATCCGCACTTTGTTGCTGCTCGCCTTATGCAGCACAGAAGTTGTCCTTGCGCAGGACAAGCAGAACATGTTCAATCCCGTCAATACCAGCGTGACTTCTTTGGCTATTGCTCCAGATGCTCGTGCAGGTGCTATGGGCGACATCGGTGTTGCAACCGAGGCAGATGTCTATTCACAGTATTGGAACCCGGCTAAGTATCCGTTCAATATTGCCCGCGCAGGTGTTGGCGTCAGCTACACGCCTTGGCTTCGCAAACTGGTGAACGACATCAACCTTGCCAACCTGACGGGTTTCTATCGAATAGGAGACTATAGTGCCGTACATGCATCTTTGCGTTACTTCAGCCTTGGTGAGGTGTACCTCGCAGACATGGACGACATGACCATCAGGCCCTATGAGATGGCTATCGACGCAGGTTACAGCCGCATGCTCAGCGAAACGTTCTCCATGGGTGTCAATCTCCGTTTCATTCTTTCCGACATTAAATACGACTATACGGCAGAAAGTAGTGCCGGAAAGGCATTTGCCGCCGATATCGCTCTCTATCGTCTGGGATACTTTATGGCAGGCAATCGCGAGTGCAGCTTCGGCTGGGGTCTCAACATCAGCAACATTGGTTCGAAGATTTCCTATGGCGGAAGCGACAACTCGGAGTTCATCCCCACCAATCTTCGCTTGGGTTGCAACTTCACGATTCCCTTCAACGAGTACAACAAGTTCAGCATTGGTGCAGACTTGAACAAGCTTCTTGTGCCCACTTACCCCAAACAAGATGAGGGAGAGGCAGATAACGACTACGAAGACCGCGTGCAGAAAGACTATTACGATGTGTCCTCCATTGCAGGTATGTTCAAGAGTTTCGGTGACGCTCCTGGCGGTTTCAAGGAAGAGATGCAGGAAATCCAGTGGAGTCTTGGTGCTGAATACACCTACAACGACCGCTTTATGCTGCGTGCAGGTTATCATCACGAGGCCGAGAACAAAGGTAATCGTAAGTACTTTACCGTTGGTGCGGGTTTCCACATGAGTGTCTTCTCTGTTGATGCTTCCTATGTGTTCTCTACGGCACAAACGAATCCTTTGGACCAGACCATGCGTTTCTCGCTTGGCTTTGACCTTGATGGAATGCGCGACCTCTTCGGAAAGATGAGGAGAAGATGAGCAAGATAAGAGTTGGCTTCGGATTTGACGTCCATCAACTTGTAGAGGGACGTGAGCTCTGGTTGGGTGGCATACGTATTGAGCACTCACTCGGACTGCTCGGACATAGTGATGCTGACGTCCTGATTCATGCCATTTGTGATGCTTTGTTGGGTGCCGCCAATATGCGCGACATCGGCTATCATTTCCCCGATAACAGCGAGGCGTACCATAACATAGACAGCAAAATCCTTTTGCGCAAAACGGTAGACCTCATCGCCTCCAAAGGCTACAAGGTCGGCAACATTGATGCCACCATTTGTGCTGAGCGGCCAAAATTGAAGGCACACATTCCCGAGATGCAACAATGTCTTGCAGAAGTTATGGAAATCGAAGTTGATGATGTCTCCATCAAGGCCACTACGACAGAAAAGTTGGGCTTTACCGGTCGCGAAGAAGGCATTTCCGCTTACGCAACAGTCCTTATTGAAAAATAGCCCTTTCCCATGAAAGAGCGCATCCAGTACATTGATCTGGCCAAAGGCATCTGCATCTTGCTTGTTGTCGTTGACCATATCTCGAACGAGGGATACTTTTCTGCCGGAGACTATCCGCTGAACGAGATCTTCGAGCAGATGCGTATGCCGCTCTATTTCATCCTGTCCGGCCTGTTCTTCAAGGATTACGCAGGGGGCATCAAGGAGTTCCTGTTGCGCAAAGTCAACAAGATTCTCGTTCCCTATCTCTTCTTCATCTTCCTGCTCAGGGGAGCTGGCTGGATTGTTCGCAACTACACAAATTTTGCCTCGACGGGTGTCAATATCGACGTCATTTGGGGTCCGCTTTGGTTCCTTCGCTGCCTGTTCTTCATGAATGTCATCTTTGCGATTACATACTACGGCATTCGCAGAATCACATCCAATCAGTTGATTCGAGACATTTTGCTGGGCATCTGCATGTTCGCGATTGGCATAGCGGGCTATCATACCGGCAACCTGCATCTGAACTTCGGTACCGCGTTAACCAGTATGCCACTTCTGTGGTCGGGTTTTATCTTGAACAGGAGGCTAAATGTGCTGCAGAAGAGAATTCCCTGGTGGTGGGCAATCGGTTCGGCAGTCGTTTTGTTCGTGATGCTGCACTACTTGTATATGGGCGAGAACTACTTTTACAGTAATACTTACAGCAGCCCTTGGCCGATGCTTTATATCGCAGGCTTTTCCGGTTCGCTTGCCATACTTCTGTTGAGTAGCGTTATTCAGAGACTGCCCATCATCTCCTATATCGGACGTTATTCCCTCATTGTGCTTTGCACACATATGGTCATGATTACTCTCCTTGTTGCCCTTCTGCACTTCCTACCTGAAGGTTTCCGACAGACAGGCAGCATGGAGAGCCTCATTTTCCTTGCACTCACCATCGCTTTCTCCATGTTCTGCTGCTGGTTCCTGAGCAAGTACTTGCCTTGGTTCACAGCCCAAAAGGACTTGATCAAAACAGGTGGTTCGAAAACACAGGCAAGCTAGTTTGAAAACGTGGCACTATTAAATCGCAAACGTAACACTATACGATTGCAATCGTGGCACTATACGTTTGCCATCGTCACACTATACGTTTGCCATCATCACTTGCCTAGTTCAAAAGTCAGGCTGTAGGGAGCATCCTTCTTGGCAGTTCCCAACTGCTTGTTCGGCTTATCAGACATCTGCAACTGGAGTGTTCCTCCTGCAGCCAACTCGCTATAAGTGATGTAGTTACGCGAGAGAGGCTGACCATTCAGGCTTCGACTATCGACATAGACATTCTGCTCCGAGTTGTCCTTCGCCTCGATGACAAACTGCTTCCCGTTCTCCATCGTGATGGTTGCCTTACGGAAAACAGGGCTGCCAAGTACGTATTGGTCTGTTCCGGGGGTAACTGCATAAAGTCCGAGAGCAGACAGAACATACCACGAACTCATGCCGCCTTGGTCCTCATCACCTGGGAAACCGTCTGGCGTACTGTGGTAAAGGCGCTCCATAATCTGGCGAACCCAGTACTGAGTCTTCCAAGGCTGGCCCGCATAACTGTAGAGATAAGGCATGTGCTGAATGGGTTGATTGCCATGAGCATACTGTCCCATGCCTGCTATCTCCATTTCCGTCATCTCGTGAATCTTGCCGCCATACCAGCCGGGCTTAACCGTACTTGGCTGCGAAAAGACGCTATCCATCTTCTCCACAAAGGCTTCATCCGAGCCGAAGAGTTCTATAAGACCTTGCACATCGTGGAAAACGCTCCAGATATAGTGCCAGGCATTACCTTCGGTATACGGTCCGCCCCAAACAAGCGGGTCGAAAGGCTCCACACTCCACTTGCCATCCTTGCCTCTTCCCCTAAAGAACTTCGTCTCCGGATCCCAGAGATTCAGGTAGTTATGGAGCACTCTTTCGAATATCTTCTCGTAAAAAGTGTTGCCACAACTGCGGGCAAGTTTCCAAGCGCACCAGTCGTCATAAGCATACTCCAGCGTTTGTGTCACGCTTCCGTGAGACTCTGGGAAGGTGACATAACCGAGTTGCCAATACTCTTTCCAACCGGCTCGACCGTTCGCTCCACCAAGAGGTCCTTTGTTCATAGCCTCATGAGCATAGGCAGTTAACGCAGAATCCGGGTCGAAAGAGCGTATCCCCTTTGCCCACGCATCTGCCAAAAGCGAGATACTATGGTTGCCACACATGCCTCCCGTCTCGCCCGGACAAGACCATGCAGGCAGCCATCCGAACTGCTTTTGCGCGTCAAGAAGGGCTTGCATGTATTGTCCCTGTTGAATAGGATGCAGGATATTTGTCAAGGGGAACTGGCTTCGGAAGGTATCCCAAAAGCCGTTGTCGGTCAGCATATAACCCTCGTGGATTTTTCCGTCGTAAGGACTATAATAATAAGGTGTGCCGTCCGACCTGATTTCATAGAACTTGCGAGAGAACAAGTTTGCTCTGAACAGACAACTATAAAAGGTTCGCAGCTGCTCTTCGCTGCCTCCTTCCACACGGATGCGGTTCAGCAGGGCATTCCACGTCTCGAAGCCCCGCTTCTTTGTCTGTTCCAGAGTTTTGTCCGCACCAAGTTCCGAGCGCCAGTTCTGCCAGGCTTGTTCCTCAGAAATGTAGCTTGAAGCAGCCCGAGCCTGCACCTTACAGCCCGGCTTGAACTTGAGATAACAGCCGAAACGCTTGCCTTGGCCGTCTTTTTCATGCGGGAAAGTCTGTTTGTTCTCCCCTTCCCATGTGCCGTAATCGAGTATCGGCTGGTCGAACTGAATCACGAAAAAGCATCGGAAGTTCTCGCTATGATTGACGAAACGCTGGTTGTTGACCCAGCCCGTCACTTGTCTTTTCTCCTGATTTACATGGATTTCCGACTCAGCGGTATAGCCGTCGATAACAAGGAAAGCGTCCTGTTTCTTGGGATACGAAAAGCGAAGATGCACACCTCTCTCTGTAGGTGCCATCTCTGTTCGAATGCCGTTGTCAAAAGCGACACTATAGTAATGAGGCTGCCCGACCTCCTTGCAATGGCAGAAACGCGCACCTCGCTTATCCGGATCGACTTCCAAACTGCCTGTTTCAGGGAAGAAAGTATAGACGGCATAGTCGCTAACCCAAGGCGAAGGCTGATGGCTTTGACCAAATCCTCTGATTTGATCCGACTCATACAGGTACTTAAAACCCTCGCCATTCGGTCCCGTCTGGGGCGTCCACATGTGCTGAGCATACGGCATAGCCGTTGCTGGGAAGGTGTTTCCGTGTGAAAGGCCAAAGTTCGAAAGCGTGCCCTGCAGCGTATTTACATAGCGGACCAAGTCGGGTTGGCTTGTCGCATTAATCGATATGACACTTAACACGAACCCGCAGAAAAGGGAGAGGAATCTGTTTTGCATAAGGTGGTTTATTAACATGGCGTGTGAAGTTGGCCAACATCACACGTGAAGTTTGCAAAGTTCACGTGTGAAGTTTAGCATTTTCACACGTGAACTTTTCGAGTATATTACGCCGCCTGAAAATCAGCAGCTTAGGAAACGAGCCTTCCTTACTTGATATTCGGCTCCTCGAGGCCCAGACCTTTCTTCTTGTCAACGACCTTCAGGACGAAACCAAGCAAGAGAGCTGCTACGCCCAAACCAGCCAACATGACAAGCGGAGCTGTGTAGTTGAACTGAGTCGGGTCGGTAACGCCAGGATTTGTCTTGTCCAGAACCTTGCCGATAAGCAATGGGAAGAGCCAGAGACCTATGTTCTGAATCCAGAAGATGAGTGCATAAGCGGAACCTATCACCTTGGCATCCACCAGTTTAGGCACGCTTGGCCACAACGATGCAGGCACCAGAGAGAACGAGGAACCCAGCACAAGAATGGTGATGTAGGCAATCGCGATGCCTCCGATGGCTGAACCCTTGAACAAAGGCAACACGAAGGCAAAGGTCAGATGGCAGAAGATGAGGAGCAACGAGCCCAGAATGAGCATCGTAGCTGCCTTACCTTTGTGGTCGACGTAACTGCCCAAAATAGGTGTGATAAGCACGGCCAGGAGTGGGAACACCGCGAAGATGCTCTCGGCAGACTGTCGCATGTAACCCATATAACAATAGGTAACGAGGGCGAGGATGCTGACGCAAAGCAAACCGTACTTGGCTCCGGCTTTCTTCTGGAAGTTGCTTGCAAAACCAGTTGCAGCCACAAAGAGCATGATGAGGTACTGAACGATGGTCACATCAGGCTTTGCCCAGAAGGAATTAGCATCGGGCGCTACGAGTGTGAGGTTGCATTGCAGCATGTTCACGGCGTACTTCTGGAAGGGGAAGATAGCGCTATAATAGAGCACGCAAAGCAGGGCGACAAGCCAGAAGCCACTCGAGGTAAGGATTTGTCCCAAGTCGCTGATCTTGAAGGGATCGTCCTTCTCCTCTGCCTCACCAGTCTGCGCGTCGAGTTTCCTATCCATAAAGAAGTAAACAATACTCATGATGAGAGCAATGCACATCAGCACTACGCCAAAGGCAACCGAGCGAGAAACACTGACTTGACCACCCAAACGAGCAAAGAAGGGCGAGAAAATCATGCAAGTTGCTACGCCAAGACGGGCAAGAGCCATCTCCGAACCCATTGCCAGAGCCATTTCTCTGCCCTTGAACCACTTGACGATACCGCGACTGACGGTAATGCCGGCCATCTCCACACCACAGCCAAATATCATGAAACCGCAGGCTGCAAACTTAGCGGAGGCAGGCATCCCTTCATAGAAAGGCGACACTCCAAGTTCCTCGAACACAGGAATGTAGTTCAAATGATTGGTGAACCATGTTGCCAATTCGCTTCCAATGAAACTCTCGTCCAACGCACGCCCATCTTGTCGAGAATGATGCCTGCGAAGATGAGGAAGAAAGCAAAAACGTTCAGGAACACCTCGGAGCCTTGCATCGTTCCGAAGGCTGTGCTGTCCCATCCACGAGTCTCCTGCATCAAATCCTTAATGGGAGACAGAATGTCCATAAAGATGTAACTGCAAAACATGGCGAGTGCCAAGAGCAGAAGAGCCGTCCAGCGCATACCGGCGCTGTCGCGTAAAGTCTTTTGAATTGCTTGTGTCATAACCTTTTTTCTTATTTTCTTATTATCTTTATTTCCTATTATCCTACTTCTTCAGCCACTTGTCGAGCCAAGCAAAATAGGTCCGTTGCCAGAGGATTCCGTTTTGTGGTTTGAGCACCCAATGGTTCTCGTCGGGGAAGATGAGCAGTTGTGCTTCGATGCCTCGCATGCGAGCAGCGTTGAAGGCACTCATGCCTTGGGTGGCGTTGATGCGGTAATCCTTCTCGCCATGTATGCAGAGGATGGGTGTGTCCCATTTGTCAACAAAGCGATGAGGACTGTTCTCGTAGGTCTTTCGGGCACGTGCGGTCTGGTCTTTGTTCCAGTAAGCATCGTCGTACTCCCAGTTGGAGAACCAGTTTTCCTCAGTCTCGGTGTACATTGCCTCGAGGTTAAACGCTCCATCATGTGCGATGAAACATTTGAAGCGGCCTTCGTGATGACCTGCCAGATAATAGACCGAGAAGCCGCCAAACGAGGCGCCGACGGCTCCGAGACGGTCCTTGTCGACGTAAGGAAGATTCTCCACAGCATCGTCTATCGCGGAAAGATAGTCCTTCATGCACTGTCCGGTCCAGTCTCCGCTGATTTCCTCAAGCCATTCTTGCCCGAAGCCCGGCACTCCGCGACGGTTCGGAGCAATCAAGACATAACCCTGCGAAGCCATTATCATAAAGTTCCAACGGTAGCTCCAGAACTGACTGACGGCACTCTGAGGACCGCCTTCGCAGAAAAGCAATGTGGGATATTTCTTCGAAGCATCAAAGTGAGGAGGCAAGATGACCCAAGTCAGCATCTCCTGACCGTCGGTTGTCTTCACCCAACGCTGTTCGATGGTGGGCTTCGCAAGCTGGTCGAGGATGTCCTTGTTCACTTCGGTCAGCTGCTTTATCTGTGTGTCGGCAATCGTGTCGCCAGGATTAACCACATAGAGGTCAGCAGGTTCCGTGATGCTGTGACGCTCTGCAACAAGTTCCTTCTCATTAAGCATCTGCACGGAACCAAAGTCGGCCCAGTTGTTGCTGAGTTGCTTGACTTCGCCCTTGAGGTTCGTCTTGTAAAGATTCTCCGTTGCGTGCCAAACCGCTATATAATATAATGTATAGGAATCAGGCGCCCAGCAGAAGTCATCGACGCTGGAGTCGAGGCTCTCCGTGACGTAGGTCTTGGTGTTCTCTTTCAGGTCGTAGATGCAGAGACGCTGGCGGTCGCTCTCGTAGCCGTCGCGCTCCATAGAGAGCCAAGCCACATACTTGCCGTCGGGCGAGAACTTGGGATTGAGGTCGTAGCCCACGTTCTCACCCTTATGCTTAACGTTGATTTCCTGATCTTTCAGTGTCTTGGTGGGATTCAACTGCTTTCCATGGATTCAACTGCTTTCCATCGCCATGATAAGCCATCTCATTGCAGCCAAGTATACCAAACTCTCTGAACTGCTTACACAGGTTCTTTGTGTGCTCAATAGAGTTGAGGTCGCGAGCTTCAACGTCATAAAGGAAGATGTCGCTGTCGGTCGAGATGCTATATTCCAAGCCAGTCTTGCAGCGGCAGGTAAAGGCGATGAACTTCGAGTCTGGGCTCCAAGCCAATTGCTCAATGCCGCCGAAGGGCTCCATGGGGCACTCGAAGGGTTCTCCATCGAGGATATCGAACTCCTCACCCGTTTCGAAATCTATGACGAAGGGATGCTGGATGCTCTCCACATAGTGGTCCCAATGGCGATACATCAGGTCGTTCACGACGCGGCCGGTAGCTTTTGGCAGGTCTTCGGGGTTCTTCTGGATGATTTCATTAAAGTCGATGCTCTTCAAGAGGATAGCCTTCTTGCCGTCGGGAGCGAAGAGGAAGCCCTCCACCTGGCCGTCGGTCTTGGTCATTTGTTTGCGGCTCTTGCCGTTTATATTCATTTTCCAGACCTCGCCCTCGCGGAGAAAAGCAATGGTTTCGTTGTCGAGCCACTGCACGTCGGTCTCGTTCTCGGCATCATTTGTCAGTTGCTTCTGCTCGCTGCCATCAGCGTTCATCATCCAAAGAACCTGATGGCTTTTGTTCTCCGCCACGCTGTAATAGCCCATCTGGAAGGCGATGTGCTCTCCGTCGGGCGATGCCTGATAGCCACTTATACGGCTCATTGCCCAAAGAGCCTCAGGCGTCATGAGGTCGCCCTCAAGCTGAACGGTTTGCTTTTCTATGTTGACCTTGTCACTTTCTTTTTGCGTACCGCAAGACATGAGTAATAATGAGAAAATGAAAAAATGAAAGAATGAATGCTTACTGTGTCTCATCTTTAATCCTTAATCTTTAGTCTTTAATCAATTATCTTCGTTTCGCCTGTTCCTGCTGCATCTTCTGTAAGGCCTCGAGGCGTGCTTGCAGGCCGGACACCTTCTTGGGATCGTTCTTGTGTTGCTCGCGATAAGCCTCCAAGCCGGCAAGCAACTTCTTGTCATCGGTCTTCCAACGAAGGTACCACATCGTTACGATGTTAAGCAAACCCGATATGAAGTAGAAGTAGCTCAAACCGCTCGAGTAGTTATTAAACCAGAAGAAGAACATCAGAGGCATCAGGTACATCATCCATTGCATCATCTTCATTTGCTGTGCTTGCTCGCCTGTGAACTGGTTCTGCTGTTGGCGCATCGATATCCAAGTGTTGATAAGGTTCGTTGCACTAAAGAGGATACAGAAGAGACTCAAGTGGTTGCCGATGAGCGGAAGACTTGTCCCCCAACGGATTGGGTCGTCGTAGGCACTGAGGTCGCTAGCCCAAAGGAAGCTTTCTCCACGCAAATCGATGGCATTAGGAATGAAGTTGAACATCGCTATCCAGATAGGCATCTGTATGAGCATAGGCAAACAGCCACCCATGGGACTGACGCCATACTGACTGTAAACTTGCATCATGGCCTGTTGCTTCTGCATAGCCTGGTCGGGATTAGGATATTGCTTGCCTATTTCGTCGAGCTTCGGCTTGAGGACACGCATTTTGGCGCTGCTCAGATAGCTCTTCTTCTGAGTTGGGAAGACAAGCACCTTGATAATAATCGTCAAGAGCAAAAGGACGATACCCATCGGCAGACCCATTGCCTTGAGCCAGTCGAAGATATAAAGGATTGACCAACGATTGATGAAGCGGAATATCCACCAACCGAGATAGACGAGTTCGTCGAGGTCGGCATCTGCGCCGTAAGCCGTCATCTTGCTGTGTGCCTTGAGGATATGGAAATCGTTCGGACCAAGGTACATCTGCAAATGAGTGGATTCCTTGCCTGTCACATCGAACGGAATCTGTGCCGATGCTTCATACTCTTTCAGGTAATCCGCATCTTTTTCGTCAGCTTGGGTGGAGGAGAGAGAAGCCTTCGTCATGGGCTTGTCCGCAATGAGGACGGCGCTGAAGAACTGGTTCTTGAATGCAATCCACTCGAGAGCTTCCTCGGGCTCCTTGCTGTCGTCCTTCATCTCGCTGAGTTTCTTCACGCCTTTGCCCTGCCTTTTGTAGGTAAGGGAGCTGTAGCGGTTCTCGAAGTCCCTACCCTTCTCTTGTTGCAGGACTGTTGCCTTCCAATCGAGGAGCAGAGCCGTTTCGCCAGGCATAGCCATTCCCTCCAGCCCCTGAGACGCGATGTTCATGTCGAGCATATAGGCATTGGGACGAAGCGTATAGCTTACCTGCAACTGCTTTCCTTCTTGTTCAGCGACGAAGACAACACTCGAGTCGGTCTTTTCCGCTACGTTGAAGACGAGGTCTGTCAGGCAAAGGTTCTCTTGCTTGAGTGGTAAAGTCAGCTTCATCGAAGCGTCTTCTTTGCCGAGAATCACGACATCACCATCCCTGCGACGGCTCTTGTATCCGATTATCTCAGCATCCTCGACGACAGCACCCTTGCTGTTGATGCCAACCTTTACCTTATTATTCTGAAGCAATATACGCTCTCCTTCTCCGTTACTCTGCGAGAAGAAGAGAGAACTGCTGTCTGGGGTTGCTGGAGAAGCCACAACCTCTTCGGCCTTCTTCTCTGCTTCCGCCTGTTTCTGCTGCTCCACGGCAGCGATGCTGTCCTGTCTGGCCATCGCTTCCAACTCTTCCTTGCTGGGCTGACTGTACCAGCTGAAACCGATTACGACAAGGGCAATAAGAATAAATCCTGTTATTGTATTTTTATCCATATAGGTTAGGTGTTTAATGATTTAGGCGTACAAAAGTACAAAAAAATCTTCATTCTTCACGATTAATTCTTCTTTTATTCGTATCTTTGCACAAAATTAGAACAAATGAAGCGACTTACAATACTATTCACTATCTGTTTGATGGCATTGGGAACCAGCTATGCCGCAAACTCGAAGGACGAAACAGAAGCTCTTGCCGACTCCTCTCTTTTGCTGAGGAACTACATGAAAGCCCTCGAAACTTTGGCTAAGGAACGCGACTCGCTGAATGTTTCCGCGACAGCTTCCACACCGAATGCCTATTACTATCAGCTCCTTTCGAAGCCCGCCCTGTATGGTTCCTCGTTACATCAAATGCTGAGTCAGACGGACACATCCGTCTCTGACACTCAGTTACAACGCCTCTTCGCTGCCCGAAAGATGCTGTCTTCGCTTTATGCCGGGGCACCTCAACTCGTTACATACACAGAAAGCGACATTTTGGGACAGGCTGCCATCCGAAGCGACATTAATGACAGACTGCAGACCTCCGACAAACTGGCCGACAAGGTTGCTTCCGCCACACTTGCCCCACAAGTGGACGAAGCGATAGAGGTCATCACCCGTCGTCCAAACTTCTGGAAATTCTCAGGCACCACCTCGTTGCAATTCGCCCAGAACTATGTCTCGGACAACTGGTACAAAGGCGGTGAGACTAACTGGGTTGGCAATTTCGACCTCACATTGCGCGCCAACTACAACGACCAACGCAAGATAACTTGGGAAAACACACTGGATGCCCAACTGGGTTTCCAGACAACAGAAACAGACCAAAACCGTACTTTCCGTCCAAGCCACAACTTGCTTCGCTATACCGGCAATGCCGGCTACAAGGCTTGGAAGAACTGGTACTACTCTCTTTTGGTCATCTTGCAGACTCAGATTGCACCCAACTACCAGAGGAACACCGATATTGTCACCTCGAAATGCCTCTCTCCTTTGGAAATTACGGTTGCCCCCAGTATGAAATACGAAATCAGATGGGGTAAGAAGCA
Source organism: uncultured Bacteroidales bacterium (assembly GCA_902779315.1). Lineage (GTDB taxonomy): Bacteria > Bacteroidota > Bacteroidia > Bacteroidales > Bacteroidaceae > Physcousia. The sequence continues at coordinate 70,278 of CACZBC010000028.1, read as the reverse complement.
GCAGTTCACGGGCCAGCTCAACATAGCCCCCCTTGCCATGAAGATCCTGTATGTCAACGATGATGAACTCGTCAAGAATTTCGGCATAGCAGAGGGGAAGAACCAGAAAACCACGTTTGGTCCCAACATAACGCTCAGCACGAAGTGGCAGATATGCAAGCAAATCGTCTGGAACAACCGCATGTATTGGTTCAGCAACTTTGACTATCACATCTGGGAATGGGAGAACAACATCAACTTCACGGTCACCAAACTCATTACCGCGAACCTTCATCTCTATCCCCGCTTCGATAACAGCAACCCCAAATACCGTTCAGGAGAAAAGCACGACGGCACCTACCTGATGTTCAAGGAGCTGCTAAGTCTGGGCTTAACCTACAATTTCTAAGGCAATTACCCATTCCACCCATGCTCATCAAATCGGCCGAATACGTCATCAGCAGTGCCCGTGTGGACCAATGTCCCCAGGGAGAATTGCCGGAATTCGCTTTTATAGGACGAAGCAATGTGGGCAAGTCCAGCCTCATCAATATGCTGACAGGCAGAGCGGGTCTGGCCAAAACATCTGCCACACCCGGCAAAACCATCCTCATCAACCACTTCCTTATTAATAAAGAGTGGTATCTCGTGGACCTTCCCGGTTATGGTTATGCCAAGCGGGGACAGCAGCAAAGGGACGAGCTGCAACGGATGATAACGGGCTACATCCTGCGTCGGGAACAGATGATGAACCTTTTCCTGCTCATCGACGCGCGTCATGAACCCCAACGTATCGATATGGAGTTCATCGAATGGCTGGGCGAGAACGGCATTCCCTTCAGTATCGTCTTCACGAAAGCCGACAAGCTGTCGAAGGGGAAACTGGCCGCAAACATCAAGCACTACCTTTCCGAACTCTCCAAACAATGGGAAGAACTGCCGCCGCACTTCATCACAAGTAGTGAGACGAAACAAGGGAAAGAGGAAGTCCTCTCGTATATCGAGGCAATCATTCAGGGGTAACCTGAAAACGTCACACTGTTAAATCGCAAACGTCACACTAGTAAATCGCAATCGTCGCACTATACGTTTGCCATCATAACACTATACGTTTGCAAACGTTCCTGTATGTTTTGGGTGATCGGCGGCACATCAGGTTGTTTTGTTGCAGTGTTGCAGTTGTTGCAGTTCATTTTAGGGTTACACACATCCATTTTTATGCTCTATATTTATATTAATATAAATATAGAATTTCTTTTTGACATTGTGTATGGGTTATTTTCAACTGCAACAACTGCAACACTGCAACAGAATTGGTGGAAACGGACTGGGACAGAATCTCGTGAAATGCCGATGGATACTGGGCTTCGCAGCAAAATAAAAGACCTGTGAGAAATGCTTCAATACCACTCTACGTTACTGCTGTAGGAGCTTTGTTTCTTCCATCGGAGGGCGTCTGCCAACGTGCCGGCCTTGCAGGCAAAGAGGAAGTTGAAGCTGGTGTAGGGCGTGATGACCATACTGCACGACATCGAGAAGCAATGGAGGTCTCGAGCCAAAGAAACGACCGTCATACTCAACTTCTTGTAGTTAAAGTCATAACCTGACGAGAAATTGACATTCCAACCCTCAGCAATGCTGACATTTCCGGAGAAGTTGAGCGTTTGATTGAACCTGTAGGGATAGCGCATTCGCTTGGGGTTGATCTTCGCCGCAGTGTTTTCTCGCATCGAGACACTATAGCTGACCGTAAGGCTCCAGGGAATCTGGAACTTCAAGTAGCCGTCCTCGTCAACCTCGCTCGGCTTGTCCCTCTTTGCAGCCTCCCTACCCTTCTTGCGGTCAGGATCGACGTTTTGCATGGTGGGATCCACTTCATCCTCGTCGTACTCGTCTTCTTCATCGTCCTCTTTGCCACTGCTCGAATAGCGATTTGTCAGTTTATCCCTTATGCCAAGCAACTTCTTGAGAGTCTGGTTGTTGAAGGTGTAGTGAAGATTCTGCGACATGCTTTGGAAGCGGCCAAAGCGTCCTCGGCCATATTCAGTGTGGTCGCCCACAAAGACATTGCCGTTCTTGTCGAACTCGTAGGCATATGTGGCGAACTGCGCATTCATCGAGAAGGTGTAAGACTTCGTTAGTTTCAAGCGGATACGCATGTTCAAATCGCTCCAAGGCTTCTTCTTCGCGGCCATATTATAACCCATAGACAAGCCCAGTTCATCAATGAGGCTGATCTTCTTCTCACCCGTCGAGTCGCGAGCAGTACGCCATTTCATCTCAAGATTATTTGAAATGTCGAACTGAACACTACCCTGCATCGTGCTGGGAGCCGTACCATAAGCAGAACCGGCGAACGGCGAATAGCTCACCGTCGAGACATTGCCATTCGCATCTGTACGGATATATGTGTCGTAGAAGCCCCAGTTGGGAGTGCTGAAATCAGGTGCATAGTTGAAGGTCACCGAGGGAGTCATCATGTGTCGGATGGCCTTTATCTTCTTTCCGCCAAACCAAGGCATCGGAGTATACATGCCGTAAAGTTTCGTGTTGGCAGTCAAACCCAGCGAGAAGTTGTAGACATTGTAGAAACCATAAATGGTGTCTCGCTGCACTCTTCTGTTCTCCTCGTCCCACGACTGCATGACCTTCTTCGAATACATACGGTCAGTAAAGGTGAAACCAGGCGTGATGTTGATGTAATTGAAGAGTGGGAAAGTGGCGTTAATCGGTATCTGATGACGCATACCATTGCGCCAGTCCTTGATGAGACTGCTCTTGAAGAGCAGGTTCTCCTTGGTGTTGATACTGTTTGTGAGTGTTCCCGTATAGCTCATGCTTATCTTCTCGTACCAACGCTCCTTGCCTACCATCTTCTTGCGCTTGAAGGGATAGAAGCGGTTGAGCTGGATAGTCATGTTGGGCAACGTGACAGAAAGGCTGCTATCCTGTACCTGCTGCGCAAGGTTGAAATTGCCGCTCAGCGTCAAACCGATATTGGGGAAGGTCTTACTGTAGCTGATACTGCTCGTCCTGACACTTTGCGTATAGCTTTCAGGATTGTACATGCTGACGAGATTGTTGCGCTCGTAACTGCTTGTCGCGAAGTTCACGCTCGCCGAGAAACTCTGTGTCGGGTTGGCTTTCGGGTCTTGTCGGTGAGTCCAGGCTACCTTGAAGCTTTTCGAGACAGAGAAGTCAGGCATATTCTTCTCGCCTGATTGAGTGTGCTGGTAGCTTAGGTAGAGATTTCCGCTGTATCGATATCGCTTTTTATAAGTGGACTGTGCAGACAAGGCCCACGAACCTTTCGTATAGATATCACCCAGAATCTTGGCATCAACAAAGTCGTTGAAGGCAAAATAATAGCCTCCTTCGCGCAAGTAGAAACCTCGCGTTGTCTCATCACCATAGCTGGGCATGATGAAACCGCTGCTGTACTTGCTCTTGAAGGGGAAGAATCCGTAGGGAATAGCCAAAGGCAAAGGCACATCGCACACTACCAGATAGGTCGGTCCGAAGACGACATCCTTGCCTGGACGCACTTTGGCTCGCGTCATATTCAAGTAGAAATGAGGATGTTCGGCATCGCAGGTCGAATAGAACGCCTTCTTCACATACATCGTTCCGCTGCTGTCCCGCTTGGCATCCAAACTCTTCATGTATCCTTCTCCCTGCTGAGTATAGACATTGGAGATATAGGCTTTGCGCGACTTGAAGTTGTAGCTGATGCTGTCAGGCTCGTATTCATCTGTGCCTTGGCGGAAGATAGGCTTGCCCGTGACGTTCCCCAAAGAGTCTGTTCGACTGATGGCATGCACCAAACTGCTGTCGATGGAAATATTTATAATGTCTGCCTCGAGCTCGAGATTCTGGTATTTGACCTTACTGGCGCCATAGAGATGGGCTCGCGAATTGAGGTAATCGAACGTAATGGAGTCTTCTGCCGAATAGTTTACGGGCATATCGAGGGCATTCTTGCTCTTGGGAGTCGTATCGACAGGCACTGTGTCTTGCTCCAAAGTGTCAGGCAAGATGGTATAGGCACGCAAGGGGATACTGTCCCCCCGCAGCGAATCGGTGTCGCTCTTCAAGAAGGGAACCCTTCCTGAAGGACTTGCCGCCAATGCTGCCAAAACGTAGCATGCCGTCAGTATCGATAATAACCTTGCCTTCAAACGCTATATAGTTATTGCAATTTGCAAAGGTAAGACTATTTTCTGACACTTCGTGTCTTTTCCTTTTATTATTATGATTTTTTCACTCAAAGCGTGCCATCCAAGCCTTAAAAACGGCAATTCCGTCGATGCCGAACTTCTCTAAACTGCGGATTGCCTGCTCCGGAGTCTTCTCTATGTCGAGTCGGGTTTTGGAATAAAACTTGTCGGCATAGCAGATGATTTGCTCTTCGATGCTTTCCGGCGTGAAGTCCTGATGAGGGAGAGGCAGGTTCTGGCGTTCTATCTCGAAGGCCGTGAGTCCGGTTCCCGTGTGCCGTTCCGCTATTCGGGCATGCAGGGGAAGTCCTTCGCCTCGGAGAATCTCTGCACCAAGAATGCCGTGACGAATATAAGGCTCTGATCCATAGCAATATATGGAAGGCGCATCGACGCGAACTATGCCGATATCGTGGAGCATGGCCGCTTCCCAAAGAAGCGTTTCGTCTGCCTTCAGTTCAGGATGTGCCTTAGCTATTTTCAGCGCACGACGAGCTACATCCGTACTATGATGAAGCAGTATCTGTTCCAACGGCTCGTTGCCCTGGCAATACTTATGAATCAACTCATTTACCATAATCTCTCGCATTTTCGCACAAAATTACAAAAAACTCTGAACTCTGAACGATAAAATCCGAACTTTTTTTCGTACCTTTGCAACTTGAACAATGAAATAGGTAATAAGATGAAGTACGGGTTCGATAACGACAAATACATTTCCATTCAGTCGCAGCACATCAAAGAGCGTATCGCACAGTTCTCCGGAAAGCTTTATCTGGAGCTTGGAGGCAAACTTTTCGACGACCATCATGCCAGCAGAGTGTTGCCCGGATTCCAACCTGACAGCAAGTTGCGGATGTTCCAGCAGCTAAGCTCCAGTGCCGAGATTGTGATTGTCATCAGTGCTCTCGACATAGAGAAGAACAAAGTCCGTCAAGACTTGGGCATCACCTATGACGAAGATGTGCTTCGCCTCCGTTCTGAATTCCAGAAGAGAGGTTTCATGGTGAATGGCGTCGTTATCACTCACTACAACGGACAAAGCAGTGCCGCCATCTATCGACGTCGTTTGGAACACCTCGGAATACGCGCCTATTACCATTATAATATTGAGGGTTATCCCAACAATGTGGCGCTCATAAACTCCGAAGAAGGCTTCGGCCGTAATGATTACGTGGAAACAACCCAACCGCTCGTCATCGTGACAGCTCCTGGTCCTGGCAGCGGAAAGATGGCTGTCTGTCTGAGTCAACTCTATGCCGAGCGCAAAAGAGGCATCGAAGCAGGTTACGCGAAGTTCGAAACCTTCCCAGTCTGGAACCTGCCGCTCAAGCATCCTGTCAACATAGCCTATGAAGCCGCAACAGCCGACTTGGGTGATGTCAACATGATCGACCCCTTCCACATGGATGCCTACAATAAAGTCGCCATCAACTACAACCGAGATGTGGAGATATTCCCTGTCCTCAACACCCTCTTCGAAGGCATCTATGGCACTTGTCCCTACAAGTCGCCGACAGATATGGGCGTGAATATGGTGGGCTTCTGCATTTGTGACGACGAGATTTGCCAGCAAGCAGGCAAGGACGAAGTCATCCGACGCTACTACACAGCCCTCAACCAAATGGCCGACGGAGCATGCAACGATTCGGAAGTCAACAAGATATCTCTGCTGCTCAAGCAAGCCAAAATCAGCACAGACGACCGTCGAGTGACCGTCGAAGCACGCCGTCGTTTGGAAGAATCGGGTGTCCCTTCGTCTGCAATCGAACTCGAAGACGGCACCATCATCACGGCAGCTTCGTCCCCTCTGCTTGGTACAGCCTCATCTCTATTGCTCAACGCGACCAAACACCTGGCAGGAATCGACCACGACCTCAAACTCATCTCGCAAGACTTCATCGAGCCTATCCAACGCACAAAGATAGAATATTTGGGAGGACACAACCCTCGTCTGCATACAGACGAAGTCCTTGTCGCGCTAAGTGTACTGAGCCGTCAGGACGAGAACTGCCGCCGAGCCCTCGCTCAACTGCCCAGCCTGGCCGGTTTGCAAGCACACACCACCATTATGCTAGGGGAAGTTGACCGCAAGATATTCAAGAAGTTAGGTGTCGACCTTACTTGTGATCCGGTAAAGAAATACTGACATTTCCCCTCGACACAAGTCAACAAAAGAAACTAGGCACGTTAACATTGAAAACGTCACACGTGATAATCGCCAACGACTAACGTGACGTTTGCAATCGTCACGTGTGTTGTTTTCAATCATCCCTAGCCTACCTCTTTAAGTCAGGCAGAGAAGCCAACTTTTTAATAACGGTAAGCTACGCCAAGAGTCGCGTAGATAGGGTACATCTTAAAGGTGATGGCCTCGAAGTTGCGATCCCAAATGTCAGTCATACCCCAGTCGAGAAGGCCAAAGACATTCAGATGTTTCATCGCCTTCCAGTCGAACGCTATCTCTATACCAAGGGCAACAGGTTGCATCTTTTCCGGGAAGTCGTCAGGATAAGTTGTAGGATTCTCTCTGGTCATCAATATCTTTGAGCCGACAGGAGAGTCTTCGCGAAGATAACCCACACCGTCTTCATTGTCATAAACCTCACCGCCAAAGGTCTGATGGAAGTAGAGACTGAGGTACGGACCTGCACTCACGTTCCACCTTGGGCTCATTCGGAAAGTTGCGAGCAAAGGCAAAGTCACGCCCCACATCTCTGTGTTAGTGATGTTAGTACCTGTGAAATAACCTTTCGTGATTTCCCCTTCTTGCTCAAGCCACACGTAATAATTCTTGACGTCGGCTTCCGTATGGAACCCTTCCCAGAAGAAATGAGCTCCTGCAGACACGCCCCAACGCTTGGTGAACATCTTGTATCCGTCAATTCCGAGGCTTATTCCACCTCTCGGACTAAAGCCATTTATCTTTCTGACCTCAGCTGGCAGGGGCAGAGGGGTTGTTCCGCCGATGACATAACCTACGCGAGCGATGAAGCCTCCGCCTTTGAGACCCGTTGTAGGTCCCCACTTCTCGAAAGAGTTCTCCTCTTGTGCTTGTACGGATAATGCAATGAAAAGGAGTGAAATGGTTAGATATATGATGCGTTTCATGTCTTTGATGTTTTATTCACAAAATAGTTGTGCGTTGTCGATGAGGAGCTTGCTGCCAATGGCTCCCTTGAAATATGCGCCTCCCCAACTGCTGGCAAAGCTGATTATGAGACTGTAGCCTTTGTCGGCCAACTCGTCAGCATCCAGTTCTGCACGATACTCAACTGGAATCGTCACTTCCTGCCATTCGTTTGTTACGCCGTGAATCGGATCGTTGGAAAGTTTGTCGCTTCCATCTTCATTATAATGATGAGGAAGACGTCCCAAGCCAACTATGTAAGGACTCGACAGGACATCGTTTCCGTCGAGCTGCACCTTGTTGCCTTCTGCATCTTCGTTTCGATACATAACAACATAAGCATCAGGCTCGTCGATGACACCTTCCACCTTGTTTCCTTCGCGATCTTGGAAAGAGGCTCCTGGCTCGTAACGGAGCCAAACACGCATTAGTACAGGCTTATGAGTAAAAGGTGTGCCGAATTGTGTCGCTTTCAGAGCATCCTTCAAAGCATTACTTACGTCAAAGACGCCGTTGAACATACTTCCGGAAGCAATAAGCATCTTTGCTATCCTGCCAAAAGGACCTGTGTCACACGTCTCAAGTTTGAGGCAATCACTGCCGTCAGGGCCGCCTCCAACTACTGGCGTCGATGGGTAATCCAAAGGTTTTGCCGAAGATTTGCTGATCTTGAAACCAGGATTGCCATTCTTCCATGTTCCATCAGTAAAGACTTCCGGAGCCTCCCAGATATAGTATTTGCCCGACGGGTCAAGGTAATAATTCTCGAAATTCATGGAAAGATTGCCTTCGCTGGCCACATCGTGAACTACAGAGATACAGTATCTGCGACTCCATACCTTGTTCTCGGAGACGACCAAAAAGCGCTGAACCTTATCATTCGAGTAATCCACAAGCGAACCATTCAGGAATGGCGTAATCGTTTCATCTTCCGCTACAACATAAACAGTTGCCCCAACAGTTACTCGAAGAGTGGTGGGGATGCGCTGCACGCTGGCATAACTGCGAACTGTAAACACGATATCCGTGTCAGTCGAAATGACAGTTTGGATCGTGTCGTAGTCGTGATAGAAGAAATCCGACGGGGTATCAAGATGGAGAGACACTGTCTCGATGTCGCACTCGGTATTCTCCTGTTCTGCCTTGATACAGGAACCCAAAAGGATTGGAACGACAACAAGCGCTAAAATGGATGTTTTGTTCATTTTTATGCTACGTTTTCTTTAATCGCGTGCAAAGTTACGAAAATATTTTGGACGAGAAAAAGCATTTCGGCAGAAATGTGCTCTATTTACTCCAATTGTACCACAATCACTTTTCAACCACCATCTTTTTGATGACAACATCTTCCAAAGGACGGTCATTCTCGTCTGTCTTGACCCCCTGAATACTTTTCACAACTTCCATTCCCTCAATGACTTCGCCAAATACGGTATATTGTCCGTCGAGATGAGGAGTGCCACCTCGCATATAATAGTCATCCACCATTTGCGATGTAAGCTCGATTCCCTTCTCTTCCAACATGGCACGGACCTTCTTGATATCAGCCGCAGCCTGTTTCTTGCCATAAACTATGTAGAACTGACTGCCGCTACTCTCCTTCTCCGGGTTGACATCATCAGGTTCTCTGGCTGCTGCCAAAGCGCCTCGCCAATGGTAAAGATAGGGAAGATCAAACTCTGCAGGAATGGTATAGCCTGGCCCTCCATCGCCAAGCAGCTTGCCAGGTTCGGCATTCCGACTGTCCGGATCACCTCCTTGAATCATGAAATCTTTGATGCATCGATGGAAAAGTGTGCCGTTGTAGAAGCCTTCACGAGCAAGTTTGAGGAAGTTGTCACGATGCAAAGGCGTGTCATCGGAAAGCGCGACACGAATGTTGCCTACATTTGTCTCGATTCGAACGATGTGACGCTTCTCTTTCTTCTTGGCCTCGACAGACAGGAAGCCCATGCATAGGAAAGCGAGAAAAACGAGTAATAGCTTATGTTTCATAGTTTAAACTTGTTTTTGCCATTTCATTATTATGTTTGCCACTTCCTTGCCACATTGCCTTACATTATAATATTGCTCTGCCAAAGCACGTCCTTTCCTGCCCATCATTTGGGCTTCTTCCGTGTGATCGGCAATGTAACGGAGTCTCTCTTTCCATCCTTCGACGTCCTTCGCCTCAATCCAAAAGCCGCAACCTTCCGCCTCAATGTCAATCGGCATTTGCGGGTTATGCGTACAAAGGATGGGAAGACCTAGGGCAAGCGCCTCCACGACGGTCGTCAAACCAACTGTATAATTGCTCTTCTGGCAACAAATACAAACGCAACGGCTTTGCGCGACCTTAAGCGCGATTTCATGAGGAATGGGTCGATCACCATAATGCAACTCGATGTTTTCTGCAGGATGGAGTGCTTCGAAGTATGCTTCCCGCTTTTTCTCGGCATAAAGAGTCAAGGGAAGTCCCGTTTCCTGAAATGCTTTGAGAAGCGTTTCGAAGTCGCGAAGTTCCTTTCCTGTCGAGATGAATTGAATGGGATGAAGTCCGTCGTTTTGCAAGTTATCGTAGTAATCGAGGTCCGCTCCCCAATGTACCATACTCATTCGACTTGGGTCGGCTTTCTTCGAGAGCAAGCTGTCTTGCATCAACTTCTCGGAAAAGAAGATCATATGGTCAATTCCGCGATAGAAAAGGCGTGCCAGAGCCTCTCGCAAAGGGTTCTTCGCCTTGACGATTGGTTGGTGATGCCACGCAATAATGGGTCGTCTGTAGAGCCTCAAAGCACGAAGCAAGATGATGGGTTCAATGCCTAAAGTGTGTGTGGCATAGAGCACATCATAGTGTTTGCGACAGGTCAGGACCTTCCAAGTCGCGACAAACATGTCCCGAAGGCGTTTGTAAGTGTGCCTTTGATGGTGCCAAACCACATCGATTCCATAGTCGCTCAACTGCAAAGCGCCATAGAGGAAGTGCGATGGAAAAGTCCCTTCCTTCCATTCTCGAACGATTCGCTCTGTGTCTTGGGTATGGTAGAAGTATGCCGTCATTAGTCGTGTTCTCATTTTTTCCATCTTCCGCTCAACCAAGGAACGCGTTCCACAAAGGGAACTGCAATGGTGCAAAGGGTAAAGGCAAGTATCAAAATGATGATGAGGTCAGGGATGCTTTTGCGGAAAGCGTGCCCAAGCAGGATGCTGGCATAGGCATAGCTGAGGACTATGGGATAGTGCATCACGAAATAGACCATGCTGTGTTCGCCAACATAATTGATGAAAGGCACTCTTGGCGTTGGCATCGTGAGAAAGATTCCAGAGATTCCCATCAAAGAGAGGGGCATGATGAGCACGACTTTCCAGAAGGGTCCCACCCAAAGATTCGTTTTCATCTCGTATTCGCCATGCAGGTAAATGTTGGCAAGAACGAAGCCCACGAAGAGCAAAACGCTGATAAAGAGGGCGAAAGGCTTTGTCAACCTGTCGAGGACATAACGCCAAACCTTCCCTATATAAAAGAAGAAAGTGCCGCAGAAGACATTGTCGAGGAAGAACCAAAGCGGGTTCCCCTGCTTGAAAAGCCAGTATCCTATTGCAGGAAAGAGCAGCACAATCCAATGAAGATAAGGTACCTTTTCGATGAAATGCATCAGAACATAGGTCGCGAAGAACGACAAGAGGAACCACATGGGGGCGTTGCCGAAGGTGAGACCGCTTTTGAGCCAGGTGAAAGTCTGCACCTTCCCGATTGCTTTATCGAGGTGTTCAGGGAAGAGACAAAGCCAAAAGAAGGCCAAGACAAAGCCTATGATGCCCCACGAAAGATAGGGCACGAAGAGGCGACGGACACGATCTCGAAGGTAAGGAAGTGTCTCGCCTGTGATGCCTTTGTTGAAATAGCCTGCCTTGAAGAAGAAGAAACTCATGAAGAAGAACGTCCAAAGCATCGTTTCCTTCCACCAAGGTGTCTGTCGAAGTTGCGTCTGGCAGATGGCATGAAGCGTCACCATCCTGAGGATGCAAAGTCCACAAAGCAAATCAAAGGCATTGTTACGCTGCTTCATCCCTTCCTTTATTAAATATATAATGTATGGCTTCGCGCATTATCTTTGCCCCACTCACCCACATTATGCCTCCATAAAGGATGGCGGCAATCAGGATGCGACTTATCAAAAGCAGCCACAAGTTCTCTATTCCCCTTGTAATCCACCAAGTCAGGGCAAGCACGATGAGTGTGAAAACGAGGAAAGGAACTGTGTCCTTCAGGGCTTCCATGAAGGTGAGGCCAGTCAAACGCCAGGCAAACCACTGCCAAATCGCAAGCCAAGCTATGTTGAGCGCCACGAAATAAACTACCATCGGAAGGAATCCGTAAGGGTAAAGCAGGATGAGACCTGCCCAAACTGCCAGGCATTGGCCTATCGTGCAAGCCATGTTGACATCACTTCTGCCTCGACTTATCGTGAGATTACTGTAGAGTGTGGTAATCGGGACGAAGGCTCCATGCAGGCAAAGCAGGGAGAGAATCAAGCCGCTCTCCCTCCACTTCTCGCCTCCGGCAAGCAAGATGAACTCCTGCGCCACCAATCCAAGCCCTAGCATAGCGGGGAAAGAGACAAAGCAAATGAATCGCAGCATCTTGCGGAAGACCTGACGATAACGGCCAATCTCGTCCGTGACTTGTGCCAAAGTAGGTTGGCTGGTGCTCGTCACCATCCCGTTTATCGTGCTCGAAGCCATATCGTTCCACTTCTTGGCATTCGAGTAGATGCCTGCAGTATGGTCTCCGAAAAACTTACCAAGCAAGACGGAAAAGGCGTGAAGATTGCAGATGTTTACGATATTCGTGAGCATCAACTTGCTGCTGAAGCCGAACATCTTCCATGCAGGAGCAAGATTGAACTGGAGTGTTGGCCTCCAAGGAGAGAAGAACCAGGCCATAATCTGTGTGATGAAGACAAAACAGATTGCCTGCGTCACGATGGCCCAATAGGCGAAACCCTTGATGGCCATCACGATACCGATGATTCCAGAGAGAAGCATAGCTGTCAGCGAGCAGATGCTGGTCTGTCTGACCATCAGGTGTCCGAAGAGATAGGCACGTTGAACTGTGCCAAGACCAGAGAAGAGGAAGCCCAGAAAAAGCACTCTGGCAAGCGGAACCAGCTCCTCCTGTTTGTAGAAATCCGCGATAAGTGGGGCGCAGAACCACAGTATAATGTAGAGCGAGGCACTAACCAGCAGGTTGAACCAAAAGACGGCATTGTATTCTTCGTGAGTCGGCTCGCGTCGGTTGCAGAGTGCCGCCATGAAACCACTCTCTTGAAGGGCGTTTGCGAGGGCTGCGAAGATGTTCAGCATAGCCACCTTTCCGTAGTCGTTAGGCGTGAGGTAGCGGAGCAGAACCAGTCCGAAGACGGCACTTATCAGCTGCATCAAGCCGTTCGACAACCCGCCCCAAAGCATTCCTCCAGCAGTCTTTTGCTTCAATGATTTCTCTTCCATCGCGTTATTTGATGGGTTTAATGGGGTTATTGGGTTGAATAGGCGAGGTGGGAGAACTGGGCTTCTGCCCATTAGACCCATATTGCCCATCAGCCCCAGTCATTCCATTCCTCCTCTGCCAGTCTTTCCTGGCTCTGTACATCTCTTCCTTAATGCCGCCTTTCTCCATGAAGTCGCGCTTCTTCCACTCAATGAGGCCACGGATGAGCACATCGCATTGATGGATTAGCGTAATAGCTATGTTGGCGATGGTCTCAGCCGAGCGGTCCTTTATCTTCTCCCGATAGACTGCAGAATCAAGGTGTTCTTTGCAAAAAGCGCGTGTCTGCACACATCGAGGATCGTCGTAAGACCATTGTTCCAAGCCTCGAACACGAAGGTAATCTTCATAGTCGAGGAGCAACTCATGCAGCGAAGCACGATTGACATTCGTGAGTTTCAGCTCCATTTCGCGAGATGTGATACCATCGATATTGCCTTCTGCCAAGTTCTGCTTGCCGGAGCGAGCGGCCTGCACCATTTGGTCGATGGTTCTGTCGCCCTGTTTAAGGAACTGGTGAGCAAAGTAGAACGTCACATCGTAAATGCACTCCGCCTTTCGAAATGCCTTTAATGTGCGATAATTATTATCTTGTCGCAGAAAGTCTTTATCTTCGTTCATTGCTCTTGACAAATGCTCTTTTGCTTTGCAAAGGTACAAATAATTTGAGAATTAAAAGCGCAGAACGGAGAATTATTTGAGTTTTAACAGGCAGGAAATTTACCCGAAAGATGGAAATATCTTGACAAAATCGGCGGACTTGGAACGGCAGGATTCCTGACCTGAAAGGCTAAAAGGGCTCGCGACTAGTGTGATGTTTCAAAATGTCACGTTAGATGATGGCAATCGTGACACTAGATAAACGCAAACGTCACACTAGTAAATTGCAATCGTAACACGTTAAATCGGCCAACTTGACTGTATATATTTTCCGATTTCGCGAGTCGCATCGGAACCACTTCTATATCAAAGTGTTACAAATGGCTCTTTTTCTCCCCTATTTGGACCCGTTTCGAGGGCGAAGATTGCGTTCCTGCTCTTCTGCTTTCAAACGATAAGTCTGAGGAAATGGCTTTCAGAGTCTCTTCTTTTCTGCGGAAATATCTTTACAAAACATGTGGAATGCGGATAATTTTCGCAAGTGTTTTTGCATGTTCTGCTCAAATAAATCTCCTTTATTCTTTCTTCTTTGCTAAAATTTTCGTACCTTTGTGCCCGCAATTAGACAAGTATGGCAATAAAGTTTCAGTATAATAAGACCTCGTTGCAGCAGATTGAGAAGGCTCTAAAGATGCGCCAACGCACCCTTCCAATCATCAAAAGCAAGGAAACGGCGCTGCGACTGGAGGTGAAGAAATGCAAGGAAGAGGCCGACGAACTGGAGCGAAAGCTGCAAAGCCAAATCGCCGGCTACGAAAAGATGTACGCACTCTGGGGCGAGTTCGACACTTCGCTCGTCAGCCTGGACGACGTCGAGTTGAGCGTCAAGAAGATTGCCGGCGTCAGAGTTCCCATCCTGAACAACATCAGCCTGAAGGTGAAACCCTTCGGCCTGTTCAGCGCTCCGAAGTGGTACTTCGACGGAATCAAGCTCCTGCAAGGTCTCGCAAAGACAGCCGTAGAACGCGAATTCGTCTTCGCCAAGCTGCACCTCCTGGAACATGCGCGCAAGAAGACGACTCAGAAGGTCAACCTCTTCGAGAAAGTTCAAATACCTGGTTATCAGGAGGCTGTGCGTAAGATAAAGCGCTTCATGGAGGACGAGGAGAACCTCAGCAAGTCATCGCAGAAGATATTGAAGTCACTTCAGGAGAAGAGAAAGGAGGAAATCGCATGATTGAGAGAATGAAAAAGCTCACCTTCCTGGTGACTCAGAAGGAATACGACGAGTTCATTGCCGGCCTGCGAGAGCAAGGAGTGGTTCACGTCCAACAGTTGAAGCAAGGACAGACCAGCCCGGCTCTGCAAAAGGCACTCGAAGAAAGAGTCCGCTACCAGCAGGCCCTCGCCTATCTCGACATTTCGCTCAAGGCTTGGGAGAAGGACGAGAAACAAAATTCAAAATTCAAAATTCAAAATTCAGACTCGCTCCTCAACGAAGTCGAACGTCTCAAAGCAGAGGAGGTCAGCATCCGTCATACAATAGACGAAGCAGAGAAGAACATCCAGAAGCTGGAGCCTTGGGGCAACTTCGACTGGGAAAAGATAAAGAAACTGCAGCAGGAAACGGGCTTGCAAGTGTATTTCTACGCTTGTGCAGCAAAGTCTTTCCAGGCAGATTGGGCAGAGAAGTACTTCGCCACACCCATAGACGAGTACCGCAAACGCACTTACTTCCTGGCATTCTCCGACGTTGAGCCGGACATCAAGGCTGAGCGTCTGGAGCTCCCTGACGGCTCGCTCGAGCAGTATCGCCAAGAGTTGGCCGAAGCCAAGGAAGCCCTCCAAAAGAATCACGATACGACTTGCGAAGTCGCACGTCAATATAGAAATGTACTCGAAGCAGGCCAGAAGCAGGCTCAAAGCGAGATTCAACT
Organism: uncultured Bacteroidales bacterium; assembly: GCA_902779315.1. GTDB lineage: Bacteria > Bacteroidota > Bacteroidia > Bacteroidales > Bacteroidaceae > Physcousia. Next base: position 54,885 of record CACZBC010000028.1, on the reverse strand, counting down.
GCGACAAGTGGAGCTTTCGGACGAGAGCATAGCCGAAGGAGCCGTTCGACTCATGGTGGGTTGGACGCTCGAGGAAAAGGCCGAGGAACTCACCAAATGGCTCGACGAGAAACAAGTTTACTACGAGCTCGAGAATCCGGCCTACGAAGACGATGTGCCCGTAAAGATAAAGAACGACGGATACACCAGCCTCTTCGAACCCATCCTGCGAATGTACTCGCTTCCCAACTATCGCGACATCGACCCAAGCATCTTCTTTGCGCCGTTCTTCATGCTCTTCTTCGGACTCTGTCTGGGAGATGGCGGCTACGGACTCCTCGTCCTGCTGGGCGGCATTTATCTCGCCCTGAAGGGCAGCGACGAGATGAAGAGTTACGGACGACTCGGCATTTGGTTGGGTTTGGCAACAACCGTCTGCGGCCTTCTGACTGGCACCTTCTTCGGAATCGACCTGTCGAAACAGGATTGGGCATTCCTCGCTCCAGTCAAGCCATACTTCCTCAACGACAATGGTGTCGGCCCGCTCTTCGGCTATTCGCCCATGATGGTCATCTCCGTCATTATCGGCTTCGTGCAAGTTCTCCTGGGAATGGTGCTGAAGGGCTGTAAAGCGTGGAAGAACTTCGGCTTTGGCTATGCCATCGGAACCTTCTCGTGGGTAGTAGCTTTGCTCGCTGCAATCGCTCTCTTCGGTTTGCCCGCTTGCGGAGTCAGCTTGCCAAAAGTCCTCGTTTATGCACTCTACGGCATCATCGCGATAAGTGTCGTCGGTATATTCCTATATAATAATCCGTCGGCCTACAAGAATCCGATAACCGGCCCCCTGTTGAATATTGGCGGAGGTGTTTGGGCAACTTACGGAATGGCAACAGGTTTGCTTGGCGATTTGCTGAGCTACATCCGCCTCTTCGCCCTTGGTCTGACGGGTGGTGTACTTGGCGGCGTCTTCAATTCGCTTGCCTACGATATGACTTCCAGCCTGCCTTGGGCAATTCGCTGGCTGCCTATGGTAATCATCCTGCTTGCAGGTCACAGCATCACCTTTGCCCTGAGCATGATAAGTGCATTCGTCCATCCGATGCGACTGACGTTCGTCGAGTTCTTCAAGAACGCTGACTTCAGCGGCGGAGGCAAGGAGTACACACCATTCAAAAAGTAACGAAACAGAAAATACAAAACATCTAAATAACAAAAAACAAACAAAAAATTATGGAAATCTTATTAGCTTATCTGGGCATTGCACTTTGCGTAGCCCTCTCTGGAATTGGTAGCGCTTACGGCGTAACTATTTGTGGTAATGCCGCAATTGGTGCCTTCAAGAAGAACCCCACAGCAAGCGGCTCCTACATGGGTTTGGCTGCTCTGCCCTCTTCACAGGGTCTGTACGGCTTCGTAGGCTTCTTCATGCTTAACAGCAAAGTGACACCCGAACTCCAGATGCCTGCAGCTTGCGCCATCTTCGGTGTAGGTCTGGCTCTCGGTCTCGTGGCTCTCTTCAGCGCCATCCGTCAGGCAAAGGTCTGCGCAAACGGTATCAGCGCAATTGGTGCCGGCCATAACGCCTTCGGTACTACTATGGTGCTGGCCGTGTTCCCTGAGCTCTACGCTATTCTCGGCCTGCTCGTACTCATCCTGACTGCTAACGCTCTTTAATCATTAACACTAAGAAGGAAAACATGAAACCTACATTATTCCTCCTTGCTGCAGGTATGGGAAGCCGTTATGGCGGCCTGAAGCAGCTCGACACGCTCGGTCCTCAAGGTCAGAGCATTATGGATTATAGCATATATGACGCCATTCAAGCCGGCTTTGGCAAGATTGTATGGGTCATTCGTCGTGACTTCGAGGAGCAGTTCCGCACGCAGATTCTGTCGAAATACGAGGGACATGTTCCTTGCGAACTGTGTTTCCAGAGCCTTGATGCCCTGCCAGAAGGCTTCACAGTACCTGAAGGAAGACAAAAACCTTGGGGCACCAACCACGCAGTTTTGATGGGTAAAGATGTCATCAAGGAGCCCTTTGCAGTCCTCAACCGAACTCCCCGAAGGCAGCAAAGGCAAGTACGCTATGGTGGGCTTCCGCGTAGATAACACTTTGAGCGAAAGCGGCACAGTTAGTCGCGGCATCTGCGAAAACGACGAAAAGACGCACTTGCTTACTGGTGTCGTAGAGCGCACGAAGATTGAACGCCACAATGGTGTCGTGCAGTATCTCGACGAGAACGACGAGTGGGTAAGCATTCCAGACACCACTCCCGTCAGCATGAACTTTTGGGGATTCACGCCGGACTACTTCGAGTATAGCGAAGACTTCTTTAAGAAGTTCCTCTCCGACCCGAAGAATCAGGAGAATCTCAAGAGCGAGTTCTTCATTCCCCTGATGGTGGATCACCTCATCAAAACAGGTCAGGCCACTTGCGAAGTGCTCGACACAACCAGCAAATGGTTTGGCGTGACCTATCCTGAAGACCGTCCTGAGGTTGTTGCAAAGCTTGCAGCACTTCACGAGGCAGGTCAATATCCCGCACAAATGTTCTAATAACAAACTCGGCCTCACTCTCTTTTGGAGGGTGAGGCTATTTATTTCTGCTCATGAAACGCTTTGCCTTTTCCTTCATTCTGTCTCTGTTTGCCTTGATGACTGTGGCACAGAGCATTTCGGACGACACCCGTCGTATCCGCGAAGAGTTCCAAGACCGCAAGTTCGGCATTTTCCTCCATTGGGGCATCTATTCCATGTTGGCCGACGGAGAGTGGGTGATGCACAATCGTCACCTCGACCGAGGCGAGTATGCAAAGCTTGCGGGAGGCTTCTACCCTTCCCTCTTCGACGCTCGCGAATGGACAAAACTCTTCAAGGAGGCTGGCGCTCAGTACGTCACCTTTACCAGCAGGCATCACGATGGCTTTTCGATGTGGGCGACAAAGGCAAGTCCGTACAACATCGTGGATGCCACTCCCTTCAAGCGTGACATTATTGGCGAACTCGCACAGGCTTGCAGGGAACAAGAGTTGAAACTCCATTTCTACTACAGCCACATGGATTGGCAGCGAACGGACTACCCGACAGGAGCTTGCCAGAACTGCCCCCATGACCCTTCAACCACGAATTGGGACAGCTATTATGCTTTCATGAACCGTCAGTTGACAGAGCTTCTGACTAATTACGGCCCGATTGGAGCCATCTGGTTCGACGGAATGTGGGACCACAAAGAGAAGGAATTCGACTGGCGACTCGAGGAACAGTATGCCCTCATCAAGCGTCTGCAACCCACCTGCCTCATAGGAAACAACCATCATGGCTCGCCTATCGGCCTCGAAGACTTTCAGCTCTTCGAGCAAGATCTGCCGGGACAGAACACGGCGGGCTTCTCTGGAGAACAGAAGGTATCACGCCTCCCCCTCGAGACCTGCATGACGATGAACAACACTTGGGGTTACAGCATTACCGACAAGAACTATAAAAGCAGCGATGAACTCATTCGTCGACTCGTTACGGCGGCAGGCCTGAATGCTAATTTCCTGCTTAACATCGGCCCTCGTCCTGATGGAAAACTGCCCGACCAAGCAGTCGAGATTCTGAAGCACATTGGCAGTTTCATGAAAGTTAACGGTCCAACCATCTACGGCACTCGTGGCGGATGTGTTCCTCCACAAAGTTGGGGCGTCACGACACAAAAGGAGAACACGCTCTACATACATATATTAAATAAGGTAGAGGACGGGCAAATCCTCCTTCCACTCACGGAACAAAAGCTCTCGAAGGTCGTAATGTTTGCAGGCGACACTAAGTTGAAGTTCAAACGCGACAAGGAAGGTTACCGCATTTTCCTGCCCGAGTTACCGAACACCATTGACTGCATCCTCACAGCAACACTGAAATAACATGTATATCATCGGCATCGCCGGAGGCACAGGCTCTGGCAAAACAACAGTCGTAAAGAAGATTCTCGAGACGCTTCCCACAGACAGAGTGGCGCTCATTCCACAAGATTCTTACTATAACGACACGACACACCTTACGCCAGAAGAGCGCAAACGCATCAACTTCGACCATCCTGACGCCTTCGACTGGAAACTTCTGACCGAGCAGATACAGGCCTTGCGACAAGGGAAGAGCATAGAGCAGCCCACTTACAGCTACCTGATCAGCAACCGTTTGCCCGAGACGGTACACGTCGAGCCCTGCGAAGTCATCATCATCGAAGGCATTATGGCACTCTGGAAGAAGCAGTTGCGCGACCTCATGGACTTGAAAATCTTCGTAGATGCCGACCCAGACGAGCGACTGATCCGCGTCATCCAGCGCGACACGGTTGAGCGTGGAAGAACCACCCAAATGGTGCTCGACCGCTATCGGGACGTCTTGAAACCCATGCACGAAGAGTTCATCGAGCCGACAAAAAGGTATGCCGACCTCATCATCCCTCAAGGCGGAGCCAACCAGCAAGCCATCGAGATCATGAGGACCTACATTATTCACAGGATTAAACCTTGAAGCCCCACCTCCTTCTCCTTCTTCTCCTTGTCGCTTGTACTGCGAAACAGGAGAAAGACACGTCCGTCCTCTTTGCAACAGAAGAGGCGGAGGCGGACACTTTGCAGTATTACGACTTGCACGAGATACAGAGTAGCGGCACGATTATTGCAGGTACTTTGAGCGGACCCGACACCTATTACGAATATCACGGCAACGGAATGGGCTTGCAATACAGGCTTGCTGAAGCCTTCGCACAAAGCATCGGAGTCGTTTTGCAAATGGAGATTTCCCCAGACACCACGTCTTTGTTGCAAAAGTTGAAGCAAGGAGAGATTGACTTCATTGCCCTCGAGATGCCGACTTGGCAGACGCGAGAAGACGAGCCCATGCTTAGAGGAGCCATCACGGAGTGGTGGAAACCCGATCGCGTCAAGCAAATCGAGAGCACGGCCAACAATACGACTGTTACCGTTCGACGCCGAATGCGGCCAGTCATGCAGGATGCCTCCCACGGCATCATCTCCGCCTTTGACGATCTGTTTCGCCGCTACAGCTCGACTGCCGGTTGGGATTGGCGTTTGCTTGCTGCCATGAGTTATCAGGAATCAGGTTTCGACCCCCAAGCCGTCTCGTCGATGGGGGCGATGGGACTCATGCAATTGATGCCCTCAACTGCCGATGCGATGGGAGTTCCAAGGGATAAACGCTTCGATCCGGAGCAGAACATTTCGGCTTCGACACGTTACATCAGGAAGGTCAGCCAGTCTTTCTCGGACATCAAGGACGCCGAAGAGCGCATCAAATTCACGCTTGCAGCCTATAATGGAGGTGTAGGACACGTTCAAGACGCACAGACTTTGACCAGAAAAGCAGGCCGAGACCACCAGGTTTGGCAGGAAGTGGCGCCCTTCATCCTGCACCTTTCCGAGCCGCGTTACTACCGAGACCCGGACGTTTTGAACGGTTATATGCGTGGAAGCGAAACTGAGGCTTACGTCCGTCTCATCATGAACCGATGGAATCAGTATCGCGGAAGTGCCCGCAGTTACACCAGTGGAAGCACGCCGGCCCCAGCCAGGAAGAGCCTTCAGGAAGGCGAATACAAGAGTGTTGTCAAGCCTGCCGAGGAATGGGTGCCTGAGGAATGAGGGAACGACTACAGCCACGATGGCAATCGTATAGTGTTACGTTTGCATTTGTATAGTGCGACGATTGCAATCGTATAGTGTGACGTTTGCAATCGTCACGTTTGAAGTTTGCAAAGTTCACGTTTGAAGTTTGCAAAGTTCACGTTTGAAGTTTGCCAACGACACTGGTGTTGTTTGCCAACATGCCACGAAGTCCTTACAAGAAAAACGAGTTTTTCTTGTTTTTGTTTTGTTTTGTGCGTACTTATTCGTAACTTTGTGCCCATAAATTAAAGCAATACTTTTACCATTATGACAAGAAGACTCTTTTCCGTGTTGCTCGCAACGTTCTTCTGCAGCACACTATGCCTTATGGCTCAAGACTTTGACCCGGCACAAGGTTACCGCCTCGAGATAGGCGACGGACTTGCCCTCGACAACCAGAACGGCACTATCACTTTCTCGCCCGTCAACAAGAAGTCGCAGACTCAGGTGTGGCGCATCGTGAAGTCCGACAGGCAGGGCTATCACTGCCTTTACAGCCCAAGTGCTGAGGTGGCGCTCGATAACGGCAATCACGGCACAAGAGAGGGCGAGGTGCTCAGTTGGGAACTGAGTCCCAGAAACCCCAACCAGCAGTGGCTCATCGAGAAGAGTGGCGAAGAGACCTACGTCCTGACCTGCGCTGCAGGCGGCCTCAAGCTCGGCTACAACGACAATTGCCAGCCTGGTGGACACGTCTGGCAGATGAAAGCCACCAATACCAACGACTTCGTTCAATGGCGACTCGTCAAGACGAACCTCAAGATAGACGCCAAAAGCACAGCCGAAAAGTCGAAGAACGACTGGGAAAACGAGGCCATCATCAGCATCAACAAAGAGCCCGGACGAGCCACTATGTTGCTCTATTCCAGCGAGAAAGAGATGGAATCCGACGAGGCTTACGCCAAGCCTTGGCTTTGGCCGAACTCCTCTCTCAGGCTGATGCTGAACGGCAGGTGGCAGTTCAATTGGGTTCCGAAACCCGAAGACCGTCCCATCGACTTTTACAAGACGAACTTCGACGCTTCTTCGTGGAAGACCATTCCTGTGCCTTCGTGTATGGAAATGCAGGGTTACGGCACTCCCATCTACACCAACGTGACCTATCCCTTCAAGAATCAGCCGCCCTTCATCCGCGGACAAGAGGGATATACGGTAGTGAACGAACCCAACGCAGTTGGCAGCTATCGCCGTACCATCAAGGTTCCAGCCTCTTGGAACGGCAGGGAAATCTATCTCCACTTCAATGGCATCTACAGCGCAGCCTATGTTTGGGTGAACGGGAAAAAGGTCGGCTACACTCAGGCTCCCAATGTGGATGCCGAGTTCGACGTTACAAAATACATCAAGCCGGGCATCGAGAACCTCGTTTGTGTTGAAGTCTACCGCTGGAGCGACGGCTCATACATCGAGGACCAGGACATGTTCCGCATGAGCGGCATACATCGCGACGTCTATCTCGAAGCGCGACAGAAACTGCATGTTCAGGATGTGAAACTCACTTCGATGATGGGTGGACGAGGCCGTCGCGGTGGTGGCGACAACTTCAGCCGTGCTTTCCTCGGCATCGACATTGCCCTCCAGAACCTCGGCAAAAAGGCTGATGCCCGTGTTGATGTGGAACTTGTGAACCCCGCAGGCAAGACCATCCAGACGGCTATACTGCAAGTAAGCAGCATAGAGAACGGCAAGAAGGACGCTCACCTCAGCCTCGAAGTGCAGAATCCTGAACTCTGGAGTGCTGAGAAGCCTAATCTGTACACCGTCAACATAGCCGTCGGAGGCGATGTTTACACGCAAAAGTATGGCTTCCGAAAGATAGAGAACCGTAACGGACAAGTGTTCATCAACGGCAAGAGGGTAATGTTCAAGGGTGCTGACCGACACGACACTCACCCTGTTTACGGCAAAGCCATTCCCGTGGAAAGCATGATAGAAGATATCTTGCTGATGAAACGTTACAACCTCAACACGGTTCGAACGAGTCATTATCCTAACGACCCACGCATGTACGCCCTGTATGATTACTATGGAATCTACGTTATGGACGAAGCCGACGTTGAGTGTCACGCCAATCACAGCCTGAGTCGCAATCCGAAATGGGAGGCTCAATACGTTGACAGACAAGTGCGTATGGTGCTTCGCGACCGCAATCATCCCAGCGTCATCTTCTGGAGCATGGGTAACGAATGCGGTGGCGGCAGCAACTTTGTCGCTTCGAAGAAGGCCATTCAAGAGCTTGACGACCGTCTCATCCACTACGAAGGCATGAATGAAGTAGCGGATATGGACAGCCGCATGTACCCCAACCTGCCCAACATGATTAGGCTCGACCAACAGGCTGACCTGCAAAGTCGTCCCTTCTTCCTTTGCGAATATGCTCATGCAATGGGCAACGCCATCGGAAACCTGCAGGAATATTGGGACTACATCGAGTTTGAGAGCAAGCGCATGATAGGCGGTTGCATCTGGGACTGGGTGGATCAGAGCATGTGCAAATGGGGAGAACCAACCACCAACATGTATTATGGCGGCGGCTTTGGCGACTATCCCAACGACAATGACTTCTGCTGCAACGGCATCATTACTGCCGACCGTCACGTCACACCTAAGCTGCTCGAAGTCAAGAAAGTATATCAATATGTTGACTTCAAGTTGACCAACGACAACAAAATCCGCATTCGCAACCGCTATTGCTTCACGCCGTTGAGCGAGTTCACCTTCTCTTATAGTCTGCTTCGCGATGGTCGTATGATAAAGAGCGGCACCACATCGCTGCCCGAGGTACAGCCTGGCGACAGCTGCTTCATCGAACTTCCCTGCGAAGTGCCTGAGGGAGAAGGCCTCTACCACCTCAACGTCTCCCTCAAACTCAAGGAGGCAACGAACTGGGCAAACGCCGGACATGAAGTCGCAGCAGAGCAACTCCCGATTCGTGACGGCAAGCCAACACTCATGGAGGCAGCCAAAGCAAGTGGAGCCCTCAAGGTCGAGGAGAATGCTCAGCAAATAAGTGTCAAGAATGAAAACTTCACCTTTGCCGTCAGCAAACAAAGCGGAGCAGTAACAGAGCTGTCGTATAATGGCAAGCCTATCTTCGTGACAGGCAACGCAGTGCCCTTCGGCAACCTGACCTTCAATGGTTTCCGCAGCATTAGCAACGACCGCCGTGGCAACTTCAAAAGCGACATCATTGCTCCCAAAGTAACGCTGAAACAGGATGACGGCGACGCAATCATCACCGTAAAGTATGACGTCAAGTCAGGACGCGAGAATCGAACCACCATACCTGTCGAGACAACATATACCATATATAATGACGGAAGCATTGGCGTCAAGAGCAATTTCGGCAATGAAAGCAACCAGGACTTCAGCAGGCTTGGCCTCATCGCAGCCCTCGACCCGCGCCTTGGCAACGTGCAATGGCTTGGCCGTGGTCCTCACGAGAACTATCCTGACCGCAAGACCTCGGCATTCATGGGCGTCTGGGACGGCACAGTGAACGGCATGACCGAAGAATACATCAAGCCTCAAAGCATGGGCGAACGTTGTGACGTCAAATGGGTGACCTTTACGGACAACAAGGGCGAGGGCGTTCGCTTCTGTACAGGCGGCACATTCGATTTCAGCGCCCTGCACTATACTGACGAAGAACTCTGGCAGACGAAGTACAAGCACGAACTCAGCAAGATTCATCGGCCTGAGATTATCCTTCATCTTGATGCCGCCATGCGTGGCCTCGGCAATGCAAGCTGTGGTCCTGGCCCGTTGCCTAAGTACGAGCTCCAAGAGAAGAACTATAGCTATGGCTTTGTCATCGAGCCGATAAAGTAAACTAAACAGCGATGAAACAGGAAGAACTTTCCCTTGAAGAACAAGTCGAACGCATTCGCAGGAAGCGAGCAAAGCAATTCGACAACACAAAGCTCAGGATAGTATTCAACGTACTTTTCCTCATCTTGGCAGTCGTCGGGCTTTGCATGTATTTCTTCGGCAGCGAGAATCATGTGCCGGCACTCATCGTCATTGCTGTCGGCATGGTGTTCAAAGTGATAGAATTCATCTTGCGTCTCCTTTAAAGCATGACTAAAAGACTCTATATATTGCTGTTTCTCATCAGCATCTTGCTGCAGGCAAGTGCACAGGTGCATCGCGTCAATAAGGACGGAAGCAATGCCGCCCTTTATGACGACGGTGAAACATATGTTGTATCTTCTGAGGACGGCTCCTATATAGATGGCGCTGGAAATCGCACAACTTGGGGACGTGACACAACACGCTTCAAGAACAAGAAGAACATCCCTATTGGCCAGTTCCAATGGGTTTTGGAGCCTCGCCTAGGTACCGTCGTTGATGCAGAAAACAACGATACCGTCGTGCATGACTTCTACAAGTGGAATGCCACAGATGGTTATACGGGCGACTACAACTACCTTGCCAACATCGGTTCGCCACGTTTGAGTCGTCTATACTTCAACCGAGACAACACATCTGACGAGTTCCTCTTCTTGCAACCTTTTAGCTTCTTCCGAGGCTCGCTGCAGGACTTTCGCTTTACCAACACGAAGAGCCCCATCACAAACCTTGCCTACCATTCTTGCGGCAATAGGCAAACCGGCGAGGATCGTGTCCGAGGTTACTTTGCTACCAACATCAACAAGCTTGCAGGCTTAGGTTTCAAGATAGACTACAGCTATGGCGTAGGCTACTACTTTGCTCAGCCTAACAGTATGTTTGGAAGTACGTTCTATGGCTACTATCGTGGAGAGCGATACAACTTGCACGCTTACGTCGGCATCAACCACATGAAGATGGGAGAGAACGGTGGCATCGAGGATGACCGATATATCGAAGACCCTTTGAGTACTGGACAGAGCTACAGTCCGGGTAACATTCCGACGATGCTCGACCAAACATGGAACCGTAATCACGAGCAACACTATTATTTGACACATCGCTATAACCTCGGTTTCACACGTATCATAGAGATTCCCGACTCGCTGAAGCCTTCGCCTCCATCTGCCGCAGAACTCCTTTCCGATTTGCCCGACAGCATACAAACCGTGCTTCGGGAAGACACATTAGCACGGAGGATTGCTATTGACTCGCTCATGCAAGTATGGCATGATTCACAAGAAGTGCCTAAGGAGTTCATTCCTGTTACGAGTCTCATACATACCCTCGATGTAAGCAATCTCAAGCACGAGTACTTGTCGCACAACACAACCCAAAATTATTACACCAATTGTTACTTTGGCGACGGGGACAGGATGCAGGACTTGACACGCGCTCTTTCCGTACGAAACACTTTCGGCATTGCTCTTCGCGAGGGCTTCAACAAGTGGGCGCAGATGGGAATAACGCTTTTTGGCACCCACAAGTTACGCTCTTACAAGTTGATGGATGGCGAAGGCGGTATGACGCGATACACAGAAAGCGATGTCTCAGTTGGCGGTGAACTGGCTCGCACGCAAGGCTCCCGTTTCCACTTCAACACTTCTGCCGAGGTATGGCTAATCGGCGAACATGTAGGTGACTTGAACATCGACGGGAAAACCGACTTAAATCTGCGCCTTGGTAAGCTTGACACGCTGCTTACGGATATTCATGTCAACTTCATGCATCGCAAGCCGACCTTCTTCTTCCGGCATTATCATTCACAAAGCGCTTGGTGGGACAACAATGACTTGGATCGTGAGGTACGTCTGAAGATTGATGGTACTCTTCGTCTCAAGAAACTTGGGACAAGGTTGAATGTCGGATTCGAGAATGTATCTAACTACACCTACTTTGGCATGCAGAATACTCTGCTTGATGGAAAGGATGCTTTGAGCCTTCTGCCTACCGACTACAGCCATGCTGTTGGCGTCATGCAGACAGGCAGCGTGCAAGTCTTCGGCGCCACGCTTGCCCAAGACCTCAACTGGAAGGTCATCCATTGGGACAATCAAGTGTCCTTCCAGACAAGTACTAATCAAGACGCGCTGCCCTTGCCAAAACTTAACGTCTACACCAACCTCTATCTTCTCTTCCGCATTGCAAAGGTTTTACGCGTACAGATAGGCGGTGATATGCGTTACTTCACGTCATACTATGCTCCCGACTATAGTCCTGCCATTCAACAGTTTGCCGTACAGGATACAGGTCACGAGCGGGTGAAGATAGGCAACTATCCTATTATTGGTGCGTATGCCAATATGCATCTCAAGCACTGTCGGATCTATGTCTCTTTGCGTCATGTCAATGCAGGCTCAGGCCACAGCTTCCTCGTGCCACATTATCCCATTAATCCGATGACCATTCATTTTGGTCTCAGTTGGAACTTCTTTAATTAAATGCCGCAACCCATATATAAAGAGATACGATGGGGCTTCATCGGATGTGGTGAAGTGACCGAGAAAAAGAGCGGACCTGCCTTCAATCTTGTGGCAGGCTCACGCATTTGGGCTGTAATGAGTCGCAGCAAGGAAAAGGCTTCATCCTATGCAGAAAGGCATAACATCCCTCGCTGGTACACGGATGCTCAGCAACTCATCAACGACCCTGAAGTAAACGCCATCTATATAGCGACGCCTCCTTCTTCGCACGCCACCTATGCTATCATGGCAATGAAGGCAGGAAAGCCCGTCTATGTAGAGAAGCCGTTAGCAAGCAGTTACCTTGATTGTCAACGCATTAACCGAGTCAGTGAGCAGACCCATGTCCCTTGTTTTGTAGCCTATTACAGGCGCAATCTGCCCTACTTCCAAAAGGTAAAGGAACTGGTGGAGAACGGTGCCATCGGCAAAGTGACGTCTGTGCAGATACGCTTTGCCTGTCCACCACGCGACCTCGACTATAACAGCACAGCCCTTCCCTGGCGTGTGCAGCGCGACATTGCCGGCGGAGGTTACTTCTATGATTTAGCTCCTCACCAGATTGACCTGCTCCAAGAAATATTCGGGCCTATCGTCAGAGCAAAGGGTTTCAGCAGTAATCGCGGCGGACTTTATGAGACGGAGGACACCGTAAGTGCTGCCTTCCAGTTTGCCGACGGGTTGCCTGGCAGCGGTTCGTGGTGTTTTGTCAGCCACGAGAGTGCCCGCACCGACCGTATCGAACTAATCGGCGAACGTGGGCAACTGCATTTCTCCGTCTTCACCTACGAACCCATCGTCATGCGTAATGAGCAAGGACGACAGGAATTTCATGTCGAAAACCCCGAACACGTTCAGCTTCCACTCATTCAAAGCGTAGTGGAACACCTGCAGCAAAGCAGCATCTGCACTGCCGACAGCATCAGCGCCACCAGCGTCAATTGGGTGATGGACCGCATCCTGGGAAAGATATAAGGAAACATCTTTGCTTAAATATTGCAATTAGGGGGTATTTGATTTGCCTTTTCGATGGTCTTATATATGTAACGAGACCAAAAAGACATGATGGATTACAGCAAACAACAGTTCGAGCGGCTCTTCAAGGACAGCTATCTGCACATGTATCGCATGGCGTTCTCCTTGGTAGAGAATGCCGAGGATGCCAAGGATGCCGTACATCAGGTGTTTGTCCAAATGTGGAGAGGCAAGCCTGAAATAGCCACGGAAAGCATCCGAGGCTATCTGCTCTCTGCAACGAGGAACCAATGCCTGCACATCCTGCGAGACAGACAACTGCAAAGACGGCTGAAGGAAGAACTTCAGAAGGAAACGGCCTGGCAGAAGGATGAGGAGCGGGAAGAGTTGCTGAAGCAGTTGCAGAAAGTCATCGACGACAACCTCACAGAGCAAGACCGCCGCGTGCTCCAGCTTCACTACGAGGAAGAGATGACCTATGCGGAAACAGCTTCCGTACTTGGCATAGAATCAGAGAAACCCTTAAAATTGCAAAGTAACATGAAGACGGAAGACATCGACAAGAGAATCGGCATGCCCGACGTGGACAAGGAGTGGGCACGCTTTGAGCAGGAAGTCATCGGCAAGGAGACAAAGAGACACTCTGCACTCGCTTGGGCTTTGGGCATCGGCATCGCAGCATCCGTGGCGTTGCTCATTATATATAATATAGGAAAGGAACAGACAGAGCAGCCGCTCATGGCACAAGTAGAGCCTACCCAGCCCGAGCATGTGTCCGAGCCTGCAAGAGTGCCTGAAAAGGATGTAGTTGCAGAAGTCTCAAAGCCCGTCATTGCTCCTCGCAAAGAACTGGCTTTAGCGAAAGCTGATGCCCCGGCCACTACGGGACTTGAAGATCTCGCCTTCGAGTCTGTTGACCAGGCTCTTCAAGGGCAGATTGCAGAACGGGACATCGCTTCGGCAGACTTAGGTTCAGGCACCACTATGCACCTTCGGGGAATAGGAGATAGCGTCATCGACCAGATTGGCAAAACGGATTCTTTTCTCGTGGTGGTCAACGGCAAGACTCTGTTTGACTCACGCGGTATGACATCAGAAGAAATCGACAGACGTATTGAAGAGTACCTCAATGAGCAGGGTCTTTTGCAAAACATAAAGATACCTTGTAATAACGGTGCAATCGCCATCTGGGCATCTACTCCAGAGGAAAGGGAAGAACTTCAACGCATGATAGCTAATGCTACTATCGTTCCCACTTCGGCAGATTTGGGTTCAGGTACCACCATGCGACTTAGGGGAACAGGCGACGGGCCAAGCGACAAGGACAGAATCGACTCCACGCTTATCCTGGTGAATGGCGAGCCGCTGCCCGATTCATTAAAGTGGCAAGTATTTGGTGAATCCATCGATGACGTGGACACAAACATGCCTCGGTACTTTTCCCAGCAGGGCCTGCTGATTGACAGCGTGTATGTTCACAAAGACAGCAAGTTTACAGAGAAGTACGGCGGACTCGCGAAGTATGGCGTGATAGAAATAAAGGTTGTGCCCGACACCTATTGCGACGCTTATGTCCGCAAGCATCCGAAGCTGATGAAGAAGTACACCAAAGTTGAGGGCTACGTGTTTGATAACAACGGCAAACCTTTGACGGAAGCCTACGTGCATGTCGAACAGGATTTTATAGGAGCTGCGACCGACTCGACGGGTCATTTCGTCTTCTGGGTTCCGAGAAAGGATGTCACGCTTCGTGCCGAGCAACCCGGCTACAAGTCCTTCGAGTTCTCGCCCACCGACAAAAACCTTGTCATGCATCTACAACGGCTACAACATGCGGCTGCGAGGAAACTCACAAGAGCAAATCGCCGGTTTGCCTAAATATGTGCCCGAAGAAAACGAGGTACGGCTTCTTCCCCTAGGCGCCATAGGTGGTTCACATGACAGCCCGCCCAATGACTCCATCCTCTACCTCGTCAACGGAGTGCCTCAACCAAAGGAAAACAACAAATGGTTAGGCGGGAGGTCTTGTCGCGACTACTTAAAAGGGCAACACTTGTGTTTGGACAGAGTAATGAGACACATGAATGAGGAAGCCAAGCAACGCTACATCGAGAAGTATGGAGAGGCAGCAAAGCACGGCGTCGTAGAGTACATCTGCGTGGAGGACACACTCTGCGACTACTATATGGACCAACACGAGGAACTGAAAGCAAGCCGCCGCCGAGTGTCGGGCGTAGTGTATGACGAAAACGACGAGCCTTTAAACCATACCATTATTCATATATTGCAATTTGAACCAGAAAAGAAGATATGGGGATTCGAGACGACGGACTCTTTGGGCAACTTTGCCTTTTGGGTTCCCCGCACAGGCGTCAAGATGCACTTCACTTATATTGGTTATAAGACCATCGTCATAGAGCCAACCGACACATTCCAAACAATCTATCTCCTACCTAATGACAACTTAAAAAGCTTGAAGGAAAGTCTAAAATTTTGAATATGAAAAAGCGAATCATTACATTAGTGACGTTGCTGATGGCGGCAGCCATTGGCGCACAGGCCCAGAGCAGACTGGAACCTATGACACAAACTCAGCAGAAGCTGTGGGGAGAAAAGTATTTCGGGACTTGGCTGTCCGAGAGAGCAATCCAGCAGATGCTCATATTCCCTTCATTCAGCTTCCCCTCTGCACTGTATGTGTATTACGGTTATGGGGGAAGCGAACGGCTGCAGGTGAAGTGGTGCGAGGTGAACAAGGAGGCCGAGCCGGGCGAGCCGAGACTGAGGTTGGATTCTATGGAGGTCAAGACAGACAAGGCCACGGCTGTGATGTTTTCCGACCTGATAGAACATACCGTAGCCACATGTATGTTCAATGACGAGCGGAGGGGACTCGACGGTACCCGTTACTTCTTTGGGAACCATATTCGTGTCGCCACAATATGGTCGCCAGGCGCTGGCAACTGCAAGCGGCTGACAGATGTGCTGGAGAAAGCCATGACGGCCGTCAAGAATCAGAACGAGGAGGAACTGAAGGCATTGCTGCCCGAGGTGGAGTCCCTGACAGAGGCCTTCAAGAAGCTTTACCCTAAAGACTGATATCAGGAAAAACTTGTTAGTTAGTTTTTGAATTAATATCGGCGCCATATAGCTCCTGCGTTGTGAAACGCGGGAGCTTATCGTTTGATTCTGCTTTACTCTCGTTTGTTGCCGACCTTGAACTGTGTTCGAGCTCGGCTATCGCTCGGTAATGCAGATGCAGTGCATCCGCATTACCCTCGTTTATTGCCGACCTTCATTAGGGCGATGCCGATGATAATCCAGATAATCTCGCGGACACGGCAGATGATGCTGACAAAAAAGCCTTGCTCGATAGTCAGGCCCATTGCTGCCGTGGAGATAGCAAAACCGCCTTCCTGTACGCCGAGCTGCATCGGGAGGAAGCCTATCAGGTTCGAAAGAAGCGTGGTAAGCGAGACAATAAGGATGCTGTGAAGGAAGGTGAGGGTGATGCCGTCGAACCCTCCGCCACCATCTATGCCGAAAAGCAGGAGCATGAAAAGCACTTCGGCACTCTGCACGATACGCGAGAGGTACTCGAGGCCCAAGGCTGCATAGAAGTTCTTGCGGCTCTGCTGATGCAGGGCAGCGATTTGTGAATCCACATTATGCAGGGCTTCTGCATGTGCTTCGAGAAACCTGTCGCTCCATCCTTTGAGTCGAGGCAGATGTCCTATCCAGCGAATCAGCCTCACGACAAGTCCGTACTTGTATCCCCTATAGAAGAGGTAGAAGGCTATCAGGCAGAAGACCACGATGATGCCAAGCACGATGCCAACCGTCGTATCGAAGGGCAAGTCGCCCACCAGCGCGAGTGCAAGGTAGAGGAAGACGGACGTGAACCAGAACCAGAAGTGCGCGAAGACGTGGAACATCGCATAAAGGATGACGCTGGAGGTGGCGTGCTGCTTCGAGATGTCCTTGCTCAGTTCCATGATTCGGTAAGGTTCTCCGCCCAAGCCGCCTACCGGAGTGGCATAGTTGAGCGCATAACCCGTGATGGTCAGCTTGTAGATCCGCCAAAAACCGACGGTTTCATCGGGACTTGTATTACCCCGGATGACCGACATCCACGCTAGAGCATTGATGCCGTAAACGACAATCCAGATGCCCACGATGGGGATGAGCCACAAACCTGCACGGCAGATGTGGCCCCAAAGCTCAACGAAACTGACGTCGAACGTGAAGAGCATCACCACGACACAAACGATGCCGAGGAAGAAGAAGAAGTTATTCCAGCTCCACTTCATGCTCCAAGTCTTACTTTTTCCGCAACCCTGCGGCAGAATGCCTCGTGTCGGCGATTAATATAATATGTGAGAAGTCCCATACAGATGGCTTCGAAGAGGAAATTGAAGACAGGCAGGTCGATGAGACAGAACAGGAAGAACATGCCGGAACGGAAGTTGAAGGTGAGCATCGCGTTGAGGGGCATGATGGCTTTCGACTCGCGATGAAGCTCCTCGCGCACTTCTTCGGGCATATTTCCCGCACTTCCATATTTCTCGCGCAAGGTGCTCATGAGTTTCTGGAACTCAGGCGTGGACTTCTCCTGCTTGCGCGTATAGTCTATATATGTCTTGAGGAAATACTTCCAGAGGCGATTCCCTTCGGCGGGTGTCTCGTCGTAAACCTTCTGTTGCTGGAGGGAGTTGTCGAGTTCGCTGCCTTTCTCGCCTTTCAGGAGGAAGAGGTGAACCTGGATGTAATAGTCGGCAAGCCGTTGCTGACCGCCCATTCCGGCGAAGCCCGAATAGAGTGCGAGGACGACGACTACCGCAGTTGCGATGAGGGCGTTCTGTTCCGTATCGGGTATTCCAAGCCATCCGAATTCGAGAGAATGGTGGTTGTAGAAGCGCACCATCAAGAGGACGTAGATGGGGATGAACCATACAAAACCGGCCATTCCATCGAGAATTCTGCCCAAACGACTCTTCTTTCCGGTCATCCTGGCAAGCTGTCCGTCCGTGCAATCGAAGATGTCTGCCTGGCAGAGCAACAGTACGCCGATGATGTTCATCAGGAGTCCGTGCCATCCTTCGTAGTAGAAGCTGCCGTGCATGAAGAACACGCTGGCTGCGGCTCCGATAATCATGGAGATGATGGTAACGGTGTTGGGGTGAATGTCGAGTTTTGCGAAGAACAGGGCCCACAGATAACTGAGCGGACGAACCACGCGATAATCAAGCCAATCCTCTGTTTCTGAGGACTTTAAGGTTGCTTGTACTTTCTTCTTCAGATCTTCTATCATTTTACCTTATGCTTTCTGGTTTATGAACCCTTCCAGAGTCGCTGCAAAACATATAGTGCGACGATTGCAAACGTATAGTGTTATGATCGCAAACGTATAGTGTGACGATTGCCATTTACTAGTGTGACGTTGGCGAACTTCACGTTAGTCGTTTGCAGACAACCCTGCAGAAGTATTCCACCATTTAATCTGCAAAAGTACAACTTCTTTTTCAATTATGCCACATCTTATGCATTTTTTTTCATTTTGCTTTGTGGTTCGGGAGAAAAGTCGTAACTTTGCACGCCAAAATATAACTAAAGAAGATAATGAACTATCTTGACAGAAACGAATTCAATTTCGAGCCTTCAGAGAAGGTCATCGAGGCCATAAAGAACTTCGACCCCCGCACACTCTGTTTCTACACCCGCATATATGACCAGGGGAAGAAGAGTGTCGTAAGTGTCCGATTGAGTGAGATTTACGGAGTTCCCGAGGAGCAAGTCCTCCTGGGATACGGCGGAGAGGAGATGCTGAAGAACGCCATCCACTACTTCCTGATGGAGGGCGACAACAAGACCATCCTCATCCCCGAATTCTCGTGGTGGTACTACAACAGAGTAGCAGGCGAGTGTGGCGGTTCGTTCGAGATGTACCCCCTCTACGAGACAGGCGACACCTTTGCCTACAACGTCGAGGAAGTCATCGCCTACACCAATCGCATTCACCCCAGAATGCTGCTCCTCGCCTCGCCCAACAACCCGACCGGCAACAGCCTGACGAGCGAAGAGATAGGCCGCATCATGGAGAATATCCCCTCCGACACAATGGTGCTCGTGGACGAAGCCTACGCATCTTTCATCACGACCGACGTCGACTACATCGCCCCCCTTGTGAACAAGTACAACAACCTCATCATATCCCGTACACTCTCCAAGTTCTACGGACTGCCAGGACTGCGTGTCGGCTTCGCATTCATCGGTGCAGGACACGACCAGTTCCTCAGCTACTGCAACAAGTATCTGGGTTATAACCGCTTCTCGGAGGCAGTTGCGTTGGCCGCTCTCGACAGCGACGAACACTATCGCAAGGTTGCAGACGAGATGGAATGGGACCGTCAGCTCTTCCAGAAGGAACTGGGCGACAAGCCCGGCTTCAAGGTTTACAAGAGCGTGGCCAACTTCATCCTCATCAAGTACCCCACCTCCATCAAGGAGAAACTGCAGAAAGCCCTTGCAGATCAGGACTATAAGATCAAGTTCATGGGCGACAAAGGCCTCGAAGATTGCCTGCGAATCACCCTCGGCCGACGCGAGCAGATACAAACCGTAGTTGACACCATCAAGAGCTGCCTCTAAGATATGCGTGCAATCATCCTTGCTGCGGGAACAGCCTCGCGACTTCGTCCGCTCACGCTTCACACGCCAAAGTGCCTCCTCAAAGTAGGCGAACGCACACTTTTGGAACGCTCGATGGATGCCCTCATCAAGGCTGGCATCCGCGAATTCTGCATTGTGACGGGCTATTTGCACGAGAAAATCGAGGACTTCGTCAAGCAGACTTATGGCGAAAGCATCGACGTATGCTTCATCCACAACAAGGACTACGAAACGACCAACAACATATATTCGCTTTGGCTGGCTCGACAGCGACCTGCTCTACGACGGACAAATCGTCGAGCGCGTCCTCGCAGACAGTCACGAAAACGTCCTCACCCTCATTCGTCACGAACTTGGGGAAGAAGAAATGAAAGTCGTGATGAACGAAGATGGCGCCATCACCGAGATAAGCAAGACCTGCAACCCAGCCCTTGCTGCCGGCGAAAGCCTCGGCATCGAGCGAATGGGCAAGGCATACACGACTGCGCTCTACAAGGAGTTGGACATCATGATGAATCAGGAGCACCTCGAAAACACGTTCTACGAGCTGGCCTTCCTGCGTCTCATCGCCCAAGGAAGCACCTTCTCTGTGCTCGACGTCACAGAACTCTTCTCCTGCGAACTCGACACAATCGAGGACTTCGAGAATGCCAAGCAGCGCATTCCCGCACATCTCTTCTAAACTACACAAAGGAAAACAAATAAAGAAGCGAGGGCACATTGTTGTGTCCTCGCTTCGCATTTACCGGCTTCAAAGCAGAAGATTATTCCTCACCCCAGATATCCCAACTGTTATCTTCTTTCGTGAGGGCTTTGTCGCCATCAATCGTTTCGTCACTGATAATCAGGCTTTCAGCAAGCATCTGTGCTGCCTGAGCCTCTTCAACCTGCGAAGCAGGCACGATATAAGTCTTCTTCATATTAGTAAAGTACCTTTTTGCCGTTAATAATGTTGATGCCTCTCTGCTTTTTCTGCAAGCGCTGTCCGGCAACATTATAGATGATGTCGTTCTCGTCAAGAGCCTCAACACCACTGATACCAGTAGCATTTTCATCATCAAAGACGAATACCTTAGCATCAGAACCAGTTAACTCAAGGTAGCCCTTACCTGCAGCAATGGTAGTTCCCGTTGTTGCCTGATAGAAAGCAACGCCTACAGAACCTTCCGCCAAGATGTATTGAGAGCCATCAGCCGCAATTTCTTTCAAAGCAGGCTTCAGCAAGTTGCCTTCCAAAGCAGCAGGAGTCGTAGCAGCAACAGGCAATACATAAGCACCTTCGGCTGCCTTCAGGAGCACAGCTTCGCCAGCAGGAGCAGCTGTAATGGGTTCCAAATGTACATAACCTTCCTTTGTAGATTCCGTTACAGAATAGGCTTCTACACCTGTCTCGGAGAAGTCAACATCCTTTGTGGCAACATAAGTAGCATAACCAACAGAGGAAACAAATACTACATTCTTCTCTGGCAGAACTTCCTCGCCCTTGGCACCGAAGTTGTCGAAGCAGAAGTAGGCAGGCGTATTCATGCCATAGTCACCATTGTCCGTGCTGCTCAGAGCGAAACCAAGCTTTGCAACTGCACCAAGACCAGAGAGGTCAACAAAGCGCCAGTCGTTGATGATGTAAGCAGTAGCCTCATCGCGCAGGTCAGCAAGGTAGTAGTCCTTAGTGCCTGTCACATTGTCGTCGGCATCATAACCTGTGATAGTAAGTTTGAACCAGTCGCCCTTACCGAACTTCTTGGCAAAGCCGTCGCCATTAGTCATAGAGTCATATGCATAGCTACTATTGGTGACATAGAAGCCGGGGACAACTTGTGGCTCAGTAAGCAGAGTAGTATAGCAAGGACCGTTGAATGCTGCTGCAAAAGCAACACCATAATTAGCAGAACCATCATAGCCACCGCCTACAACATTCTTCCATTGGTCGTCAAGAGAACTATAAGTATTGTCGGTCTCGTTAGCATAACCGAACCAGTACCAATAATCCCAGTCGCTCATGCAGCCAGTAGCAAACTCGAAGTCACCACTCACGAATTCCGTGCGCTCGTCGTCTTCCTCGGTGCTGACGCTCATATGGCCTTCTGCGGGAACCTCAATGTCTTCGAAAGTAGCAATCTCAGCAGGCAATGTCACATTCTTCTCAGGCAGAACCTCTTCGCCCTCAGCGCCGAAGTTGTCGAAGCAGAAGTAAGCAGGCGTATTCATGCCATAGTCACCTGTATCGCTGCTTGTCAGCTCGAAGCCAAGCTTTGCAACTTCGCCAAGACCAGAGAGGTCAACAAAGCGCCAGTCGTTGATGATGTAAGCCTTCTTTGAATCGCGGAGGTCGGCAAGGTAGTAGTCCTTAGTGCCTGTCACCTTGTCTTCGGCATCATAACCCGTGATGGTGAGCTTGAACCAGTCGCCCTTTTCGAACTTCTTGGCAAAGCCGTCGCCGTTCGTCATGGAGTCGTAGGCATAGCTGCTGTTTGTGATGTAGAAGCCGGGAACGACGGCAGGCTCGGTGAGCAGCGTCACGTAGCAGGGGCCGTTGAACTCGGCAGCGAAGGCAACGCCATAGGTTGCGGAGCCGTCGTAGCCACCACCTACGACATTGTTCCATTGGTCGTCGAGTGTCTCATACTTTGTCTCAGCTCTATTAGCATAGCCAAACCAGTACCAATAATCCCAGTCGTGCATGCAACCGCTATTGAAGGCATAGTCACCACTTGTGAAGAATTCGCGGTCATCATCATCCTCTGTGCCTACGCTCATGTGTCCGTCAACGGGCTCCGTAATGTCCTGAACGTCCTCGAAGGTAGCGATGGCAGGAGTCGTGGAGTCGCCTACTGGCAATACAACGTCAGGTACGCGACCAAAGACTGCGTTCTGCGAGATGGCTGTGAAGTTGGGAGCGCGGCCAGTGTCTTTAGATGTGGAGCGGTGGTTGCCGACGGGGTCGCCAAAGCCGCCAATACACATCACGCCATCGGTAAGTTCAATTGTCTTTGCCCTCCAGTTGTTAGGAACGGTGAAGGAGATTGCTTGAGCAGTGGCAGCTGATGCCATCGTGTACTGGTTGCCCTTGCCTTTAGTTACGCTGACGCCTTCGGCAGGCTTCTTGTAATCAAGGAACGCATTGAAGTTGTGGATGCCTGCCAGCTTGCCAGCGGGATGATAGAGCCCCGAATACTGCACAGTCACAGCGTCGCCAGGTTGCACTCTCGTCACGACTTCATCGCCGACCTTAATATCTCTGTGGCAAGGCTTGGCTGTCATAACCTGATAGACGCTCTTGCCATCTGCGCCAGTCAGGCAAACGATGTTGCGACCTTCGGTGAGTTTCAGCGTGTAGCTGCCGTCTTCGTTGGCTGTGACGCCTTCTGCAGAGAAGCCTGTGTAGGAAGCCATATTCTCACCAATAACGGGACGGGCAAGTGTGACAGAGCTGACGCCTTCGGGCTTGAAGGTGTAGTCGAAGCCTGCTTCCGTGTCGAGATAATAGAGCACATCGAACTCTGCATCAACATTCTCCATAGAGAGTTTGGTGTCGATTGGGTCGCCACCGCCCCAAGGAGTTACGGTTGTCAGGTAGTCCTTATTAATAATAATGTTAGGAGTGATGCCTGTGGCTTGTTCGCCGACAGTTACGACGAAGGCGCCTGTGTTCTCTGGCCAGATAGCACCCCAATCGCTGCCGCCCACGAAGTCTTTCCTCGTAGCGCCACTGTACTGGTCAAGGTGGATGGCATCGTAGGTGACGAGCACGATGGCTGTTCCTTCGCCTACTGCCGTCAGCAGTTCATCCTCGACCTTAACGACACTTTCGTCTGCCTCGCCATTGAGGTTAACGACAGTGAAGTGGAAGTCAGGCTCGATGAAATAGTTGTTTGTGATGCTTTCGATAAGTTCCCAGTTACGCATTGGCAGGATGTCATAAGTGTCGCCAACGTTAGCGAGCTGCAGATGGCCGCGCTCGTTTATGTTGAGGAAGAGGTCGCCCACGTTGTAGCCGCCATTCGAGGTCACGTCGTGATCAATGAACTTCGGGCTCTTCGCTTCCATATCAGCATCAGTGAAGACGAGCTCCGGACGTTTCGTCTCGTCCGTGCTCATAGTGAAGAGACCGGCTTGAGTCAGCTTACCTTCCTTGCTGACGCGGTAGTTGTACTGCTGCTTATCTGCGAGTTTGAAGGTATAAACTGTGCCATCTCCGTTAACGCTGACAGGCTCAATCCCCTTGAACTTCACGAAGTGAGCCTTCTTTGTGCCAACAAAAAGGTTTGCTCCGGCAGGAACCGTAATGTCGTACATCACACTCATCGGCACCTCAGCCTGTATTGTAGGATTGAAGGTCACAGTGCCTGAGTAGCTGGCAGCGATGTAACCCTCTGCCTGACGGGCTTCGGAGGGAACAACATCGAGGTAGTAAGTGTTGCCGCTGAACACAAGGAACATCTTGTTGCCGCTTGTGTACTCGCCCATCGTGGTGTTCACCGTTTCGCCTTCCTTAGTGGTAACCTTGAGGTCGAGGCTGTAGTCGGTGCCATAAACCCAATCGGCGTTCTTCACGCGCACCTCGGGAGAGTAGATAGTGAAGGCGGTGTGCTCGGCATCGATGTCGAGCTGGATGGTGCCGCTCACCGTTTCGCCGTCGGCAGCCGTTGCTGTCAGGAGGTAAGAGCCGGCAGCAGCATCGAAGGTGTACTTGTTGCTTGTAGGCTCGCCCACACTCACACTTTCATTGGTCGACTTGTTGACCAACGACTTGATGAGCTTACTCTTTGCGTTCATTGTCACAGTCACTTCTGTGGCAAAGGCATTGCCCGCTACGAACAATGTCAGCACAATGAAACTTAGTAAATGCTTTTTCATAATGTTAATAAATAAGGTTTATAATAAATTAATGGTTTGTCTATGGTTTGTTTAACTGTGGTTGGCGCTCAACTCGGCAGGCTTAGTTGATTGCTCCTACATGTAAGAGTGATTGCTCCTACATGAAGGAGTGATTGCTCCTACATGAAGGAGCAACGAACTTGACTCGACAAGTTATCTGTTATAGAGTGTCTTCTTTCCATCCTTGATATAAATAGTTCCTTTCTTAAATTGGCTGATATTTCCGATGCGGCGGCCTTGGAGGTCGTAGGCAGAATGATAATCGGCAACTTGAGGCTGGGCAATGTTCCCTATGCCATCATAGTGTCCGTCTGGAGGCAAAGCAAGGAAGTGGCCGGGATTAATGTAAACCTTGTGCTTGCCGAGAAGCTGACCTTCTGGCGACCACTGGTAGAGATAGCCTGCACCCTCGAAGGAACCGGCATCCGAACCGTAGATATAGCCCGTATAAGGGTTGACATAAATGCCATAAGGCTGGCTCATGCTCATAAAGTCGGCCTTCAGCGTTCCTGGCAACGACTCGCTTAGTCCGCTCTCGCCACCTGTCTCTATCATCTCTCTGGGGTCGATGGTTAGCTGAGAGAACTCGTATTCTCCTGTGAGATAGGAGAAGCTGGAACCAACTGCGAAGAACTTGCCGTCGAGGGTTGTCGTGTTGTAAGTGGCTGGATAATCAAACACGACGACGCAATCCTCATTGTCGAGAGCTTTCTTACAATCGAAAATCAGGCCGCAAGGGGACACCTCGTAGTAGTCTCCAGGCGAGTTAATGCAGAGATATCGCTCGCTTTGAGACATCTCGCCATAGAGGTTGGAAACCCCTGTGTCGATAGTCTTCTCCACAGTCATCGTACCAGCATTGATGATGTTCACAGTCGTCTCGAACTCATGACCTTCCTCAAAGGCATAACCCCCTGTGTTGGCCACAAAGAGATGACCTTCGTAGAGGGCAATTCCTTCTGGCTCGTAGCCCACTTCACAAGTGGCAACAACCTTGAAAGTGCTAATGTCAATCTTTGCCACAAAACCCTTGTCGAAGTAAACTGTCCCTTCGATTGTCTCGCATTCGTGTCCGTAACTGGTGACGTAGACGTACTCTCCGTCGCTGCAAAGCCGGCGATTGTTGGGAATGTCCTCTGTCGCGGCAACTGCTTTGCCGTCCGGAGTGATGAACTGCACAATGTTAGACCAATTGATGGCAATGGCAATGAGGGTGTCGTTAATCTGTATGATGTCGTTCGGCGTATCGCCAAGTTTCATGCCGTTACTGTCCCTGAACCACTGGTTGCTGACTATCGAGCCGTCCTCAAAGTAGCTGAGTCGCCCATTGTCGGCTTGCCACATGCCTTCGTTCAAGAGGATAATCTTCTCTTGCGCGCGCGCGTGATATAAATATAATAATGTAAGGCTGAAGAGTGTCAAGAGTCGTTTCATACGCCAAAAGATAATGTGAGTTTATAGTTGCGACCTGGCATTGGATAGCGAGGAATGTGTTCATATTGGATGTCGAGCACGTCGCAAACCTCCAAGCAAAGCCCAAGCGAGACTTTCTTAATGTTGTGGGTGTAGGAAAGCTTCATGTCGATGTTGTGGTAAGGCTCCAGAATGTCCTCAGGATCTGCTTTGCTCCACATCCTTTCGCCAACATAAAGGTACGATGTGGTAAACTGAAGCGACCTCCAACCTGCTATCCCTGTAATGCCCGAAGAGAAGGTCGGCGAGTAACATATCGGCTTATCATACATATCTTCATCTGTCGGGTCAGTTCTGTCAACGTCCCTCTGCCAGGTAATTGACGAGAGAAGAGAGAAGTTCCACTGTTTCGTATGATAGTGCCCCTTTAGTGTCGCGTTCAATCCACGGCAGAAGGTCTTGCCGTAATTCATCATCGACCAAGTGTATGTACCCTTCAGCGGCAGGCAGACAATGCGGTTCTCTATCTTGTTTCGATAGATGTCGGCTTGGGCATCAACCGCCCATTGTCTGTTGTCCCAATGATATTCCAGGCCAAGATTCAGTTGTTTGGTGTCCTCCGGCTTGAGGTTTCTGTTGCCGACCTGCGTGTAATAAAGGTCATTGAGGGTTGGAGCGCGGAAGATTTCCTTGTACCAACCTCGAACTGTTATGCCGTGAAAAGTGTAAGCCAAAGACACTGCGGGAGTCCATTTATCTATCGGATCGGCCGCTCCTGCATGCACAAAAGTCCAATCGGAATAGCGTTGGTGAAGTGCAGAAACTGCAGCTTGAATGCCATTCCACTTCATTTGTGCGGCAAACACAAGCTTCTGATCCACTCGTTTCACGTCGTCGAATCGCTTCAAGTCGGCTTTCAAAATGCTGTACCTAATGTCGTAACTTGAGGAAAGCGACAGCCAGTCCCAAGGCATATAGGCAGCACAAAGGGCTCCATAGGCGTCCTGTTGGCGGTAATGGTTATTGACGCGAGCGGTGTTTTGGTTCTCCGGATAATCTGTGCAATAACGCAGATACTCGTTGGCATACTTTGTATTTGCCTTGAAGAGGACTTTATCGAAGAACCTTTTCTGATAACTTGCTTGCACAAAGAAATCGCGGTCCCACTCTCTGCCTACGTTCGTGTACTTGTCGCTCAAGCGCCGCACAATACCACCCGGGCAGCCTCGTTCGGAATCATAATAGTAGATGTGCGACGAGAAACCATCCTTGAACAAAGCCGCTTCGACACGACCATAGCGGATGTCGCTGTTGGCACGATGTCCCACAGTGTCCTCATATTCAGAATGATAGCGGAAAGGATAGTCGCCTCTGGATGTGCAATACTCTCCGTCAACGAAACCTTGCCAGCCTTTCCAACTGAATTGTCCGTTCACTTTGGCCATCCAGGTATGGAACGAAGCGTTTCGCAGCTGAACTGAAAGCGAGTCGTGAGTGGGCCTCTTGGTTTGCAAATAAACCGTTGCACCCGAGGCATATTCACTTGCTGACTGGCAATAGTCGAGCCTGTTGGCATTGTAAAGTGACACAGTTTCCATTGATGAGAGCGAGAACTTGCCAAGGTCGACAGTTCCGTTCTGCGCATTTGTCAGGCGAATACCATCGACATAAACACCGACATGCTGTGCTCCCAAAGAACGCACATTGATGGTCTTCAAACCGCCAAGCCCGCCATAATCCTTAATCTGCACGCCTGCAAAATACTTCAAAGCATCGGCTACCGATGTTGTGCTCAGGGCTTGCAGGTCAGCACCGCTCAGTGTTTGTGATGTCGCAATAGTGCGAACCGGTTGCTTCGAAGTGACAGTCACCTCGTGCAACTCCTTTATGCTGTCTGTTGGATTCTGCGCACTGGCACTTGCTGTCACAGCAAATGCCAATACGGTAGCCAGAATCGCTAGCAGATAGTAATTCCTCTTGATCGTTGAAAATACAGTATGGGCATTCTTCACCCACCAAATGATTCGAAAGTCCTTATAGACCATGAATGATTATTCTGTCATCCTTGTCCCGAGGATGCTTATTATGTTATGCGAAATGGCAGGTTTCCTGGCTCTTGCCCGGCAGCGCGTCTTCCCAGGATGATGTCCCAGTGACATGCATGCGCTGCACTAAGAAGGCAAATACAGTAGCGGGCACTGCTCCGGCCTTACACCGGATTCCCTCTCTACCCTACTCCTTGTTACAGAAGCATGGGTATCACCATTTGCGCTACAAAATTACGATTTTTTATGCAACCTTGCAAGAGAAAAGACAAAAAAAGCACGCCCAATCATTTGATTAGGCGTGCCTTCCTATTTATTATTCACCTGTAAAGGTGAGGCTTCTTACCATTCAGCGTTCCAAAGATCGTCAGAGGTGAAACCTTTAACGTCACCACCACCAGTTTCGGGATCGTCTTGTTCAGGTCCTGTTATACCTGTATTGCCGCCATCGGTGTTCTGGATACTGTATAACAAGATACTATTCTGATGCTGCAATGTCACGGCAAACATCTCGGGTGCTTCATATGTCTTTTTCATTGCTTAGTCCTCCTTACTTAATGATTGTCTTTTTACCATTGTTGATATAGATACCCTTCTGAACGGGCTTGCCTGTGAGCTTGCGACCATTGAGGTCGTACCAAGTGCCAGCTTCCTCCTCAATGCCAAGGAGTTCAGAGATGCCTGTTGCGTCTTCATCATCCAGGTTCACAATGCACTCCTTAATCAAGTTGCCAATAGAGGTAGATACCTGAGCGCCCTTTAAGAAGAAGGCAGCACGCTGTGCATTGATGTATGAACCATTAACAGGGAAGACAAGCTTATTGGACTTCAAGAAGAGGACGCTTCTATCTGTTGCATCGAATGTCAACTTATCATATGATCCTCTGAACATAAGGGTTACATCTTCTCCTTCAACAAGGCGGAATGTTACAGGATTCATACCAGCATCAATCACACGCTCAGTGAAAGTGAAGTGTTCGCCGCTAATATTGGCGCTTGGCTTAATGATATAAGGTACACCAGCAGCAAGTCTTGGAACGCCATATGCACCACTGAAAGTCAAAGTCAGTGTCTTTGTGCTGGGATCGTAGGAAGCACCAGTCAATGTGCGAACGTCAACGTTGGTGCTTGTACCAGGCCAATTATACCTTGTATTAGTACCACTTCCTGTTTTAGTAAGAGCTACGCTGACGGGCAGACACAAAGTGTTCCACGTATTAGCCTTGAGCGTACGATTCAGCAAAGTCAGTGTTTGAACAGTTCCACCACCAAGGGCAGTAATTGTCGGTGAGTTTTGTCCATCATCCTCGAGAACGAGTTCTGACAACTTATCAGTTGTGAATTGGAAGGTTTCGGTTTGTACGCGTGGAAGTGATGGAGCTTCGACACCGGCCTTGTTACTTACTACGTAGTAGTCATACGGGGTATTGGGAATAAGTTCTCCAATCTCAATATGATCATCGCTTGTTTCAAGCGTTTTCCAAACTCCTGAACCTGGGATATCAGGCTCAAAGATACCGAAGTCGTCAATGGCAAGATAGTTACCGCCATACATATTGTGGTGAATGGCAATGTAGCCCTGCTTATCCACATATTGTTCAGGCACATCAATGCTTATTCTTGTCCAAGCATCTACATTAGGAACTGGTGCCAATTCCTTTAGGGTAACAGTGAAGTCATTGATGGTATTGCCTCCAGTAGAAAGCAGCACCTCATACGTATCACAATAACCTGGGTTACAACGTACCCAGAACTTCACCTTATTGCCGATGAGAACCTGTGGAGTAATCAGGTAGTGGTTGGCTTGATAATCGCCATAAGTTAGGCTCCAGCTTGTGGCATAATAGATATTGCTTCCACTATGGGCAGAGAACTTATAGGCAGTCGGAACGGTGCCTCTTTGCATGGTAGAATTGCTCGAATTATTACTACCGTCACGAACCGTCCACCCTTTGTTACTCTCGAAGTCATCGTAGAAATACTGTGGACCATCATAGGGCTCACTCTTATACCATACCTCATATTCGTCGCCTTTGCCCCACCAGCTAACTGTGGCACCCACTGCCTCTGGATCTACAGATACTTCTGAAGGAACAGGATTCGTGGTTGTTGTCGAGAAACCGGTACCAATCCAACGACGATTGTTGCCACTGCCTACCTGTACCTCGACCTGATAGGGGGTCAACATATTAAGGCCAGTCAGATGATAGCTTGTGCCAGAAGTAGTAATAGTTGTCCAATCGCCACCTGGTGCTGTGAGGACGATGTCGTCAACACAGAGCAAGTCCTGGTCGTAGCAATCCCAGTGGCGGATAGCTATATAACCACTCTGTCCTGCAGCTGCTATAGCACCAAGGTCAAAGATATATTGTACCCACTCAGATGTGGCGATTTGAGCTGATCCAACTTGTGTCCAGGAGGCATTTCTTGGATTATTAGCATTATAATTAGTTGAATAGAACACACCAAATTTCTCTTCACAATCAGCAGGGTCCATACCTTTTGCCCAGAAACTGATGTAACCACCCAAAGTCACCTGAGGCGAAACAAGATAGTTATCAGGTTCAATAGCATGACTATGGAACCGAGTAGGCTGAACATTACTGTTAGAGCAGAAAGAACCAGAGATTACCATATCGGCAGAACCTTGACGGCCCTTTCCTGTGCCAGCCAGATACGAACGATAAGTCTGACAAGTAGAGTTAATAGCCCATACAAATTGGGTACCATAATAATGGCCTGTGGTGTATTGACTAGAATTACTTGTCCAACCAGTAAAAGTTGTCCAAGGCTCCAGCGTGCTGTTGTCGAAGTTGTAGGTTGTTTGTGTTCCAGCAACTCTGTACCTCAGGGCTGTTGCACTGCCTGTCCAACTAAGGTCTGCGCTAGCCTCATCGATGTGCTTTGCATTAACATCGGACACGATAGTCTGTGCTCTTGCACCTGTTAGGGAGAAGAGCGCCACGAAAAGCAAGGTGAATGCTTTCGTTAGGAAGTTGTTTTTCTTCATGTTTTTTAAAGTTTGGTTAATAGATATTTGGTTAATAAATTATGATTTATTGACAATTCAAGGGCAAAGTTACGACATCTTTACATATTACGCAAGAAAAATATTAAAAATTTTCGTTTTACCGTATCATTTTTTCCTCAAATGGCATAAAATCCTATTTTTCTACGAAAAAGAATGCGGAAAATGTGGCGAAAAAACGAGGTGAACCTGGTTTGCAAACATAACATGCCACGATGGCAAACGTCACACTAGTAAATTGCAATCGTCACGTGCCACGTTTGCCAACGTCACACGTGTCATTTACGGACGACCCACTAGACGATGGTAAGCAGGCTTTGGCTGGAGGGCTTTGTCGAAGAGGAGAGGATGGTTCCGTTCGCCAAGCCAAGAGCAACCGTCGTGCAGGTTCCAGAAGGTGACACAATCTATCTTGTCGCGATACTTCTGGAAGGTCTTGAACAGACGCTCATATTGCTGAGTATGAAGGGCCTGCACAGAGTCGCTCAGCGCAGCACCTTCTTGGCTGAACTGCAATTGTCCACCCATCTCTCTGTTGACTCGCACATCGAGTTCCGTGATGTGAATGTGCTCTACGAGGGGCGAGTAAAGGGCCAATGCGGCATCGAGTTCTTCCACAGTTGGCTTGAAGATATTGTAGTGCCCCTGCATTCCGATACCATCGATGGGCACTCCGTTCGAGCGCATCTTCAGCACCATATTGTAGATGTTTCTGCTCTTTCGACGGTCGCACTCGTTATAATCATTATAGAAGAGGACGGCTTTCGGATCCGCTTCGCGAGCGAACTGGAAGGCTTTGGCGATGAATTCGTCGCCACAAAGCTGATAGAGTTTGGATTCGCGATAGGGATTCGTACCTCCGTCGGACATTGCCTCGTTCACAACATCCCAGGCATAGATGACGTCTTTATACCGGTTCATGACCGTTTGGATGTGGTCTTTCAGCCTTGCATAAAAGACTTCTTTGTCAACAAAATTGCCGCTTTCATCGTATAACATCCAGTCGGAGAACTGATTGTGCCAGACAAGACAATGCCCTCGCATCTTGATGCCGTTCTCCCTGCAGAAGTTAGCTATGCGGTCCGCCTCTTCCCATCGCCAAACGTTGGGCGAAGGATGGAGCGACGCAGGCTTCATGGCGTTCTCGCAAGTCACGCTGTTGAACTCTTTTCGGATGAGATCCTGCTCAGCCGCATTACGGACATTACGCCCACTCAAAGAGACGCCCATAAGGAAATCGTTCGCGAAAACGTCTTTCAGACTTTGTGCAGAAACCTGAAGCGCCAAGACTGGCAACAGAAGCACAAAAACAATCTTTTTCATCGCTTTACACATTATTAATATATATAATGAAGTTCTGTGAATCTCATTCCGCAGACTTATGGTTAATGCAAATGCCTTGCCTGTACCAAGAGAAGAGGCGATGGATGCCTTCATCTATCTCGATGGTGTGATGCCAACCAAGTCTGTGAAGCTTGCTGACATCTGTCAGTTTGAGCATTGTGCCGTCAGGTTTCGTTTCGTCCCAAAGCAACCGACCTCGGAAGCCAATCTCCCTGACAATCTTCTCCGCACATTCCTTGATGGAGAGCTGTTTTCCTGTGCCCACATTGATGTGGCAGTTGCGAATTTCCTCGATTCCATCGCGATTTATGCGAAATTCCGTATTCTCCACAACATCCTTCCAATCGACATTGAGCAGGCAGTGAACGCTGGCATCGGCCATCTCTTCGCTCCACAAGAACTCACGCATCGGAGCCCCAGTTCCCCAGAGTGTCACCTTTCCTGGGGCAATGCCGTAACTGGCCAGAACTGTCAGAATGTCCTCTTCCGACGAGTCGCCATCGACGCGCATCTTGGTCGATTTCATCGTGACTGGTCGTAAAGCGATGTCTCGACGAACGCCTTCCCAATCGTTGTCCTCAAGCAAATGTGCCAAGTAGATTTTGCGAATCATGGCAGGCAGAACGTGACTGTTCTCGAGATGGAAGTTGTCGTTGGGTCCGTAAAGGTTGGTCGGCATCACGGCAATATAGTTCGTACCATACTGAATATTAAAGCTTTCGCACATCTTCAGGCCGGCAATCTTGGCGATGGCATAGGGTTCGTTGGTGTATTCGAGAGGGCTCGTCAGCAGACAATCCTCAGGCATCGGCTGAGGAGCCTCACCTGGATAAATGCACGTACTGCCCAAAAAGAGCAACTTCTTCACGCCATGTTTCCAGCTCTCGCCAATGACGTTCTGCTGGATCTGCAGGTTCTGATAGATGAAGTCAGCACGATATTGCAGGTTTGCCATAATGCCTCCAACATGAGCGGCCGCCAAAACGACTGCATCTGGTTGCTCTTTGTCGAAGAACTCACGCACCTGGACTGGGTCAAGAAGGTCGAGTTCCTTGTGGCTTTTGCCGACAAGATTGTCGTAGCCCCTTGCTTTCAGGTTGTTCCAAATGGCAGAACCC
Source organism: uncultured Bacteroidales bacterium (assembly GCA_902779315.1). Lineage (GTDB taxonomy): Bacteria > Bacteroidota > Bacteroidia > Bacteroidales > Bacteroidaceae > Physcousia. The sequence continues at coordinate 21,411 of CACZBC010000028.1, read as the reverse complement.
ACCAAACCATGATGGCCTGCAACGTATATTTTAGATTTATAATCCATAGATCCTCCCTAACCCTCCTTGAAAGGAGGGAACTCTTACCCTCTCCTACTCTCTTTGAATAGCAGCAGACAGGGCTGTTCTGATTTTATCAGTTGCACTATCAATATCGTTCTCTACTTCTGCATTGGTGATTCTGATTACAGGGAATCCATGAGATTCCAGCCAGTCCTGTCGAATTGCATCATCTTCTGCTTGTCTAGGTTCTGAATGATAACCGCCATCCACCTCAATAACAAGCTTAGGGTCCAAGCAGGCAAAGTCTGTTATGCAATCACCAATAATATATTGTCTAAAGAAGGTAACACCCAGAGAATTACCTCTAATCTGACGCCAAAGAATGTCTTCTGCTTGAGTCATATTCCTCCTGTTTTCTCTAGCATAGGCTTTCAGAATTCCATACTCAATAGGGTCTGCATTCTTGTATCTTACCATGTCGGAATCTCTTTTTCGTAAGTCTCTTCTCCCTCCCTTCAGGGAGGGTTGGGGTGGATCTACTTCACGACACCCTTTTCGAGGTACTCTGCCAGGTTCGTTCTCACTTTTGCTGCGGCGCCTTCGGCAGCCACTTTGCCCATATCATGGTCCACCATGAGTTTGACCAACTGCTCGAATGTGGTCTTATTGGGATTCCAACCGAGCTTTTTCTTTGCCTTCGTCGGGTCACCCCAAAGGTTAACCACATCCGTAGGACGATAGAAGTCTTCGCTGACCTCTACCAATGTCTTGCCGATCAACTGCTCTGGGCCCTTCACGCAAATGCCTTTCTCGTTGATTCCCTCACCCTCGAACCGGAGTTCTATGCCAACATGACGGAAAGCGAGGTCTGTAAACTCGCGGACCGAATGCTGAACACCTGTTGCGATAACGAAGTCTTCAGGGGTTTCGTGCTGAAGGATGAGCCACATACATTCCACATAATCCTTGGCATAACCCCAGTCGCGAAGGCTGTCGAGGTTGCCCAGATAGAGCCTGTCCTGCTTGCCTTGGGCAATTCGGGCTGCGGCAAGCGTGATCTTTCGCGTCACAAAAGTCTCGCCTCTACGCTCGCTTTCGTGGTTGAAGAGAATGCCTGAACAGCAGAACATATCGTAAGCCTCGCGATATTCCTTCACAATCCAGAAGCCGTAAAGCTTGGCTACGGCATAAGGGCTGTAAGGATGGAAAGGCGTTTCCTCGTTTTGAGGGACTTCCTCCACCTTGCCATAAAGTTCGGATGTGGAAGCCTGATAGATCTTGCATGTCTTTTCAAGATGGTTGGTCCGGACTGCTTCAAGGATTCGAAGAACACCCACCGCATCCACATCTGCCGTGAATTCCGGGGCATCGAAGCTGACCTGAACATGACTTTGGGCTGCAAGATTGTATATCTCAGAGGGTTGGACAAGTCCGACCAACTTGACGAGAGACATTGAATCACCCATGTCTGCATAGTGCAGATGGAAGTGAGGCTTGCCCTCGAGATGAGCGATTCTTTCGCGGAAATCGACAGAGGAACGGCGGATAATGCCGTGAACCTCATATCCTTTCTCGAGAAGGAACTCGCTCAGATACGAGCCGTCCTGACCTGTTACGCCTGTTATAAGTGCTACTTTTCTGTTCATATTATTCTTTGCTTTCGCTGAATTGTTTGATGCGTTGCTCGTCGGAGAGGCGACAAATAAGTAATGTGTCGTCACATTCGGCCACGATGAAGCCGTCCAGACCCTGCACTACTACGCGCTTTTCCTGTGTCGCATGTACTATGCAATTAGTGGTTTCGTAGACATCTATGTTCTCTCCGATGAGTGCGTTTCCGTAGATGTCGCGCTCAGAATTCTCGTGAAGCGAGCCCCAAGTGCCAAGGTCGCTCCAGCCGAAACTTGCAGGGAAGACGTAAATCTCCTCGGCTTTCTCCATGATGGCATAGTCGATGGAGATGTTCTCACACTGGGGGAAGACCTCGTTTATCGCGTCTTGCTCCTTCTCTGTGCCGTAGATGGGAAGCAAGTCCTCGAAGATTTTCGAGAGGGTTGGCTGGTAAACTCGCAAGGCATTGGCAATGGTGCCGACGTTCCAGACGAAGATACCTGCGTTCCAGAAAAAGTTGTTCTTCTGAATATAACGTTTCGCAGTATCGATGTCAGGCTTCTCCTTGAACGAATCGACGCGGAAGACCTCCTTGTTCCGCGCAGTCGAGAAGGAGAGGTCGGCCTGAATATAGCCGTAACCTGTCTCGGGTCGAGTGGGTTTCATGCCAAGTGTAACCATCGCGTCGGACTCTGCCACGAACTTGAGACACGAGTTAACAACGCGTTGGAACTCAACAACATCCATCACGATGGCATCACTTGGAGCGACCACGACATTTGCCTTCGGGTCTTGAGCCTTGATGCGCCAACTTGCATAGGCAATGCAGGGAGCTGTGTTCCTGCGGCAAGGCTCCAGCAAGACATGGTTCCAAGGTATTTCGGGCAGTTGTTCGCGGACAATGTTGAGGTATTTTGCCGACGTTACAACCCACATGTTCTTCGCAGAAATGATTGGTTTGAAGCGGTCGAAGGTCAGCTGGATGAGTGATCTTCCGCAGCCCATCACATCGACGAACTGCTTTGGTTTCTCAGGTGTACTCATCGGCCAGAAGCGGCTTCCAACGCCGCCAGCCATGATGACCAAGTGGTTATGTTCTCCCATAAGCATGTCTTTTATTTAGAAGAATGAGTTGCAAAGGTAATATTTTCTTGGCGATTGAACAAGGAATAAGTGGAAAAATTCTTCTTAGGAAAGAAGAAAAGGACTCAATTGGCGTGAGTCGAAAGGAAATGACATTAGTGACGACCTGAAACGTATAGTGCGACAAAGGCAATCGTATAGTGTTATGATTGCAATCGTATAGTGTTACGTTTGCGAATTACTAGTGTGAAGTTTGCAATTTACTAACGTGAACTTTACGATTTACTAGTGTGAAGTTCACGATTTACTAGTGTGAAGTTCACGATTTACTAGTGTGAAGTTTACGATTTACTAGTGTGAAGTTCACGATTTACTAGTGTGAAGTTTACGATTTACTAGTGTGAAGTTTGGCGACTCACCCTAATGCGCGATTTCATCGACCATTTCGAGCAGGGAGAAAGGACTCGTATAAGTGGTTCGGATACGCCAGGCTTCCGGGTAAAGATTATTGATGCGAGAGCCGACTCCCTTGCCCTGACCAAGCGCAAACCCACGATAGCAAAGCGTTACAGACCCTCTTGGTGCCTCAACCCGAAGTGCTTCCCGACGCAAATACTGCAGGGCTTCGTTATAACTCAGCTCGATGCGAGGGCCTTCAGGAAGTGGCGATTTGGAGGAATCGAAAAGGACTCTTCCCAAATACCTTTCCCCACCCTCTCTTTCCGGGAGTGTGGAGGGAGCTTTTATGGCTGCCAGATAGAACCCTTCTCCCCTGTCTCTTCCTGGCAGAAAATGTCGTTCGAAAACGCAAAAACCGCCCATTTCATCGCAAATTTTGCGGGTATTGTCCTCATCTTCGAAGCGATTGAAAGTGCAAGTACTGTAGATGAGCAGACCTCTTGGTTTGAGAACGTGCCAAATGTCATTAAGGATTTCTCTCTGTCTTTGCTGGCACATCATCACATTCTCCAGGCTCCAATCCTTTCTGGCATCTTCCTCTTTGCGGAACATACCTTCGCCAGAGCAGGGCACATCCGTCAGAAGGATATCGACCTGACCCGTCAAAGCGCCAAAATCGGCTGGATAGTTCTGAGTTACAATGCTTTGAGGAGCGCTTTCGGGCTGTCCCATCATCCACTTTTGCATGTTTTCGGCAAGCACTTGTGCCCTTTTGGCAATAGGCTCATTACTGATGAGGGTCGAACCTTCAGGCAGAAGACTCTGCAAAAGCGTACTTTTCCCACCTGGAGCGGCACACAAATCGAGCGCCAGCAAAGGCTTTCCCGTAGGCATGAACTCCTGCAAAACCTTGGCGACATACATCGAGGAAGCCTCTTGAACATAGTACGCTCCAGCATGAAGCAAAGGGTCGAAAGTGAAAGCGGGCCTTTCCTTCAGATAGAACGCATCTGGGCACCAAGGTACGGGCTCGAGGTCAGGATTGTGAGCCAAAACCGCTTCGGCAGAGAGTTTGCGAGGGTTCAGGCGAATGGAAACCTCAGGATCCGTCGTCTCCAAAGCCTCGCAAAGGCAGTCTGCAGTTGCCCCGTCGAAGTGTTCATGCATGAGTCGCACAAAATCTTTTGGTATTTCCGTTTGCATCTTCACTTTGGTCTTGCTTTCAAGCACAAAGATACAACATTTAATTCATAGTTCATAATACTTAATTGACAATATTCGAAAAATCACTCTTTCCTGCACAAGTTTTCCCTCACAAAGTTTTGTGATGTCAAGAAAAAAAGCTAATTTTGGTGCGAAAAAGCAACTATTCCTAATTAATTAACCTCGAAAATGAACAGACGATCTTTTATTACGAAGGGAGCAGCCAGTGCAGCCCTCTTCAGCATTTTGCCTCGAGAGGTCATGGGTAAGATGGGAAGCAAGAACGACATCATTGCTCCCAGCGACCAACTGACTCGAGGTTTGATTGGTGTTGGCGGCATTGGCCGCTCAGGTTCACACTTCATCAGCGACCAGAACTGCCGCCTCGTTGCCCTTTGCGACGTGGATCAGAAGCATCTCGACTCGGCTGTCAGCGCCGCGAAGCAGAAGTGGGGCGACGACATCAAAGCCTATCACGACTTCCGCGAACTGATTAACGACCCCAATGTCGACATCGTTCACATCGCCACACCGCCCCATTGGCACGGACTCATGTCGGTCATCGCAGCCAATGCAGGTAAGGACATCTTCTGCGAAAAACCCATGACGCGCACAATCGGCGAGGGCAAACGCGTGGAAGAGGCTGTGAAGCGCAACGGAAGAGTGTTCCGTCTGAACACATGGTTCCGCTTTAAAGACACATTCTACGGTCTAGGAACAGAAGTCAAGCCACTGAAGAAACTCGTCGACAGCGGTCTGCTCGGCTGGCCCCTCAAGGTCAGGATTTCCGGAGCGACAGGTTTCGCATGGAAATTCTTCTGGGTAGGTAAGGAAAACCTCGAGGTTCAACCCGTTCCCAAAGAACTCGACTACGACTTCTGGCTCGGCCCGGCTCCTTACAAGCCCTACAACATCCATCGTACTCACCAGACCTTCCGCGGCTACTTCGACTACGATGGTGGCGGTTTGGCAGACATGGGTCAGCACTACATCGACCCCGTTCAGTACATTCTCGGCAAGGATGACGAGTTCCCAATCAAGGTCGAAATCGACGCTCCTCAGCAGCATCCCGATGCAGTCGGCATTTGGAGGAACATCACCTACACCTATGCCGACGGTTGCCAGATTATCCTCGAAGGTGAAGGCTTCGAGAGTGAAGGCAAAGTTCCATACATCGAAGGACCGAAGGGAAAAGTCTACAAGGGCTTCGAATGCACGATTCCCAATGTACAGCAAATCATCAACGAGCTTCCCGACCCAGAGGAACGCAACACAGACTTCCTGGAATGTGTACGTACTCGACGTCAGTTCGCTCTCAACGAAAGCAACGGTCACCACAGTGCAACCATCGTCAACATCGGCGTTTGCGCACTCCGACTCAACCGTACTCTCAACTTTGATCCGAAGACGCAAACCTTCATCAATGACGATGAAGCCAACCGTCTCGTCAACCAACCAATGAGAGGCGAATGGGCAAAGCTCATCTAGAGTTCAAACTTAAAGAATTAAAAATTCAAAATTAACTCGACAACTATACAAAGATGAAACGTACATTATATATTATTATAGCTGCGATTTTGCTCAGTATGCCTTCCTTTGCACAGGATGCACGCAATCGCGCTACCGAGACCATCGTTCAGGATGTGCTCGCACTCGTGCCTATACAGAAACAGGCAGACTTCAATGCCGAGATGCAACCCCTGGTTCAGGCTGCTCCGAAGTCAATCACAACGCTTGCCGCAATGCTCAAACCCGCGGCTCAACGCGTTAATGCGAAGGTAGAATACGTCATTCATGGAGCCGTTGCATTTGCAGGAACAAACGAAACTTGGGCAGCTAATGTGCGCGAAGGCCTCAAGCAAGCCATCGCCGCACAAAGCGACAAGGACGCAAAACAGTTCCTGGAGAACGAACTTCGACTGCTCTCGAAAGAAGAGGACGTCACCTACGTCGCACATCCAGCTTCGACACCTTATGCCAAAGCCTACGACAAACTCGTCAGCCTCGGCAGTAATGCTGGCAATGAAATCGTGAAAGCCGTCAAGAACAAGGACCATGCAATGCGTATGCAGGCACTGAAGTTCGCAACGGCAAAAGGCCTTGTAACAGACGAATTGGCTGCCAGCGTGACCAAGAAGTTCAAGTCGCTCAGCGAAGAGGCAAAGAGTGATGTCCTCTATTGGCTTGGTGACAACAAGGTGGCAAGCCAGAAGGCTTTCCTTGCTGACGTTGCTGCAAAAGGCGGCAAACCTGCAAAAGCTGCCATCGAAGCCCTTGGTAAGATTGGTGGAGAGGATGCCGAAAAGGCACTCATCGACCAGCTTGGCGGCGAGAACGACGCGGATGCTTTCCGTGCACTCTGTTCTTTCCCTGGCAAGTTGAACTTGCTGGAGCCTCTGAAGGCTGCAGAAGGAGACAAAAAAATCTCTTTGCTGAAACTGGCTTCTGCACGTCGCTTCACCGAAGCTGCCCCTGAAATATTCAAGTTGACCATCGACCAAACTTACGGCGATGCTGCTCTTGATGCTCTGCCAGGCGTCATTACTTCACAACTGGTAAAGCCCGCCATCGGAGCTTTGGCTATTGTCAAGGAAAATCAAAACGTTCCAAAGTGGGAGAAGGTTGCAGCTGCAAGTCTGCAAGCACTGTCTGCCGACGATCAATATAAAGAGATTTCTGCGTTCGTGAACGCAGCTCAGGTTCCCAACAAGGAACGCCTTTATCCTTTGCTCGCCGCTACAGGAACTGACGCTTCCGTTGCTGAGCTTGAAAAGATTGGTGATGACGCTGCCATCGAAGCCTTGGGTAAGAGCACAAACTACAAGGCTGCCAAGCCTCTCCTCGATGCCGCCAAGAAGGGCAACGAAAAAGCTCTGAAGAGCTACGTCAACCTTTTAAACACCAAGGAGCGCAACCTCGACAACCGTTCTGCAAAACTCAGTGAAGCCTTTGCTCTCGCAAAGTCTGTAGCCGACAAGAAGGATATCCTCTCCAAACTGGCAGGAACTCCGACCCGCAATGCTTTCCTGCTTGCCAGCAAGCAACTTGACGACAAGGATCTCGGCTATACTGCAGCTACTGCTTGCAAGGAGATCATCACAAAGACAACTGAAGACGTCGAGTATGACGTTGCTAAATCCAGTCTCGAGAAGTGTATCAATATCTTCAAAGCAACTGGTGATGCCGACGACGGCTATGCAGTAGATGCACTCCGCCAAAAGCTCTCGGAGATGACTCCGGTTGAGCCTTACGTTCTCTCTGCCGAGGAAAAGAAGCAGGGATTCGAGCTCCTGTTCGATGGAACAAATCTCGACAACTTCGTAGGCAACAAGGTGGGTTATGTTCCCATCAACGGCTGCATCAACGTTACTGCCAACTATGGCAACGAGAGCAACCTTTATACAAAGAAGGAATATCGCGACTTCGTGTTCCGCTTCGAATTCTGCTTCCTGCGTCCAGGCGTGAACAATGGTGTTGGTGTCCGTACTCCGATGGGTGTTGATGCTGCTTACGACGGCATGTGCGAAGTGCAGATCCTCGATCACGACGACCCCATCTATGCCGGCCTTCGCGAGTATCAAGTGCATGGCAGCGTGTATGGCGTCATTCCGGCAAAGCGCATCAAGCACAAACCTCTCGGCGAATGGAGCGAAGAAGAAATTCGTGTTCAGGGCAACCACATCACCGTAACTGTTAACGGAGAAGTCATTGTTGACGGCGATATCAAGGAAGCTTGTAAGGGACACAACGTTGCTCCCGATGGAAGCGACAACAACCCTTACACTGTCGACCACAGGAATCACCCCGGCATGTTCAACAAGACGGGCCACATCGGCTTCCTCGGTCATGGTGCAGGTTTGAAGTTCCGTGCAGTTCGCGTACTTGACCTCAACAAGAAGAAATAAGGCATCGGAAAACTAGGCGTAGTTAAATCTCAAACGAGGCACGCCTAATTGGCAAACGTGGCACGTTAAGTTGGCGAACTTAACGTGCCACGTTTTTTACATAGACAAGTGTCCTTGATTCTCGAAGGCTATTCGTACAAATCCTCCACCGTTTCCTGTTCAGGGACTTCTTCAGTTGGAGTCTCTTGTTCGACATTCTCCTCCTGTCCTAGAGAAAAGTCTGTTCCATCCGCATCATCAGATTCGGAGAAATTATAATCGTAGGAAGTCGTGTCGGGCTGATGGTATGTATAGCCAAAGCCCGTCCACAAACGAGGATCAAGACCCTTTGCCGGTGGGAACTTTATGCGATACTTGCTGAAATTATCGTCAGATAAAACACTCTGTATGAACTCTCCGAAGATGGGAAGAGCCGTTTTACTTCCTTGTCCGAGCTGTCCTGTACGGAAATGGATGCTTGGGTATTCGCCGCCAACCCAAGCGCCACCAACAAGACCAGGAGTAACACCTACGAACCAAGCATCTGCATGATTGTTGCTAGTTCCCGTTTTGCCTCCAAACTCGGTATCTGCATAGAAAGGACGTATATAGTTCCAAAGGCTGCTGGAAGTGCCTGAAAGTCCACCCAAGAGCATCTTTTGCATGAGGTAAGCAGAACGATACGGGATGGCTTTCTTTTCTCTTCTTTTTGCTTGATAAATCAGGTTTCCATCACGATCCTCAATGCGTTCGACAAGCAAAGGCATACTGTAGCGGCCATCATTGGCAACTGTACAATAACTGTTGACAAGTTCCAGAAGATTGACTTCACTACTGCCAAGCGTCAGGGAACGCGTTTCATTCAGTTTCGTCTTAATGCCCATCGCATAAGCAGTCTGGGCAATATTGTGAATGCCGCACTCCATTCCCACCCGAACAGCTACAGTATTGACACTCATGGCAAACGCGCTCTTAAGGGATATCTCGCTGTTTGTATAAACACCATTCGCGTTATGCGGAGCCCAGACCCTAGGTCTGCCGCCAATTGTATCAGTATATGAAACATAAGAATCGCGTCGATGATCGATGGGATTGAGTCCCTGATTCATCGCCTCGGTATAAACAAAGAGCTTGAACGTTGAACCTGGTTGGTGAACTGCACGCACATTATCGACTTGCCAAGAACGGAAATCAATGTCTCCTACCCAAGCACGAACGTAACGAGTATCGGGCTCGATAGCCACAAAACCTGTATGCATAAAGCGAAGCATGTAACGAACAGAGTCGATAGTGCTCATCTCCAACTCTAATGGACCATTATAACTGAAGAGGCGAACAGTATGTGGATGGTTGAGATAAAATGCGATGGAATCGGCATTTTCTTTATATTTTGCCTTGAGATATCTGCCATACGGCGAACGACGGGCAATGTTCTCAGCAAAATTGGGTATCTCTTGTCGCTGAGCATTCTGCCAAGGATTGGTGTGTCCCCAATGTTCGTAGAAGCGCTTCTGAACAGTCTGCATTTGTTTCCTGACAGCCGCCTCGGCATAAGCTTGCATTCTGGAATCAATGGAAGTATAGATACGAAGGCCATCAGCATCAAGGTCAAGTTTGTTTATGGCATCGTATCCAGGCACATATCCCTCGGTACAAAGGGAATCGATGTAGATTTTGAGAGCCTCTCGGAAGTATGGAGCCATTCCATCCTGATAGCTTTCTGTGGTACGAACCTTCATGGCAATGGGCAACGCAAACAGGGAGTCAAGTTGTGCTGGGGTTGCTTCTTGACCATCAAAGAATATGTGATGGTGGTCATAGACGAGTTGCAAGACTGTATTTCGCCGTTGTAAACTGTTCTCTGGGTTGAGTCGAGGGCTATAATAGCTAGTCGCTTTGAGCAATCCAACCAAGGTTGCGGCCTGCTCGTAGGTAAGAGCATCTGGAGTTGTGCCGAAATAAGTTCGCGCTGCAGTCTTGATACCATAAGCATTACTGCCAAAGTCAACAGTATTCAGATACATCGTTAGAATCTCTTCCTTCGAGAAAATCCACTCGAGTTTCAAAGCCACAATCCACTCTTTAGCCTTCATGACAAGTATCTTAATGCCGGGAATGCGGCCAAGTAAACCTGTTGAATATTTCGTACGGACACGGAAAAGGTTCTTGGCTAGTTGCTGAGTAATAGTGCTGGCACCTCGAGCATGACCCTGTACAATGTCCCTGCCTGCAGAGAAAAGCCCGACAACGTCAATGCCGTTGTGCAAGTAGAAACGCTCATCTTCGGTATCAATAAGTGTCCTAATCAGGATGGGCGAAATCTCTTTATATGCAACGGGTGTTCGGTTCTCATTAAAAAATCGTCCCATCAGCACCCCATCACAAGTATAAACCTCTGATGCTTCGTTGACTACGGGATCTTCTATGTCAGCGAAACCCGGAGAACGGCCGAAGAGATAGCAGAAGTTGCAATCGACAGCGAGAAAGAACAAAATGACAATTAAAATAAATGTGGTAAACCAAACGGCAACCTTCTTGTACCACGGACCTGAATATAATTTGCGAAAAAAGCCCGCAATCGGAACTATTAAGCCTTTTGTGTTCATCGTTCTTTAGCTAATTATTTGAAAAATCTCCTCTTTTTGATCAGGATGAAACCACTGTATCTCGTTGTCATGAGCAAACCACGTCATCTGTTTCTTTGCGTAATCGCGTGTATTCTTCTTAATCTTCTCAACCGCAAAAGGCAGTTCCCATTCACCATCAAGGTAGCGAAATAGTTCTTTGTAGCCAACCGTATTAAGGGCATTCTCGTGGCGAAAGGGATAGAGTCGGCGCGCTTCATCAAGTAATCCTGCATCCATCATGGCATCCACTCGACTGTTAATTCGCTCGAAGAGTTCTTGACGTTCACGCTTCAAACCAATTTTGACAATACGAAAAGAACGCTGTTTACGTTCTTTTGTCAGGAAGGAAGAATATGGACGCCCCGTCGTATAACAAACTTCCAAAGCATGCACGACACGCTTGGGGTTGCGAGTATCAGCCGAATAATAGTATTCAGGGTCAAGTAGACGCAGTTCATTTCGCATCTCATCAATGCCGCCATTCATCAATCGTTCACGTAATGTCTCGCGAACCTCCGCATCAACAGATGGAATATCATCTATCCCATTACATACTGCATCAAGATACATCATGCTGCCACCCGTAAGTAATAAGGACTGATGACTGCTCTTAAGCCGTTCCACGAGTGATAGGACATCCTGCTCATATTGGGCTGCACTATAATAAGAACCGATGGTGTGTGTGCCCACAAAGTAATGTTTGACACGTTGTTGTTCTGCCGTAGGGGCTGCTGTGCCTATTTCCATACCACGATATATCTGCCGACTATCACAGTTCAGGATAGGACTCCCGAGCTTATCAGCTATCTGCAGGGCAAGTTCTGTCTTACCGACAGCCGTAGGGCCTAACAGAACATATAGTGTCATTACTCGTCTATCTCGTAGCCTTCAAGGTCGAGTTCTTCCTCCTCATAGCCCTCATCGCCATAGAAACCCTCTTCTATTTCCTCCTGTTTCTCTGTCGAATCCTCCTGCTGCTCTTCCTCTTCTACGAGAGATTGCATTGGAGGCAAACCATGACGACGATTTACAATAGCTTTCTTCTCTGTTCTGCCAAAGACATTCTCCGTAAGTTCCATCAGGAAGAAGCGTTTCCCTTCTGGATCAAAAACGTATGCCAAACGCTGACCTTCCTCTTCGAGGAAATCACTAATGCTGGTGTCAGACATTAAATTGAGGTCTTGGTCGTAACCCATCTCCTCGCTGTCGTGAAGAGAAATGCGTTGTTTGACGCGCCAATCATCATCGCAAATAAGGAAACATTGCTTTTGATGTTCATCGTAATTGCAGTCATCCAAAATAAGTTTGTGCAACTCAAAGAACTTGGCATCGCTGTCAATGAGTATCTCTCGGACGAAGTCTTCCTTCTCTTGGCTGAATAATGTAAGCTTGAGTGTCATGGTCTGTTGTTTATCTAATGAAACCTCGATCGCTGTTTCGGATAAAATCGAGGATATATTCTATCTCTGGGCTCATGGGAATCTCCTGTTCTACACGGGCAAGAAGTTCGTTCAACTTACCTGTTCCTTGCAGGATGATTTGGTAAGCCATGTGTATGTTATTGATAAGGTCGCGGTCAAACCCACGTCGACGAAGCCCGATGGTGTTCAATCCGCAAAAAGCAGCAGGCTCACGAGCCACAAGGCTGAAAGGCAGAACATTCTGTGAGAAACGTGTACCACCGCCTACCATCGTGTAACTGCCCACACGGCAGAACTGGTGCATCAACACATTGGCGCTCAAGATAGCGTTGTCATCAATGACAATCTCACCTGCAAGTTTCGTGCCATTGCCTATGATAACACCATTCCCAACGATGGCATCGTGTGCCACATGCACGCCTTCCATCAAAAGATTGTTATTGCCGACAATGGTTCTACCCTTTGCAGCTGTGCCTCGATTGATGGTGACATTCTCGCGAATCTTGTTGTTGTTTCCTATCTCCGCAGTAGTTTCTTCGCCTCGAAACTTGAGATCTTGTGGGATTGCACTGATAACAGCTCCTGGGAAGAAGATATTTCCATTGCCAATGCGAGCCCCATAAAGCACCGTCACACTATTCATCAAAGTATTGTCATTACCAATAACAACTCCTTTATCAATATAGCAAAACGGACCTATCTCACAGTTCTCGCCAATGATGGCTTCAGGATGAATATATGCCAAAGGACTTATCATAACGTTTACTGTTTATTATTAATGACTTGAGCAGTGAAGGTTGCTTCTGCTACACAATTCTCGCCAATAAAAGCATAACCTTGCATCGTGCCAATGTTATGGCGAAGAGGTGCGACTATTTCAACTCGGAATACCAGTGTGTCTCCTGGCGAAACTTTCTGACGGAACTTGACATCATCTATTCGCAGGATATATGTACTGTAAGTGTTTGGCTGCTTGTCGTGCAGGACGAACAGGCCTCCTGTCTGCGACAGAGCTTCTATCAGCAGGACACCAGGCATTACAGGTTCATCTGGGAAGTGCCCCTGGAAGAAAGGCTCGTCGTTCGTCACATTCTTGACTGCCACGATATAGTTTTCCTTTATGTCTATAACCTTGTCAACCAAAAGCATCGGATAGCGGTGAGGTAACAATTGCTTAATTTGGTTCACATCCATGAGAGGTGTCTGGTTGGGATCATACTTCGGAGCCTGCACTTCGTGCTTGCGTATCTCTTTACGCATCATCCGAGCAAACTTATTATTAATGGTATGTCCTGGACGAGTGGCAATGATGCGTCCCTTTATGGGCCTGCCGATAAGTGCCATATCGCCTATGATGTCGAGCAGTTTATGACGAGCCGGCTCATTATCCCACACTAATGGTTTGTGCTGAATATAACCAAGATCTGAGGCATCATGATGTTCAGCTCCGGTCAGCTTACAAAGCTTATCGAGGTTTTCTTGTGTAGTCTGACGTTCATATATAACGATAGCATTATCCAAATCGCCACCTTTGATAAGACCAGCCAAGAGCAATTGCTCTATCTCGCGAACGAAGACGAAGGTGCGTGCTGCAGCGACTTCTGTGGCGAACTTGTCCATACTATCGAGCGTAGCAAACTGACTGCTGAGAACCTTGCCGTCGAAAGCTATCATACTCGTAATGGAGAAGTCCTCATCGGGGAGCAATGTAATGCAAGCACCTGTCTTGTCATCGCGGAACTCCATCTTCTTCGTGATATAATAATAGTCTTTGGGAGCATCCTGCTCACACAAACCGACGCGCTGAATCTCACGCACATAGGGCTCCGCACTACCATCAAGAATGGGGAATTCTGGTCCATCGACTTGAATAAGCACATTGTCAATACCCAATGCGTAGAATGCTGCCAAAGCATGCTCTACAGTACTGCATCGCATCTCACCTTTTCCAAGAACGGTGCCACGTTGTGTGTCAATCACATTCTCTGCCACAGCATCCATGATGGGTTGCTTAGGCATATCCACTCGCTGTATTTTGTAGCCGTGTCCTGCTGGTGCAGGCAAAAATGTTACAGTCAGTTTTAATCCCGTATGGAGACCTTTTCCACTAAGCGAGAAACTCTCTCTTAAAGTATTTTGCTTTAACATTATTATTCCTTTTTTACGAGTTCCAGTTGCTCTTTAAGCATCTTTATCTCTTTTTTCATCTGGTTCATATCTGCCCAAATATCAGGCAAATTCTTGAAGATTGCGCTGCTCTTCCAGAAATTACGCCCTTCGATGGCAGGTGTTCCCTGTATGGCAGCACCTTCTTTCTTGACGCTATTCGGAATACCAGCTTGAGCCCCAGCCATCACGCGATTGGCAATGGTCGCATGATCAGCAATGCCAACCTGTCCACCAAACATGCACCATTCTCCTATCTTCGTGCTTCCTGCAATGCCAACCTGTGCCGACATTACAGTGTGGCTGCCTATTTCGTCATTATGGGCAATCTGTACCAAATTGTCTATCTTCACGCCGCTATGAACTATGGTAGCTCCCATGACGGCTCTATCCACACAACTATTGGCACCTATCTCAACGTCATCTTCAATGATGGCGATGCCGATCTGAGGTATCTTCTTGTAGCCTTCTGCAGTAGGTTCGAAGCCGAAACCATCGGCACCTATGACACAACCAGCATGAAGGACACAACGGTTGCCAACGATACAGTCGTGATAAATGACCGCATTACTGTAAATCTCTGTGTTTGCTCCTACTTTAGCGTTCCTGCCTATCGTAACATGAGGATGAAGGACGCAGCCTTCGCCTATCTCCACACCTTCGGCAATAGCGACAAAAGGACCAATGTAGCACTTCTCCCCTATCTTTGCCGACGGATCGATGAAAGCGAGGTCGCTGATGCCTTCCCGCTTGGGCTTCATGCTTTCGTATATCTGCAAGAGCTTTGCTACTGCCTCGCGAGCATTAGGCACCTTGATAAGAGTTGCTTTTACATCCTGTTTAAGTTCAAAATCCTGATTGACAAGTATCACACTACTTTCTGTCTCGTAGAGATATCGTTCATACTTCTGATCATACAGGAAACTGATGCAACCTGGCTTTCCCTCTTCTATCTTTGCGAAGTTGTTGACCTTTGCATTGGGGTCACCTACAATGGTGCCACCTATCAGTCCTGCTATCATTTGTGCCGTAAATTCCATGTCTTTTCGTTTATTTGAGGAGCATAGCCATCTGTTCAGCCATCTCCTTAGCCTTCTCTGCGGCTACGTTTGCATAGTTCTCTGTCTTGTCGGCATAGATAATGGCGCGACTGCTGTTCACCAACAAGCCGCAGTCCTCTATCATGCCATACTTACATACCTCTTCGAGGCTGCCGCCCTGAGCACCCACACCAGGCACAAGCAGGAAAGCATTCGGCGCAACCTTACGAATGTCTTGGAACATCTCGCCTCTTGTTGCACCCACCACATACATCATGTTCTCGTCGTTACCCCACTCCTGACTCTTTCGGATGACCTTCTCGAAGAGTCGTTCGCCATCCTTATCTTCTGTGAGTTGGAAGTCGAACGAGCCTTTGTTGCTTGTCAGAGCAAGCAGGATAACCCACTTCCCTTCATAGCCTTGTATGAAAGGCGTCACGCTGTCCTCGCCCATATAAGGTGCAACAGTCAACGCATCCACATCATATTCGCCGAAGAACGTGCGGGCATACATCTGGCTGGTGTTGCCTATGTCTCCTCGCTTAGCATCGGCAATGATGAATTGCTCAGGATAATTCTGTTTCAAATACTTGACTGTCTTCTCGAACGCCATGATACCTTTCACGCCGAACGCCTCGTAGAAAGCGAGGTTGGGCTTGTAGGCCACGCAATAAGGCGCTGTCGCGTCGATGATGGCCTTGTTGAAGGCGAAGATAGGATCATCTTCCTTCAGCAGATGCTCGGGTATCTTCTTCAAGTCGGTATCAAGGCCGACGCAAAGGAAGCTTTTCTTCCTTCGTATGTTTTCTATGAGTTCTTTTCTTGTCATGTATTAAGTTTCTTTACGATGCGTCTTATTAAGCCTATCACTACGGCTGCTGCCACAGCAATAACTATCCAGACTCCTAAGAAAGTCCATCCGTTTTCTCCCCACCCGAGCCATTCCTGTACGGCGGGAGTAAGCAGTCCCGCTACAACTATTGCAACTAAGTCCGCCCAATGCTCCCTGAAGTCGGCTTTAATGCCGGCCCAAGTCCATTCTTGCTTGACATCATTCCAAAATCCCATATCTCTTTATAGCTCTGATTCTTTAAGTCTTTCTGCATTCTCTGCCACAATCAAGTGGTCGATGCAGTCTTGGATATTGCCGTCCATGAAGGATGGCAGGTTGTAGATGGTGTATCCGATGCGGTGGTCTGTGATGCGGCCTTGCGGGTAGTTGTAGGTCCGTATCTTAGCCGAACGGTCACCTGTCGAAACCATTGTCTTGCGCTTTGACGCGATGTCATCGAGATATTTCTGATGTTCCTTATCATAGATGAAGGTACGAAGTCGAGCGAGAGCCCTTTCCTTGTTCTTCGGCTGGTCGCGCGTCTCAGTACATTCCACCAGGATTTCCTCGTCCTGATTGGTGAAAGGGTTGCGCCAAATGTATCGAGCACGGACACCCGACTCAACCTTGTTGACGTTCTGACCGCCGGCGCCGCTGCTTCGGAAGGTGTCCCACTTGATGGCTCCTTCGTTGATTTCCACATCGAATTCCTGAGCTTCAGGCAGGACTGCAACCGTAGCGGCGGAGGTATGCACACGGCCTTGCGTCTCAGTAACTGGCACTCGTTGAACGCGATGAACGCCACTTTCGTACTTCATGATGCCGTAAACGCCTTCGCCCGTCACGGAGCAGACTATTTCCTTATAGCCTCCGACGGCTCCCTCGCTGTAGCTGCTGACTGCCATCTTCCAGCCTTTCATCTCGAAGAACTTCGAGTACATGCGGAAGAGGTCACCCGCAAAGAGCGCAGCCTCGTCGCCACCAGTTCCGCCACGAATCTCGAGGACGATGTTTTTGTCGTCCTCTGGGTCGGCTGGTACAAGCAGAAGTTTTATCTCTTCCTCCAGTTCAGGGATGCGCTTCTCGCTTTCCGAGAGTTCTTCGCGCAGCATCTCCTTCGTCTCGGCATCTTCCTCGATGGCGAGCATCTCCTTTGCATCGGCCACATTCTGCAGGCAACCGATGTATTCCTTGCGAGCCTCGACAATCTTTCCGAGGTCCTTATATTCCTTGGTCAGCTTGACATATCGCTTTTGGTCGGCAATGACGGCTGGGTCAGTAATGAGTGTGCTGACCTCCTACGAGTCCGTCGAGCTTATCTAATAGGCTATTACTTTCTGCCATGTTTGTTCTTTTTCTTATGTGTGAGATAGAATTGCCTCCATGCGAAGAACATGACTACCACGAGGGCAATTATAAATATCCATTCCATAGTGCTGTATTTTAGTATTCAAACTCTCCAAACTCGCTCTTGATGAGGAGGCTCTTCTTGCCTTCCTCTATGTGGCCAACTACTTGAGCATCAATATTGAAGCCCTTGCTGATGCTGATGACCCGCTCTGCATCTTCTGGAGCGACATAGACTTCGAGGCGATGGCCCATGTTGAAGACCTTGTACATCTCTGCCCAATCTGTGCCGCTGCAGTCTTGGATGGCCTTGAAGAGAGGCGGAACCGGGAACATATTATCCTTGATGACGCGACAGTTTTCTCCGATGAAATGGAGGATTTTCGTCTGCGCTCCACCCGTACAATGCACCATTCCATGTATCTGGGGACGCATTTCGTCGAGCATCTTCTTCACGACTGGAGCATAAGTTCGCGTGGGAGAAAGGACGAGTTTGCCAGCCGAAATCGGACTTCCTTCCACCGAATCCGTCAATCTGAACTTGCCGCTATAAACGAGTTCCTCAGGAACACTATGATCGTAGCTCTCAGGATACTTCTCCGCAAGGTACTTGCTGAAGACATCATGACGGGCAGAAGTGAGTCCGTTCGAACCCATTCCGCCGTTGTACTCCTTTTCGTAAGTGGCTTGACCACAGCTCGATAGACCGACTATCACATCTCCAGGTCGGATGTTTGCATTGTTGATGACGTCACTTCGCTTCATCCTGCAAGTCACCGTACTGTCCACAATGATGGTCCTCACAAGGTCTCCCACGTCGGCAGTCTCGCCTCCAGTACCATAGATGCCGATTCCCATCTCACGCATTTCCTGCATCAGTTCGTCAGTTCCATTGATGATGGCCGAAATGACCTCACCAGGAATCAGCATCTTGTTGCGGCCTATCGTGGAGGAAACCAAGATGTTATCGACGGCTCCCACACAGAGCAAGTCGTCAGTATTCATGATGAGAGCGTCCTGAGCAATGCCCTTCCAGACACTCAAATCGCCCGTCTCCTTCCAATACATATAGGCGAGGCTCGACTTCGTGCCAGCCCCGTCTGCATGCATGATGTTGCAGTATTCCGGATCACCTCCCAGAATGTCAGGGATTATTTTGCAGAAAGCCTGCGGGAAAATGCCCTTGTCGATGTTCTTTATCGCGTTGTGAACGTCCTCTTTGGCGGCACTCACACCACGCATCATATAGCGTTGATTACCCATATCCTTTTCGTGTCTCTTTGTTTCTGCGTGCAAAGATACGAAAAAAAATTGGAAAAAGAAAGAATAAACCGATTAAAATGCAAGGACACTATTGCTTTCGCAATAGAAACTGGGGAAAAGCGAAAGGGCTTTTACCATCGGAATCCTGCAACAAGACCACACGATTTCTGCAAAAATTGCCGATTCCATCGAAAAAGTTAACGTGTTACGATTGCAAACGTATAGTGTTATGAATGCCATCGTATAGTGTTACGTTTGCGATTGTATAGTGTTACGATCCCAAACATCTAGTGTGACGATTGCAATTTACTAGTGTGACGATTGCAATTTACTAGTGTGACGATGGGCAACGTCACACTAGTTGTTTTCAGACTTCACCAGCCTAGTCTTCAACAAGACCTTATTAACAACTCAGGGATTGCCCTTGCGAACAATCCCTGACCTTATTACCTATACTCTATTTAGAAGAGAACTGAGATTCGTGCCCAATGGGTCTTATCCCTATAATAGTCCGCAGGAGTGATATAAGTTAAGTTATAGCCTATTGCCACTCTCTTGTGCAACTGAACACCTACACTGAAATCAAGTCCAAAGTGATGAGTGTCTTCATATTCGTCTTTCCAGGTCTGATAGTAACGCATGGTATAGCCCATATTCAGGTCAGCATAACCCCTGATCCACTTCCATGAAGGCGTATAACCACGAACACCAAGGACCTTGAGATTTAGTTGGCCAAAATTCTCAGGGTTGGCACCTTCAGCGTATTCACCAGACATAAAAGAAACGCCCACAATGTTCAAAGCAACATAAGGATTGAATTCCCTTCGAAGTTGCCAGCCTATACCCCAGCCATTCTGAAGATAGACACTGATTTCATTTGTCATCTTCTTCTCTTTGCCATATTCAGCATAGTAAGCCCTATCACCGCCAACAACATTATTATAAGAATTGCCGACGTTGAACTTTTGTGTCTCGCCATTCGCGTATTTTACAGAAATCAAACTTGAACGGGCATCACTGAAAGTCGGCCCATCTGGGTTACTTGCCTTTTTGTACTTCACCTCTGTAGGGGTCACCTCCAAGACTTTTACGTTCTCTACATCACCATTTTTACGAACTAATACGTCTTGGGCATTCGCTACAAGCGAACTGGCAATCAACACAACTGAAAACAAGATCTTTCTCATATTATTAATGAAATTACTCAGGGATTGCCCTTGCGAACAATCCCTGAACCTATTATATATTATTTATAATGTAACTGATGCGGCTCCGCTTAGAAGGTATAGCCGATAGTAGCGAAGTGCTTCTTGAACTCTGTGAAAGTGTCATACTCAAGAGTATAGCCGAGAGAGATCTTCTTGTTGAGCTGGAGACCAATACCCCAAGCCAAGCCGAATGCACTATGGCCCTTCATTTCCTCTTCTATTTTATAAACACCATCATCATAGTCGCGGTCAATTTCCTTTATGAGTACGTTTGTATAACCCAAATCGAAGTTAGTGTAAACACGAAGATGGTCCTTTGCAAACGAGGGGCTGAAAGCACGGATACCAGTCTTGAAGTTAACCCAGTCAATGTCTCCAGGAGAATCGAAAGGAGCATTCCACTCAAACTGAAGGACATCCCAAGCCAAAGAAACCCAACTGCCTTCGTAAACGGTTGTCTGGAAACCAGCACCAAGGCCAAAGCCGCCTTCGCTATATCCCAATGGGCCTTTTATACCACCTACATTCGCATTAATCATGAAGTGATTGTCCTCGAAGATCTTTGCGTTAGCGTTCATTGCAAAAGCCATTGCCATTGCAGCTACAAAAAATTTAATTGCCTTCATAAGAAAAGAATTAAGTTAGTAATAAGGTGTATTAAATCGTATGCAAATTTAAACATTCTTTTGCAATTATACAACACTTTTTTAATAAAAGTGTTTCTTTTTCTGTGATTATTGCCTCTTTCTCCATTGTTTCTCTTGTTTCATAAACCAATTCTTCGTACTTTTGCATACGGAAACATAACAAACAAGACTATGGGACTAGGAACATATTGGGCAAGAAAAGACGACCAAACTGATGAGTTGAAGACCGTCAAACCTTGGGAAGAGGAAGTAAGCAACGGAGACAAGTTTTTCCCAGACCCAAATCAGGTGAAACAAGACACGAAAGAGGATGGACCATCTGCCAAATGACCCTGCCATATTGGTCTCCTCCGTCGACATGCTCTTGCGCGACGACGAATACGACACGCTGGATGCACTTTGCTATGCCTTCGACCGAGAGCCCGAAGAAGTAAAAGAATACCTGCTCGGCGAGGGATACGTCTGGAGTGAGCAGCAGAAACAGTTCCGCCCTGTCGGCTTCGACGCATGATAACACGCGATAGCATCGAGACCGCCTACAGCTTCCTCCACCAGAAGCAAAACGTCTATGTCCATTCCCAACTCGAATGGCAGAGAGACGACATAGAGTACGCCGTCGCATCCTACGCTGACGACATGAACCCAGATCTTTACGACCTCATCGCTGCAGGCCGACA
>CACZBC010000027.1 GCA_902779315.1 uncultured Bacteroidales bacterium | reverse complement strand
AACTTGCGATATCGTCGCCTACGATACGAACTTCGCGAACACCACGAATCTGCTCGTTGACGCGATACTGTTGTTTCAGGTTGGGTTTCTTCATTAATTATATTTAAGCGGGTGCAAATTTAGCACTTTTCTGTCATTTTCCTAACTTCTTCGACAATTTTCTTTGCGAAATCTTCATATTTCATCGTTCCCTGCTCTCCTCCACCACGTTGACGGAAGCTTACAGTGCCTTCTTCCTGCTCTTTTTCACCCACAATGAGCATGTAAGGGATGTGCTTGAGCTCGGTGTCGCGAATCTTGCGTCCAATCTTCTCGCTGCGGTCATCGATGAAGGAACGGACGTCCTGCGTATCGAAGTAAGCCTTGAGCTTCTCGGCATATTCCTGATACTTCTCGCTGACGGGAAGGATGGCCACCTGGTCGGGCGTGAGCCAGAGGGGGAAGTGACCTGCCGTATGCTCGATGAGAACAGCCACGAAGCGTTCCATCGAACCGAAGGGAGCACGGTGAATCATGACGGGACGATGCTTCTGACCATCTTCGCCGACATATTCCAACTGGAAACGCTGAGGCAACTGATAGTCCACCTGGATGGTGCCAAGCTGCCAACGGCGACCGATAGCGTCCTTCACCATAAAGTCGAGCTTAGGACCATAGAAAGCTGCTTCGCCAAGTTCCTGACGAGCCTTCATGCCCTTCTCGGCACAAGCATCGATGATGGCCTGTTCTGCATTTGCCCAGTCTTCATCAGAGCCGATGTACTTCTCCTTGTCGTTAGGGTCACGCAGAGATATCTGAACCTCTACGTTCTCCTCGCTGAAGTTGAAGGTTGCAAAAACACGCTGGATGATGTCCATCACGTTGATGAACTCCCTCTTCACCTGGTCGGGACGGCAGAAGATATGTGCGTCGTCTTGTGTGAAGCAACGAACACGAGTCAAACCGTGCAGCTCACCACTCTGCTCATAACGATATACGGTACCGAACTCTGCACAACGGAAAGGCAGTTCCTTGTAGGAACGAGGGCGGTTGGCGAATATCTCGCAGTGGTGAGGGCAGTTCATGGGCTTCAGCAAGTATTCCTCACCCTCTTCAGGAGTCTGAATGGGCTGGAAGCTGTCCTTGCCATAGTGGTCCCAGTGACCTGATGTCTGATAGAGGTTCTTGCCGCCGATGTTAGGAGTAATCACTTCCTGATAGCCATACTGCTTCTGAATCTTGCGCAGCATCTCCTGCAGGCGGAGACGGAGGTCTGTGCCTTTGGGAAGCCAGATGGGAAGACCTTTGCCCACACGCTCGCTGAACATGAAGAGTTCCATCTCTTTGCCTATCTTGCGATGGTCGCGCTTCTTGGCCTCCTCGAGCATAACGAGGTACTCGTCGAGCATCTTCTTCTTGGGATAGGAGATGCCATAGAGGCGCTGCATCTGGTCCTTCGTAGCGTCACCACGCCAGAAAGCGCCTGCGATGCTCATCAGCTTGACGGCCTTGATGATGCCTGTGCTGACGATATGCGGACCTTTACAGAGGTCTGTGAAGTTGCCTTGGGTGTAGGTTGTGATGCTGCCGTCCTCGAGGTCCTGGTCGATGTGTTCGCACTTGTAGGTCTGGCCTGCAGCACCGAACAAAGCGAGGCTGTCGGCCTTGCTAATCTCCTTTCGTACAACAGGCTCATCCTTGCGGGCAAGCTCGAGCATCTTGTCCTCAATCTCCTTGAAGTTGCCTTCGCCGATTTGCTTTCCATCGGGAAGCAGGACATCATAGAAGAAGCCATTCTCAATGGCAGGACCGAAACCGAACTGAATGCCAGGATAGAGTTCCTGCAGAGCCTCAGCAAGGAGGTGGGCACTTGTGTGCCAGAAGGCATGCTTGCCCTCTTCATCCTCAAACTTATAGAGCTTAATGCTTGCATCAGCATTAATGGGGCGATTCAGTTCTGTTGTCTCACCGTTCACGCCACAGGCCACAACGTCCTGAGCCAAACGGGGTGAAATACTCTGTGCTATCTCAAAACCAGTGACGCCATTCTCATACTCACGAACAGAGCCATCGGGGAAAGTTATCTTTACCATTTTGCGCTTTTATTACTATTTTCGGGCTGCAAAGGTACAAAAAACTTTCCACTCACGCACGTAAACACGCGAGTTTTTTTGCCTTTTGTCCCATTTTTTACTCGATTGGCTGTCTTTTCAGGGCTTTTGGCTTCCTAAGGCAGCACTCCAGGCTCAGTCTGCAGGATAGTGTTCCGAGACATATTCGTCCACCCATTCGTAGTATTCTCGCAAAGTTTGTGCGCCCTTCCCTTTTCTCACTTTCTTCAATGCTTCGCGAGCATGATTGAACACCTCGCGCTCCAAAGGCATAATGCGCTGAACGATGCCTGTTCCAGCAGCATTCACAAGTTTGCTGAGGTCGATATAGTCGCGAACATTGCCTCGCTTGAGGTTGAACACCTGCTTCTTTTGTTCGATGGACTTTGTGCAGAGCCAAGACTTGTCCTTCTCACCTCGCCGAACGATAGAGGGAAGGGACACATCTTCTTCCAGAATCAAGGGAATGGCAACTGAGGCACAAGGCCAGCCGATATTCGCCCAACTGATTGTGTGCGAGGCTGTTTCGCCTGGCTTCACGCCCTGAACCAAGAGGGCAGACGAGGTGATGTAACGCGGGATGAACTCCAAGAAGTGAATGTAGCGAGTGTCGTTCTCGTCCTGGGGCAACTGCTCGTAGAGGTTCTGCTTTGTCAGCCCGTGTGTGAGATAGCGAGGCACATTGGCAATCAAATATTCGCAATCGAGATTCCCTTTGCGATGAGCTTCTGCCATAAAGTCTGTAATAGCCATGAAACGCTCCACTCCGCGGTCAATATCGCGGCAACCCGTCAGGCCATGATTCGTGCGAACCAAGTATCCGTTGGGAGCTTCATTGGGGTCGTTCGCATCGAACTTCGTGAAGTTGTAGTTGCCTGTTTCATAATAAGCACATCCGCCTTCACTATCTAAAACGCCAAAGTTGGAGTTCAAATCGCGAGGCTGAGGCAAAGTGTCGAGAAGGTGCTCAAAGTCAGCCAAGGTGCGACAAATCTCCAATGCACGGCGCATCAGATTTCCATCGCTATCCGTATCCTTACCTTCGCAGCCGTTCATGTTGTATGCCGCAGTATTGATGATGGCAAAGCCTGCCTCATTATGTCCACCCCAGATTTCAGCAGGCTTTTTGTCCCAAAACGCTGTGATACCCATGTAACGGTATCGCTCACCTTGCGCGACAACCACAACATTGTTCACTTCACCCGTATCACGATTCTTGAAAATGAGTGGACGTCCGTCTTTGGTAGCCTTTCCTGAGACAATAAACGATGTGCAGGCATAAGTTTTGCTAGTGGTAATGAATAGCAGGACGGCAAGAAACACCCATACTGTTTTCCTGTATCTGTTCATCTCGAAGACAGTTTCATCTTAATTTCACAGCCAAAGTCACAATCTCATGAGGCTTCAACGTGACCTCCACACCATTACTGCTGCATCGGGGCTTTTCCACGCCGTTCATGGGATACTCCAGCAAAGTGATGCGTCTAGCGCCCAATACATTGCGAGGAAGCGTCAGACGGATGGGAGTCTCATTACCCGTCATCTCACATAGGCGAACAACCAGTTCATTGCTGTCCTCGGCTTTCTTGATAGTGGAAAGCAAAACATTTGGTTTGTCAATAGAAACAAGTTGCTGTTCGGCAGGAAGATTGGCACCTTTCTTCTTAAGCGAAGTGGAGAGCGGTTCGGCAGTATAGACAGGCAGATTGTAATCAAGACCTGCCAGCATAACGCCATTTGTCCATTCACCACTATGAGGCATAATGGAATACTGGATATTGAACTTACCCAGATTTGGGAACTCATCAGGATCACCAGCGGAACGAAGCAAAGTCATGCGAAGTTCCCCATCATTAAAGCAATGCCCGTATTTAGAGCGATTCAAGAGCGCAAAGCCTACATTACCATCCGACACATCCACCCATTTCTGTGCAGCCACCTCTTGTCCGTCCTCGCGTTCCACCGTTCCCGGGTCTTCGCGGTTCTGGAGCCAAACAGGAGTGGGTTGTCCCGCCAGCATGCCATCATGGGGACGCTCCACCACATTGAAGGCCACATCGTTCCAGAAAGTTGAGTTGGGCATATTGATGGGGAATACGGCTCGCAGCATGGGTGAATCCTTCTCGGCTGTGCCATATTCCATCCAGCGGACATCAATGTCGTAGTCAATGCGTGGCAGAGAGCGATAGATATAGGTCAGCACCCTGAAGCGGGAGTTGCCCCAAGTGAAGTTCGCCTCAATCTTGGCACGCACAGGACCATTCTCAACGCTGGCTTTGCCCGTAGTGGTGGTGATGTCACCTCGACTGGTACTGCGGTTGATAGTCCATGACTTCATCTCACCGCCCTTCATCTCGGTATACATACGCAGGGTGTTCAGTTGCTTGCCTGTGGTCACAAAGTCCTTTCCTGTTGCTTTGTCTATGAGCGAAACAATATTTCCCGTCTGCGGGTCTATCTTGATGCGGTAGTAGTCCGTCTCGAAAGTATTGTCATTGAAGGGAATATCCTCTTCGAGCGTACCCTTCTGCGAGGGGTCAACATAGAAAGTCTTGTAGCCGCCAGCAGGAATGTCATCACAGACAAACTCCACCTTCCAGCGCCATCCTGGCGGGAAGCGCTTGCCCCAAACTATCTGGGCAGGATAGGTCTTACCCTCAGTATCGCGCACCAGCACTGTTGTCTTCAGTCCATCGCGAGGGAAAATGGTGCGGAAGGCGTCAAAGTTACCCCATCCATGAAAACTTGTAGTCATGGGCAGATCGTACGAGAAGACTTCGGCCTCGACCAAAGCACGATGCTGATAAGGCAGGAAATTGAAGGCCACAATGGGTTGTCCCGCACCAGACAGGAAGGGAATATTGTCCACATAAGCGCGGAAGGCATAATCGCGGTCTTGGCTTGCTGAATGGAATATGTCGTTGTATCGGCCCACACTCTCGCGGTTAGACTCATAGATAGCCGAGCCTGGCAGGATGTCGTGGAACTGATTGAAGGCCACTCCCTCCCAAAGCTTGGTCAACTTCTCAGCAGGGTACTTGCCACCTCGCATCCAGTTGAGCGACTGCAAGTACTCATCCTCATACAAGACATTCTCACATTTGCGGTTGAACTCTTTTATCTCGGCCACATTGCTGTAACAGCCTTCAAAAACATATCCCATCTCACCCTTGTGAGTAGGCCTCTCGAGGGCTTCCTTCTCGGCCATCTTGAAGAAGGCTTCTGCAGTAGTGAAGCGAACGCTGGGATAGTCTGGCCGAGCATCCAACTCATGTGTCCGCTCTATATTCAGTCGTGTGGGGCCTCCGCCATGATCGCCCTCGCCTGTAGGGCAGAAAGAGCGATGCCCATCGACGGGAAAGGCCTGCAAGCGGTCGCGCAACCCTTCGTTGATGTCTCCATTATAGCTTCCTGTGCTAAAGGCCAGCACACGAGACCCATCGGCACCTTCCCACCAGAATGCACCTGTATGCGGGGCAGTGCGCATCAGCCCGAAATAGTTCATTCCACATTGGCGCAGCATTTGAGGCAGTTGCGACTGGTGGCCGAAGTCATCAGGCAGCCAACCCACTCGCGCCATACGGCCAAAGCGAGATTGGAAATAACGCTGCCCCAAGAGGAACGAGCGCGTGAGAGCCTCGCCAGAAGGCATCTGCTGGTCGCTTTCAACCCACATGCCGCCAACTGGTTCGAAGCGTCCTTCCTTGACATATTTCTTCACCTTGCTGAAGAGTTCAGGGTCTTGCTCCTCGACCATCTTATACACTACGGCCTCGCTCTGCAACAGATGGTAGTCGGGATACTCTTCCATGAAAGCCACGGCCTGACGGAGATTGTCATGAGCCATCTTCTCTGTCTCCGAAAGTGTCCAGAGCCAGTTCATATCCATGTGTGAATGTCCGATGACATGCAGTGTGTCCTTTGCCACATCGGCATTCTTCTGAACGGTTTGCGAGGCAAGTGGCAAACTAAGCCACGCCAGCAGCACAATGATAGAGAATCGTGTTTTCATGTCTGTTCCTCCTATAGGTTTATTTCTTTGTCTGCGAGTACTTCTTGATGAGATTGTAGGCAGTATAAAGTCCCAACTCACCTGCTTGCGAGAGGTCGCTCAATCCTTGCTCTGTCTGACCGCCAAGAATGTAGGCGACACCTCTTCCGTAATAAGCATTGGGGAAGTGTGAATCCAGTTCGATTGCATGGCTGAAGGATTTCTGCGCGGCCAAATAGTCTGCCAGTTGAACCTGAACACAACCGATGTTGTAATACAGGAAGGGAGCGTCTGGTAAGATGTCGGAAGCCTTGTTGTAGTCCTGGACAACCATCAAGTAGCCGAGGCGAAGGTCGGAAGCATTTGCTGTGGTTCGCGACACTTCGAGTTGCGCAAATCGACACTGTGCACGCAAGATGAGTGCCATCGGCTCAGGCCCATTCTCCAGAATGAGGGCATCCATATCGGCAACTGCATTCTCAAAGTCGCGGATGTGATAATAGTCAAGGGCTCGACGCAAGAGCAAGTCTTTATCGTTAGGCTTCTTGTCTAGTTCTTCAGAGAGGCTGGAGATGGAAGCTTGATGGGCTTCTGTCTGCTTCGCTGTCATTGGGGCTTCGCTGTCCGTCAGATAGAGTTGCAGGGGTAGCAGATGGCGATTGTTGAGTGTCTCCAGTTCCTGCAGATAAGCAACGTAAGTGTTTGTTTCAGAGAGTTTTCTGTAGTATGTAAGCGAATAGATGGGGCCTGGCCGCAGTTCTGTCTGGCGATTCTGGACTTTGCCGCGATACTCGCTGACATATTCGTTCTCTTCCTCGTGTTCGTCCTCTTCGACAAGGGCTGCATAGTCCTCTATGTTATGTTCGCTCTTCTTTCGGGTGCGGACTGGATGTTTCTTGCCTGCTGCCGCATCCAGCCGGGCTTGCAGCACCTTGAACTCATCCCTTTCTGCACCATTTACATCGCCAATCTTTCGCTTTATGGCAGCTCGCTGACGATAGCCGTCCCAGAACTCCGGATAGTCTTTGATGACGGCACTGATGTCGCGAATGGCACCTTTGTAGTCGCCTATGTTGTCGAGCAAGAGGGCACGATTGTAAAGTGCAATGGTATTGTCCGGCTCGAGTTCGAGCACGAAGTTGAAGTCCTCGATGGCGAGGTTGTCCTCACCCACTTGGGCACGAAGCAAGCCGCGATTGTAGTGGGCAAGGTAGTTGCGAGGCTCCAGGTCGAGGCAGGCATCATAGTCGGACATAGCTCCCCTGAGGTTGTCCTGATTGTAACGCGCCAAAGCCCGATTGACATAGAGTCCAGCCATTCGCGGCATTTGCATGATGGCTTTGTCGAGCGAAGCCTCTGCCTCCTTGTATTCCTTGCAACCCGCCTGGAACATTGCCTTCAGGCTCCAGGCTCTGCCATCATAATCATCAAGTTCAAGGGCTCTGTCTGTCCACTTCTCTGCCTGAACGGTATCAGTCCGAAGCAAGGAGACTTGAGCTTTCATTGTATATTGCTCTGTCTCTTTCCCCCAATGGTGAAGCATCACATCGAGCGATGAATCGGCCCGCTCGTACTCCTTCAACTCTATCTGACAGAGGACGATATTGTGCCACGAGTTGTGGTCGAGGGGATTGATGGAGATGGCCTTCTGGTAGTCCTCTTCGGCCAAAGCATAGCGGTTCTGGTTGATGCGGCAGAGGGCTCGCAGAACATAATGGTTGAGGGCATAGGGATTGCGTTCTACAGCGTTGTTGCAATCGATTTCCGCTCCCTGATAGTCCTCGAGGTAATATTTTGCCAAAGCTCTGTAGAAATAGGGCTCTCCCAGCCAGGGCTTGGCATTGATGACCATATTGAAGCGTTGGATGGCAAGCACATAGTCCTCATAGTACAAAGCATTGCGTCCCATCAAGAGGACGCGGTCTGTGTTGATCTGGGCCAGGAGAGAGAGACTCGACAACACTAAGAAGATTATGGACAGGAGCCTCTTCAATAGTCTATCTTTTCACTTTCACCTTATAGTTGCAGGAGAACTTGCCTTTCCTGATGTCCTGGAGTTTGGGGTTGGTGAGTTGGCGGCGAAGGCCTTTCAGATGGTCCGTAAAGACTATGCCATCGAGGTGGTCGAACTCATGCTGCATGACGCGGGCCAAATAGCCTGTCACCCATTCATCGTGCTCCTGGAACTGCTCGTCCTGATAGGTGACGCGAATGCGGGTGGGGCGCTTCACTTTTTCGTGAATGCCTGGCAGACTGAGACAGCCTTCCTCCATCACATCTTGTTCTGTCTCATCATACTCCTCAATATAGGGATTGATGAAGGTCCTGATGTAACCTTTGTACTCGGGAAGGTCGTCGCTGATGACATCGAGATTGATGACGACGAGCCTGATGGGCAGACCTATTTGCGGCGCTGCCAAGCCGATGCCCTCGCTGCGTTCGAGGGTTTCGTACATATTCCTTATGAGTTGCTCCAACTCTGGATAGTCCTTGTCTATTTCCTCAGCCTCCTGACGGAGCACGGGCTGACCGAATGTGTATATTGGTAGTATCATATTTTTCGTTCCATCCACCCTTGCAGGATGATTGTGGCACTCACTTCGTCCACGAGTGCTTTGTTTCGGCGGGCCATCTTGCCAATGCCGCTCTGCAGGATGGTTTGCTGGGCCAGGACGCTGGTGTAGCGTTCGTCCCACATGTCGACGGGCACTGCAGGGAATGCCTTCTGCAACTGCTCCACGAAGGCCCTCACCCTGGGCAGATTGTCGCTGTCCCGTCCGTTAGTCTGTTTGGGCAGGCCGATCACGAAGCGTTCCACCTGTTCCCTCTGGAGGTAGTCCTTCAGGAATGCCAGCAGTTTAGGCGTCTCGACGGTGGTCAGTCCCCCTGGAATAATCTGCAAAGGGTCCGTCACAGCCAAACCTGTACGACGGACCCCATAGTCTATTGCAAGTACTCTTCCCACATTATTTATATATTATTAGGGGCAGAGCCGTTGCTTCTTATTTCTTATAGAGCAACCAAGCACCGGGATACTGTCCCTCGAGCTGGTCGCGCTTCTGTGCGGCTTCTGGCTTGGTGTCGAAGCTGCATGCGACGACGCGGTAGAAGGTCTGGCCGTTCACCAGTGCCTGAGCCACGCAGCTGTTGTAGCCCTGACCGGCAAGCTTTTGCATGAGAGCCACGCCGTTGCTCTTGATGGTAACAGATGCCACGACTACGCCGTACTGCTTCAGAGGGCTGCCCTCTACGAATGTAACGCTCTCGTTGCGAACCTGCACGTTGCTGTAATCTGTCACAGGAGTGGTGGTGACGGGAGTCACGGTCTGAGTTGTTACCTGCTGAACAGGAGTGGTGGTGGCAGGAGTCACAGTCTGAGTCTGCTGAGCCTTTGCTTTCTCGTAAGCTTTCTTGTAGGCACTTTCCTTGCTCTTGCAAGAAGACATCATGAACACAGCGCAGACAGTAGCGCAAACATAAAGAATCTTTTTCATAAGTTGTTTTAAATATGTTTTGGGTTTTCTTTTTCTTTATTTTACCTCGCAAAGGTACTACTTTTTACACTAAAACACAACAAATAAGGCGGAAAAAGCCTTCTTTTCAACATTTTTTTGCATTTTTGTGCCACTTGAATGCCAAAAACGCTATATTTGTAGGCAGAAACATACAAAACAACCCTAAAACAAAGAAAGGAGTACAACAATGAAAGCATTGGATTTTCTGGTAACCTTCATAGGCGGAGCAGTCGTAGGTGCTGCCTGCGGTTTGCTTTTCGCACCTGAAAAGGGAAGCGACCTTCGCGAAAAAATCGCAGAGGCTCTGCGCAAGCGCGGCATCAAGCTCAACCGTCAGGAGATGTCCGACCTGGTCGACGAGATTGCCGAAGAGTTGCAGGCTGCCACCAAGGACGAGGATTAGAATCCCCCGCCCGCTCCCGCAAAGGGGAGTGACACAAATGGTCAATGAATAACATTCAGGCGGACTATGAGCTATAGCAGCAGCATTCAATCGCTCTGGACGGAAGCAAAGAGCTATCTGGAGTTGCAGAAAGAGTATCTGAAGTTGGACTCTGCAGAGAAGTTGAGCGTGCTCCTCTCTGCAGTGGCCACTGCCGCTGTGTGCCTGATACTCGCCCTTGCAGCCCTTTTCTTCTTTGTGATAGCCTTTGCCCTGTGGCTGGCGAAATTCGTTGGAGGAGCATGGAGTTTCAGCATCATGGGCGGAGTCCTGCTGCTCTTCATCATCATTATTCTGCTCTGCCGCAAACGGTGGATTGTGCAGCCCGTAGCCAGGTTTGTGGCCAAATTGTTCGTAGGTGAGGACGAAGAAGAGGAGGAAGAAGTATGAACAGTATTGTGAATTCCCCCGATGTGCTTGCCGCTTTGCAGCAAAAGAAACGCAGAATCAAGAAGAAACTGCAGACTTCCCGCACGCAAATGACGGACAATGTCAGCTACCTGACGAGAGGAAAAGTGCCCCAAACAGCCGACAGAGTGCAGAAAATAGCCCGTCTGCTCATCAACGGTCTCGTCATTTACCGCGGTTTCCGCTTCTGTTCGGGCGTATTTTCGGGCATCCACTCCTTCTTCGCCCCCAGCAAACGGCGCAAATAAGTACCCCCCCAAGCGCCAAAATCTCCGATGAAATGGGCGATTTTTGTAATGTCGCCCCAAACAAGGCCTAAACGAGTCAACCTTTTCAGGAAAAGACAAGATAATCAAGATTTCTGGTTGCATTGTTGCATGTATCTGATGCTTGAAACAATGACACAATAACTCAGAGAAGAAATTCAATTATATATATAATTATATATATAATTGACCAAATAAAACAGGGTTGTGTCCCTTTTTTTTGTTGCACAATTATGCAACATGCAACATCGCTCCCCTCCTCCTTGCTGAAAATCGCTCAAATTCCTGCTGAAAATCGGCCCAATTGAGGTGCCGAAATTTGGTGGTGTCGGAATAATCTCGTACCTTTGTACTATGAATGAAAACACACCATGCCGAGAAGTTAAACGCGACACGTTGCGGTGGCCAACGCAGCACGCCAAGTTGCTCAACTAAAAACGTTAAGTTGCCCAACTAAGCACGTTAAGTTTGCTTACTCACCACTATATATAAATAGGGACATGCAGCGGCGCATCCCTATCCCCAAGAAAGAAAATTTGACTTACTGAAAACTTACCTGACCGTAATGCGACAGGGCGCAGCGAAACGAGGATCCTGACGAAGGTGGAGCGTCTCGCGATAGACTTCCTCGCTGGGTTTGACTCTGCCCTTGAAGACTTTCCTGCCACGGAGCCTGATGGTGACGGGCTTCCGCAGGTTCACCAGTTCATCGCTCAAGTACAAAGTCAGCTCGGAGTAGTCGCAGCGGGTGATGTTGATGGTATTCTTCTCGACCTCTGCATCTACTCTCATGCCGCGCTTCAGTTCATGGCGAGGAGCCGAAAGCCAGTAGAAGGTCGGGCGCAGCACAGCTTCCTGCTGCCAGATGATGTGCTTAGGCCATGCCTTTCGACGATACTGAGCCATCCAGGGCAGAGCCGCTGCATCTTCGCGGTCCATCCAGTGTCCCTTGTCCTCCATGATGTGCGTCTCGTGGATATAGCCGTCAGGACAGGCCTGCTGCAAGGAGTCCATCTGCAGGCCACGCTCACGATCGAGCCGGTTGCGATTGTAGGCAGCATCGAGGGCGCCACACCAAATCATGAAAGGTGTGTTCAGCAGGTTCTCCAGCCTGACATCGCCAGGATGCCCAGCCATCATGCTCGCCGCAGCCCAATGGTCGGCCATGCGCGGAGCCACTCGCCACACACCGTCTCCGCCAGCCGAATAGCCAAGGATGTAAACCTTATCCGGATTGACATCGAAGTGGGCAATCATCGTGCGGATGAGGACGCGATACATACTGTCGATGGGCTGCTGGCACCACATATCCCAAGCCTCCAGCGGAGAACGGGGCGCCACATAGACACCTTCGCTGGGACGATAGAGACGCATCTGGTTGCGCCATTGCTGGTCGTTGACCTCGGGTGTCGTCCCGCCTCCACCGTGCAAGCTGATCCAGAGGCTTCGCCCGTCAGCAGGCTTCTCGCCATAGACAGCCCACCAAAGCTTCATACTGTCCCCATCCTGACGGATGATACTGTCGCGGACGACGTTGGCTGTCGCTGCCCGCAGGCTGTCGAGCCACAGATGACGAACACGCTTATAATCCTGCGCCTGAGCCGAAACAAAGGCCAGAAGGAAGAGAAAAAGAAATCGGAATCTTATCATGGAGCTTTGATTTTGAACACACTCGACTGCTTGCCGTTCTTGATGCGGTCATCTTCAACAAACCAGTTGCCAGAAGCCCGGCCTGCGCATTGGATGGTATAGCCCTCGGGCGTCTTGGTGAAGATGTAGGTGTTCCACTCCGCATTGTAGGGCTTCGTGTTCTTGTTCGCCCAGAAGGAGCCGAGTTCGTTGATGTAACGCCCGTCCTGAGCATTCGTTATCTTGAAGCGCTCTGTCTCAGGCACGAACTCGATGTTCCAGAGCTGGCGTTGCGGATTGACAGTATCGGCCTCAGCCACAAAGACAGGGAAGTCGCCATCCCTATCGGGCGAAGCATTCACATCAGTCAGGAATTTGCCCTCGTACATTATGTAGTATCGCCCGTCTTCGACGGCTTGCTGGGGGAAGAACTCCAGACCATAGCTATAAAGGTGTTTATAGTCCTTGACAAGTTGGACAGTCATTGCTTTCACCCAAGGCGTCACGACCGTACCGCTCACAACAGGCTTTGCCTTGACGACAGAACCCTCATAGTCGCGGCTGACAATGCCCTTCTGCTTCTCTTCCAGTTTCTGCAAGGCACGATAATGAGCCACGAAGCCAATGGAATCCTTCTGCTGCAGGGCTCTCTGCATATAAAAGACTTGCAGGCCACTCTGGCCAAGCAGTCGCATCGTTTCCACCCATGGCTTTATCTCCCGCAACATTTCCGGCTGGGAAATACTGTCGGCAAGCAGGGCATCGGCCTCAGTCACAAGGGCTCTGAAATAATGGTCATTCGGAACCTTTCCCCAACCAGAGCTCTCACCCTCGCGACGCAATCCGTGAGCTGTCTTGCCAAGGTCGACATTGTTGTCGCAGAAGAGACGGAAAGCCTCTTTGCTCGTAGGCATCAACTCGGCGATGGCATTCTCCCAAGACTTCTCCGCATCATAGGCAGGCATGTTCCAGCAGTAGTCGGCGATGCTGTAAAGCGAGACTTTGGACGCCTCGGCATACTCCATCGGGTTGCTGCAGAAGCCCGACACAAGGTCGGCGATGTCGAGTCCGTTACCATAGGTCTTGCCCATGAGCAAACGGCTCTGGCAATAGTCGTTGACAGGATAGTTGAGCCATATGAAAGCCTTGCGCTTGATTTGCGCATTTATCCATTCCATGTCGTCGCGCTCTATCATATCGACCACACTGTTGCCCGTCCACATGATGCGCACCTCCGGATACATCTGTGTGCCAAGAATGGAGAGATAGTCACCGCCACTCCACGCCTTGTTGTACTGCGTAGGGCAGATGATGAGCGGCTCCACATCTTTGTGCTTGCTGACAAAATTGTCGGTCAGGTAGTTCATCAAGCCAGCCTGCTTCTCTGCCCTTGCACCCTCGCCGCCAATGTCATCAAAGAAGACTGCGAAAGTTCGGATGCCAAGCCCATACATCAGGCTCAGTTTGTTCACCACTGCCAGGCTGTCCTGCTTGTTCCACTTGATGTCGCCGCCAGGATGAATGGCCCAGACGAACTGCACCCTGTTCTTGTGAGCCGCCTCGACGAGTTCCTTCAGTTTCGCAGCCTCAGCCTCGGGATAAGGGTCTCGCCAATGTGCCCGATGATAGGGGTCGTCCTTAGGCCCATAGACATAGATGTTGAGCCTATGCTTCCCATAGAACTCGAACTGACGAAGGCGGTCCTGATGGCTCCAAGGATTGCCATAAAAGCCCTCTATCACACCTCTGCAAGCCACACTCGGCCAGTCGCGAATCTCGAAAGAAGTCCCCTCCTCATCCAAGAGATTGACCTCTTTATATTTGGATTTTTGAATCTGTGATTTTTGAATGTCTTCTGCGGCTTGCAGGCCATAAAAGAGTCCGCTCTCATCCCTGCCAGCCACAACTGTTTCCTTTGGCGTAACCTTCAGGTAGAAGCCCTCAGCCTGCTGCGGAATCTTCTTCAGATAAGCCTTCACAGCCTTATCTCCAGCCGTTCCGACAATCTTCCTGACCTCAGCAAAACTGCCCAAGCAAACCGCCAAAAGCAGCAAAAGAAATGCGCAGCGTTTCATCATCCCATTCTCGAAATCTTCTGCAAAGCCGCCTCGTCGAGCATCTTTATCCTGCGACCTTCCAAAGCGATGAGACCCTCCTGAGCAAAAGCGCTCAGGGTGCGAATGGCATTGCTGGTCGTCATATTGCTCAGGTTCGCCATATCCTCGCGACTGGGATAAACGCTCAGTGTCTTGCCGTCATCCTCTGTGCCGTAGCTCTCTTTCAGGAACAGGATGCTCTCAGCCAAACGACCGCGAATGTGCTTCTGGGTGAGGTTGACCGTCCTTGCATCGCTCTTGCCCAAGGCAATTGCCAGTCTTCTGACAAAGAACCAAGCCAGTTGAGGATTGCGCATGATGAGCTGACGAATCAGGCCAATGGGAATGGTGGCGATGACGGAAGACTCGAAAGCAGCGGCAGCCGTCACATAGTTCTCATCTGAGAAAGCAGCACGATAGCCAAAATACTCCACCGCATCGGCCACCCTGACAATCTGCGATCTGCCACCCACACCATCCTTGTAGATTTTCACCTTGCCGCTGATAAGGCAAAGCAAGTGACTGGGAATATCGCCCTCCTGATAGATAGTTTCATTCTTACGGTAGGAACGCACCTGCATCTTACTGAGAATCAGTTCGCGCTCCTCCGGCGAAAGAGCCCCATCCAAATCGGGCAACTTCGCAAGCACATCTTCTTTCTTTATCATAGTTCTGCCGTTTTCAGCACAAAGATATATTTAGGGGTTTACTTGCATTCCACTGCCGCATGCTCAATGGGCAGACACTTCTTGTAGTTCTCGATATACTTCTCGAAACCAGCCACATCCTCAGCCGTTGGAGCAACTGAGGTGCCCGTATTGCCAGCGAAGACATCTTCCTCGAGGTAGTCTGCCAAACTCTTTCCCTTATTATTAATAAGGTAGCCTGCCAGCAGAGCAATGCCCCAAGCACCACCTTCACCTGCAGTCTCCATGACGGAGATGGGCGAGTTGAGGGCAGCCGCCAGTACGCGCTGACCTGCACCTGCAGTCTTGAAGTAGCCTCCGTGACCTGTGATGCGGTCCACCTTCACATTCTCCTCCTTAAGCAGGATGTCGTTACCAATCTTCAGCACACCAATGGCACCATAGAGTTGGGCACGCATGAGGTTGGCAAGGTTGAACTTGTCTGTAGCTGAGCGAACAAAGAGTGGACGACCTTCTGCCAAGCCCGTCACAGGCTCACCGCTGACATAATTGAAGGCCATCAATCCGCCGCAATCAGCATCTCCTTCAAGCGCCTTGTTGAAAAGCTTGCTGTAAATCTCACCCATATCGACAGGCACGCCAAGCATCTGCTGGTACTCCTTGAAGAGGCTTACCCAAGCGTTGATGTCGGAGGTGCAGTTGTTGCAATGCACCATTGCCACCAAAGAGCCATCAGGCGTTGTCACCAGGTCGATGGGCTCATATGGCTTGCTCAGCGGCTTCTCCAAAACAATCATAGAGAAAGAAGAAGTACCTGCAGAGACATTGCCTGTACGCTGCTTCACCGCATTAGTGGCCACCATACCTGTGCCTGCATCACCTTCTGGGGGACAGAGGGGAACGCCTGGCTTCAAGTGGCCTGAGACATCAAGCAACTTTGCTCCTTCTGGTGTCAGGCATCCAGCATCCTCGCCTGCACTAAGCGACTTTGGAAGAATGTCCAACAACTTCCAGGAGAAGCCTTTAGGAGCAATAAGTTCATCGAACTTCCTGACCATTTCGGCATCATAGGTCTTTGTGGCTGGATCAACAGGTATCATGCCCGATGCATCTCCTACACCAAGCACAAACCTCCCAGTCAGTTGCCAATGGACATAACCAGCGAGTGTAGTAAGGTACTTGATGCTGGGGACATGCTTTTCACCATTGAGGATGCATTGGTAGAGGTGCGAGATGCTCCAGCGCAAAGGAATGTTATAGTTGAAGAGCTTGCTCAGCTCGGCTGCGGCTTTGCCCGTATTGGTGTTGCGCCAAGTGCGGAAGGGCACAAGGATCTCCTGTTTCTCGTTGAAAGCCATATAGCCATGCATCATAGCCGAGAAGCCAATGGCAGACAAGTTCTCTATCTCGCAACCATACTGCTGCAGAACATCCCTCCGAAGGTCGATGTAACAATCTTGCAGACCTTTCCAGATGAGGTCAATGGAATAAGTCCACAGACCATCTGCCAACTGATTCTCCCACTCGAATGCACCTTGTGCTATAGGCTTGTTGTCCTCATCGATCAGGACTGCCTTTATGCGAGTAGAGCCAAACTCGATGCCAAGAATGGCTTTACCTGCTTCTATTGTCTGCTTAGCATTCATATTACTTCAGCGACTTGTTCAACATATAGTACACCTCGCCATTACGGAGTGTTTGCTTGAACTCGGCGATGTTGGTGTCCTTATTAATCTTCACATATTCTATGCCAGTCATCTCTGCGAAGTCCTCCCAATAATCCTCTGTGATGTCATAGGAGAAGGCACTGTGGTGTGTTCCGCCTGCAAGAATCCAAGCTGCAGCACCTATCTCGAATGTGGGCTGAGGAATCCAGAGAGCACTTGCTACAGGCAATTTAGGCATGGGCTTGGGCTCGATGCACTCCACTTCCTGAGAGATGAGACGGAAGCGGTTGCCGAGGTCCACCACAGTTGCCTTGATGCCACGACCTGTCTTCGAAGTGAAGACGAGGCGAGCTGTCTGCTGTTTGCGGATGCCGATGCCGAGGAAGTGAACCTCCAGCTTGGGCTTGTCGCTTGCAATCAGCGGACAAATCTCGAGCATGTGGCTCTGGAGGCAAGAAGAGCGGTCACCAGCAAAGTTGAGGGTGTAGTCCTCGAGGAACGAGCAACCCGTAGGCATTCCCTGCTGGATGACCCAAAGCGTGCGGAAGAGGCAGGCTGTCTTCCAGTCACCTTCTGCGCCAAAGCCGTAACCTTCCTGCATCAAGCGTTGTGAAGCAAGGCCAGGAATCTGGTCGAAGCCGCAGAAATCAGGAGCATCTATGTTGGCGTCGCCAAGATCATCAAAGTTTGTGGTGAAGGCCGTCGCGCCCTCATCCTTCAGGACACGGCGAAGAGCTATCTCAGCCTTTGCGCTGTTCTTCACCTTTTCCCAATAAACCTGCTCGCCGCTCTCATCAATCTTGATTGTATAAAGTTTCTTGTACTCCTCAACAAGGGCATCTGCCTCAGCGTCCGTCACCTTCTTGTAGTATTCCATAAGAGAGGAAACGGGATAGTAGTCAACATGATAGCCTAAGCGCTGCTCGAACTCTACACGGTCGCCATCAGTCACAGCCACATTGTTCATGTTCATTCCAAACATGAGGCAACGCACATTCTTTGCATCGGCTACACCTGCTGCCACACGAGCCCAGACTGCAATCTGCTTCTGAGCCTTCTCGTCCTTCCAATAGCCACAAACCACTTTGCGCTGGATTCGCATGCGAGTACAGATGTGTCCGAACTCGATGTCGCCATGAGCGCTCTGGTTCAGGTTCATGAAGTCCATGTCGATTTCGCTCCAAGGAATCTCTGCGTTATATTGCGTGTGGAAGTGGAGCAGAGGCTTCTGCAACTGCTGCAGCCCCTTAATCCACATCTTTGCTGGTGAGAAAGTGTGCATCCAAGTAATGATGCCCACACACTTCTCGTCGTTGTTGGCAGCCAGCATCACTTGCTCTACTTCCTTCGAACTGTTGGCTGTGCCCTTATATACAATCTTCACAGGGATGTTGCCTGAGGCGTTCAAACCCTCGACCATCTCTTTTGAATGTCCGTCAACTGCGACAACTGCGTCGCCTCCATAGAGCAACTGCGCACCAGTCACCCACCAAATCTCATAATTTTCAAATGCTTTCATGTTTGTATGGTTTAGTTGTTATGTATATTGATTAATGTTTCTGCCCTTTCTGCCCATAATAAGCATTAGGTCCGTGCTTGCGCATATAGTGCTTCTCGACGAGCAGAGGATTCATAGTTGTCTGAGGATTAAGTGTCAAAGAGATAAACGCCATCCTTGCACACTCTTCCATAACTTTGGCGTTATAGACTGCATTGTCTGGACTTGTCCCCCATGAGAAAGGCCCATGATTCTTCACCAACACAGCTGGTGTATGGTCGGGATTAATCTTGCGAATGTTCAGAATCTCGTCCACAATCACATTGCCTGTCTCCAGTTCATACTGGCCTTCCACTTCTTCCTTTCTCATGTCTCGCGTGCATGGAATGTCTTTGTAGAAATAGTCAGCATGAGTCGTGCCTATATTGGGAATATCCTTCCCTGCTTGGGCAAAAGCTGTAGCGTAGGTGGAGTGCGTATGGACAACGCCCTGAATGTTGGGGAACGCCTTATATAATATAAGATGTGTAGGTGTATCGCTACTGGGATTGAGGTCGCCCTCCACCACTTTCCCTGTCTCAAGATCCACCACCACCATATCTTCAGGCTTCATCACATCGTAGCCGACACCTGAAGGTTTAATGACAACAAGGCCCTTTTCACGGTCAATGCCAGACACATTGCCCCAAGTGAAAATGACCAGGCCTTGCTTCACCAAATCCAGGTTCGCTTTGAATACTTTCCGTTTGAGTTCTTCTAACATAGTTAACCAAGTTTGCTACAAATTTAGCCATTTTTATTATTCAAACCAACAAAGGCGCGAAAAAAAAGGAGGTTGTGGTGGCTTTTGCTGAATGAAGATACCATTTCAGTGAATAAATGCTACACATTTTATAAAAAGACACTACACTCACAAACAGAAAGCATTTTTCCAGAGAAAAGAGAACTTTCGACATAAAGCAAACCCTCTATTTTGTGTTAAACAACATCTTTTGCCGTTTTATTTGCAATTTCCCAAGGAAAAAGGCCTGCAAAAGTTTTTAGGATTGAAGGAAATTCCGTAATTTTACATGCAAACAATAAACTTTAAACACTAAACTCTAAACTTTACATGAGTTATTTACGTTTCGATAAGACGTTGATGACGAATTTGGCAGAGTCGTTGCCGAAGGAAGTGCTTCGCTCGAACCGCTCTGGTGCCTACAGTTGCACGACGCTGGTGGATTGTAATACGCGCAAGTATCACGGTCTGCTGGTAGTGCCTGTACCTGAGTTGGACGACGAAAACCACGTTCTGCTGTCATCCCTCGACGCCACAGTCATTCAGCATGGTGCCGAGTTCAACCTGGGTCTTCACAAATACAACGGAGACAACTTCAGTCCTCGCGGACACAAGTACATCCGCGAGTTCGACTCCCTGCAAGTCCCCACGACCATCTATCGTGTGGGAGGCGTTATCCTGAAGCGCGAGATGATGTTCCAGCACTTCGAGAACCGCGTCATCATCCGCTACACGCTGGTGGATGCTCATAGCGAAACCACGCTACGTTTGCAGCCCTTCCTTGCTTTCCGAAGTGTACGCGAGTTCACACACGAGAATGCCGGGGTAAATCGAAATTACAACGTGGTTCAGAACGGCATCTCCACTTGCATGTACAAGGGCTATCCCACCCTCTTCATGCAAATCAACAAGGAGAATGAGTTCGTGTTCCGTCCTGACTGGTATCGTGGTTTGGAATATCCGAAAGAGCAGGAACGCGGCTATGCTTCGAACGAAGACCTTTACGTGCCTGGCTACTTCGAGTTCAATATCAAGAAAGGCGAGAGCGTGGTCTTTGCAGCCGGATTGGAAGAGATTGACACGAACACATTGGCTGAACTTGCAGACTTCGAAGTGAGCGTTCGTACGCCTCGCGACAATTTCTATAATACGCTCGTCAATAGCGCTCATCAGTTTATCGTTCATCGCGAGCACGAGGACTACGTCTTGGCCGGCTATCCTTGGTTCAAGTGCAGGGCTCGCGACATGTTCGTTTCTCTGCCTGGACTGACTTTGACCAACAACGAGACTGACAAGTTCGAGGCTGTGATGAAGACTGCCGAAAAGGCAATCCGCGAGTTCATAGAAGGCAAGAAGTTGACTGTCAGCGTGACTGAGATAGAGCATCCGGATGTTTTGCTCTGGGCAGTTTGGTGCATCCAGCAATATGCGAACTTCGTCTCGATGGAGAAGTGTATCGAGAAGTATGGTCGCTTGCTTTGGGACATCATGGAATGGCTCAGGGCTGGAGGTCATCCCAACTTCAATGTCGAGAAGAACGGACTGGTCAGTTGCGAAGGCAGAGACAAGGCTGTCACTTGGATGAACAGTTCTGTCGGCGGTCGTCCCATCGTGCCCAGAACTGGCTTCATCGTCGAGATAAATGCACTTTGGTACAACGCCTTGATGTTCTCTGCTGAAGTTTGTCGCATCATGAAGGACAAGAAGTTCGTCAAGCAACTTGAGGCTGCTGCCCAACTTTGCCAGAAGAACTTCGCTCCGATGTTCCTCAACGAGTACGGCTACCTTTGCGACTACTGTGTGGACGGCTATCGCGACTATGATGTGCGCCCCAATATGGTCTTCGCAATTGCGCTCGACTACTCGCCTCTCGACAGAGTTCAGCAGAAGAGTGTGCTCGACTATTGCACGAAAGAGCTCATCACTCCGAAGGGAATGCGTTCGCTTTCGCCAAAGAGTCACGGCTACAATCCGATGTATGTGGGTCCGCAAATTCAGCGCGACTACGCTTATCATCAGGGAACCGCTTGGCCCTGGCTCGCAGCATTCTACATGGAGGCTTGCCTGAAGATATTCAAGTATAGCAAGTTGAGCTATGTGGACCGCTTGTTGGTGGGTTACGAAGAGGAGCTCTTCTACCACTGCATCGGCACGATTCCAGAACTCTTCGACGGCAATCCGCCTTTCCACGGACGAGGCGCCATCAGTTTCGCCATGAATGTTTCGGGCATCATGCGAATCGTGAAACTGCTCGACAAGTACAATGAAGAATGACATTAAGAATCATATAAAGAACTAAGACGAGTTAATTCCCATGACTATCCGCAGACCTGTCAAAAACGAGGCACGTTACGTTCGCCAACGACACACTATACGATTGCAATCGTAACACTATACGTTTGCCTTCGTGGCACTATACGTTTTCTGATGCGGCAGTAGATGGAGAGATTCAACACGTTTAAATAAGAATCAGTAATGAAAGTTCTAATGTTCGGATGGGAGTTCCCTCCCAAGATATACGGAGGTCTTGCAGTTGCAAGTTACGGCATCACCAAGGGCTTGAGCCTGCAGGGAGATGTTGAGACAACCTTCTGTATGCCCAAGCCTACAGGGAAAGAGGAGAAATTCCTCAAGATTGTGAACATGAGTCAGGTGCCCGTCGTTTGGCGAGATGTCTGGTACGACAACATCAAGGACCGCTTCGTAGGTCATACAGCAGAGGACTACTACCGCTTCCGCGACCACCTCTATGCCGACTTCAACTACCTGCAAGGGCTCGACGACATGGGTTGCATCGGCTTTGCAGGAGGCTATCCTGGCAACCTGCACGAGGAGATTAACAACTTCTCCATCATAGCAGGCGTGCTGGCAAGAAGCGAGCACTTCGACCT
Organism: uncultured Bacteroidales bacterium; assembly: GCA_902779315.1. Lineage (GTDB taxonomy): Bacteria > Bacteroidota > Bacteroidia > Bacteroidales > Bacteroidaceae > Physcousia. Next base: position 9,470 of record CACZBC010000027.1, on the reverse strand, counting down.
CATTCACGCTCACGACTGGCTGACCTATCCCGCTGGCGTTCACGCCAAAATGGTGAGCGGCAAACCTCTCTGCATCCATGTTCACGCTACAGACTTCGACCGTTCTCGCGGCAAAGTGAACCCCACTGTTTATAGCATCGAGAAGAACGGTATGGACCATGCAGATTGCATCATGTGCGTGAGCGAACTGACCCGCCAGACCGTCATCAATCAGTACCACCAAGACCCTCGCAAGTGCGTGGCCATGCACAATGCCGTCTATCCGCTTAGCGAGGAGATTCAAGCCATCGTGCCTCAGAAGAAGAAAGGCGAGAAGGTGGTGACATATCTTGGCCGTATCACGATGCAGAAAGGGCCGGAGTACTTCCTCGAAGCAGCTAAAAGGGTGCTCGAGCGTAGCCGTAACATCCGTTTCTGCTTTGCAGGAAGTGGCGACATGATGAACGCCATGATAGAATTGGCTGCCAGCTACGGAATTGCTGACCGCTGCCACTTCCCTGGCTTCCAACGCGGCAAGCAAGTCTATGAATGCTACAAGAATAGCGACGTCTTCGTGATGCCCTCCGTCAGCGAGCCATTTGGTATCGCCCCTCTCGAAGCCATGCAGTGTGGATGCCCCTCCATCATATCGAAGCAGAGCGGCTGTGGCGAGATACTCCGCAACGTCATCAAGGTCGACTATTGGGACATCGATGCAATGGCCGACGCCATCTACAGCATCTGTCAGTACGACGCTCTGCACGACTACTTGGCAGAAGAGGGCATGAAGGAGGTTGACCAAATCACTTGGGAGAAAGTCGGGCTTCGCATCCGCGAGTGTTACAACCAGCTTACAGGTCGTGGATGGTTCGACAACGGGGAATACCTCAATGCAGTTCGTAATATATAATAGATAATGTATAATAAATAATATAGAAAAGATGAAAACTATTTGCTTATACTTCGAGATACACCAGCCGATTCATCTCAAGCGCTATCGTTTCTTCGACATTGGTACAGACCACTATTATTACGATGACTACGAGAACGAGCGTGTCATCAGCGAACTCTTCGAGAAGAGCTACAAGCCAGCCCTGCAGACTATGCTCGACATGATTGCCGAGAACGGGAAGGCTTTCAAAGTCGCTTTCAGCATTAGTGGCGTTTCCCTGGAACTCATCGAACAATATGCTCCAGAAATGCTCGACCTCCTCGGCCGTTTGGCTGCAACGGGTTGCGTGGAGTTCCTTGCAGAACCTTACAGTCACGGCCTCTCTTCTCTGGGCAATGTCGACAACTTCATCGCCGAGACAAAGCGTCAGGCAAAGAAGATCAAACAGCTCTTCGGACAAAGCCCGAAAGTCTTCCGCAACAGTTCGCTCATCTACGACGACGAGATTGGAACTATGGTGGCAGACATGGGTTTCAAGGGCGTGATGGTGGAAGGCGCAAAGCACATCCTTGGTTGGAAGAGCCCCCACTACATCTATTCCTGCGCTCAAGACTCTCGCCTGTCGCTCATTTTGCGCGACTACAAGCTGAGTGACGACATCGGACTTCGCTTCAACGACGCCTCTTGGTCGGAGTACCCACTCATGGCAGACAAATGGCTTAGCTGGATTGCAGGTCTTCCCGAAGGTGAAAACGTAGTCGGCATCATGATGGAGCTCGCTGCTCTTGGCTATTATCAGCCGCTTGGCAGCCACATCCTCGACTTCCTCCGCGCCCTTCCGAAACTGGCTGGACAGATGGGCATTCAGTTCGCCACACCTTCTGAAGTATTGGCCAAGAACAAGCCCGTCAGCCCGCTCGAAGTCATCTATCCTGTCAGCTGGAACGACGAGGAGCGCGACACCAGCAGTATGCTCGGAAATGGCATGCAGCGCGAAGCCTTCAACAAACTCTACGATGAGAACATTGTGGGCCGCATCCTCGCTTCTCGCGACCGCCGCATTCAGCAAGATTGGGACCGTTTGCAGGCAACTGACAACTTCCGCTTCATGACCACCAAAAACAATGGCATGGGCACCAATCGTGGCATCTACGACAGCGAGTACGACGCATTCACGAACTATATGAACATCCTCGGCGACTTCCTCAAGCGCGTCAAGGACATGTTCCCCGATTCCGTCGAGAACGACGAACTGAATAGCCTCTACACGCAGATTGCCAATATGGGCGAGGAACTCAGCGTCAAGGACAACGAGATAAGCCGTCTCCGTGCCCGCCTGAAGAAGTTGGGCTCAGAAGAAGAGGCTCCAGCACCTAAGGAAGAGGCTCCTAAAGCAGAGAAGAAACCTACTCCTAAGAAAGCTCCTGCCAAGAAGGCCGAGCCAAAAACAAAGCCTGCTGCGAAGAAAACACCTGCTAAAAAAGTTGAACCAAAGAAAAAGGCTGAACCAAAAGCAAAGCCTGCAGCAAAGAAAGCACCTGCTAAAAAGAAGTGAGGACAATCCCTTACATATTTAGTATTAACGGCTCCGATAGCACTGGTCAGTCAGGCATCGGGGCCGATATTCAAACTGTTGCTGCCTTGGGAGGGCACGCCCTAACCGCAATAACTTGTGTTGAAGATTACGCCCTGCCTTCTGAAGTAGTATTGAAGCAGGTCGAGGAAGTCATCTCCACCTTTCACCCCAAAGCCATTAAGGTCGGGCTTGTGACGGACAGCAAGACGGTCCGGCTGTTGCGCGATGAGGTGATTGCCTGCCGACGACTCGTCGTTGCACCTGGCATCTTTGATTCCGATGGCAGGCAAATGGTCAATGATGATGTCATCGGAACCATTGCCCGCTATCTCGTTCCCGAAGCCCTGCTCCTGATGCTCCGTTGCAGAGACGCGGAGAAGTTGCTTGCCATCGACATCAAGACTGATGATGACATGATTGAGGCAGCCAAAAGATTGCACAAGATGGGAGCCGAATGGGTGTTGCTTCGCGGAGCCCGTCACATCAAAGGTCGCCTCACAGCCCTACTCTATGGTCAAAACAAAACGCAGTTCTTCTCTTCTTATAATACGGAGGGCTGGCAAAAACATGGTGTTGCAGGAGCGCTCTCAGCCGCCATTACTACACGACTCGGAATGGGCGATGATGTCCCGACTGCCATTCGCAACGCCCACGACTTCATCCACTCACAGGTCGTTTATGCGAAACCCGATGAGACAGGTGGGCGCGCCATCGACATATACAACAGTTTCGTCTCGCTCGTTGCCCAGCATTATCCCGAAGCTCACGATGTCAAGTTCTATGCCAACCGTCTGTGCATCACGACGCGCTATCTCTCGCAGATTACAGACAGAGTCGTCGGCAAGTCGCCCAAGCAAATCATTGCGGACTACATCATGAGCGAAGCCAAGACATACCTCGACACCACCCGCCTCACAATCCAGGAGATTGCCGACCACCTCGGCTTTTCCTCACAGGCCCTCTTCTGCAAGTTCTTCAAGTCCCAAGAGAAAACATCGCCCAGCGAGTACCGAAACAATAAGTAACAAATTTTGTATCAAAGAATAATGAACATTCTCATAATCGGAGCCACATCTGGTATCGGCAAAGCTCTTTTCGAGGATTACGCAAAGGATGGGAACTGCCTCGCCATTGTTGGCCGAAGGACTCATCTGCTTGACGAATTATGCCGTCAATATCCATCAAACACCTTTGCTGCTACAGCTGACATCACTAAACAAGACGAAATAGAGCAAGCAATCCGTTTACTTTACAGAGAACTTGGAAGCATCGACCTTGCCATCATTTGCTCTGGCACGGGAGACCTTAACCCTTCGCTTGACTATACTATTGAACGCTTGACAATTGAAACCAATGTAATAGGCTGGACTTTCGTCATTGACACACTCTACAATCTCTTTGAACAGCAAAATCACGGTCACCTTGTGGCCATTACATCGGCTGGAGGTTTGCGCGGAGAACCAATGGCACCCGCCTATAGTGCGACGAAAGCCTACCAAATCAACTATTTGGAGGCCCTACGCAAAAAAGTATTTAAGGCTAGGAACAAGATTATCGTTACTGACGTCCGTCCTGGCCTTGTTGATACTGCAATGGCTAAAGGTGACAATCTCTTTTGGGTAATGCCAGTCGATAAGGTCGCATGCCAAATCCGCACCGCCATCCGCCGTAAGAAGTCAAAAGTCTATATCACCAAACGCTGGCATGTTCTCGCGGTTATCAATAAAATCCTACCATTCAGTCTCTACAAGCGAATATAGTCAGCGTCAAACAACCTTTTTCCAATCTCGGAGTTTCTTTTTACCAAATGGGAACGGATGATTGTCCGTTCCTTTTTCTTGCCTTACCTTTGCAGTGGTTTTATCAGAATGGAGAAAGAAAATGGAAGACAGAACTACTCTTAACCGCCAGTTGGCACAGATGCTGAAGGGCGGCGTGATTATGGACGTAACAACCCCAGAACAAGCTCGTATCGCCGAAAATGCTGGGGCTTGTGCAGTAATGGCATTGGAACGCATTCCCGCTGACATCAGGGCTGCCGGGGGCGTAAGTCGTATGAGCGACCCGAAGATGATAAGAGGCATACAGGAGGCTGTGACGATTCCAGTAATGGCGAAGTGCCGCATCGGTCACTTTGCGGAGGCGCAGATACTCGAGGCCATCGAGATTGACTACATTGACGAGAGCGAGGTGCTTTCGCCAGCGGATGACATCTATCACATCGACAAACGCAAGTTCAAGGTGCCTTTCGTCTGTGGGGCAAAGGACTTGGGCGAAGCGCTGAGACGCATCAGCGAGGGTGCCACAATGATTCGCACCAAGGGCGAACCCGGAACGGGCGACATCATACAGGCCGTTCGCCATATGCGCCTGATGCAGAGCGAGATACGTCGGCTCGTGTCGCTTAATGACGATGAACTCTACGAGGCTGCCAAACAACTGAGAGTACCTTTCGACCTCGTGCAATACGTTCACGAGAACGGCAAACTACCCGTCGTGAACTTCGCTGCTGGAGGTGTGGCCACGCCTGCCGATGCCGCCCTGATGATGCAGCTTGGAGCAGAAGGCGTGTTCGTGGGAAGCGGTATCTTCAAGAGTGGCAATCCTGAGAAAAGGGCTCAAGCCATTGTGAAGGCCGTCACGAACTACAACAATCCTGCCGTCTTGGCTTCACTCAGCGAAGACCTCGGCGAAGCAATGGTGGGCATCAACGAAAGCGAGATACAACTGCTTATGGCAGAGAGGGGGAAATAAGGCCCCCTCTAACTCCCCCAAAGGGGAGAACCCTATCGACCATTGGAAAATTACAAGGTTATGAAGATTGCTATACTTGCTCTTCAAGGAGCTTTTGCTGAGCATGAACAGATGCTTAAGTCGCTTGGGGTTGAAACAACACTAATAAGAGAGCATTGGGAAGACGCTTCTGGCCTCATTGTTCCTGGTGGCGAGAGCACTTCGATGATGCGGATCATGAGGGACGAAGGGCTTTTCGAACCTATCCGACAGGCAATTCTTGAGGGGCTTCCAGTACTCGGAACTTGTGCAGGACTCATTATGCTCGACCGAAATCACCTCGGCGTGATGGACATCAAGGCTCGCCGAAACGCCTACGGCAGGCAGTTGGGAAGTTTCAATACGGAAGCCGACTTCAAAGGCATCGGACGCGTTCCCATGACTTTCATCCGTGCTCCGTATATTGAGGAGGCTGGTCCGGAAGTCGAAATCCTTGCCCGAGTGGATGGCAAAGCCGTTGCAGCCCGACAGGGAAACATGCTCGTCACAGCCTTCCACCCTGAGCTAACTGACGATACTCGAATCCATGAACTTTTCCTGTCTATAGTCGCGAATCAAAATGACTAACGTGACGTTTGCAATTTACTAACGTGATGATTGCAATTTACTAACGTGACGTTTGCGAATGACACACGTGACGTTTTGGAGCTAAACGTGGAGTATGAGTTCGTCCAGCATTTCAGGCGTTCCGTCTTTGCCAGTCATCTTCTTATACAAACGGCGACGGGTGGAGGTTATTGCCTCCTTGCTGTGTACCGTCAGGATGGCGATTTCGGAGGGTTTGAAACGTGCTTTAATGAGGAGACAGACGCGAAGCTCCTGCTGGCTGAGTTTACAGACGGACGAGAGACGTTGGGCAAAGCCATCACATTGGCGGTCAATCATCTTCTGGAACTGTTGCCACTCGTCTTCCGAAGGTGCTTCCAAAACCGCACATCGCCTCTGTAAAGCTTTCGTTTCGGACGAGACGGAAATTCCACGAGCACTCTTTTTGCGGAAAAGGTTCTGCTTTTGTTGGTCGAGTTCGTTATCCTTCTGACGCAAAACAAGACGGAGGATGAATACCAACGACACGAGCAAGAGGGCAATTAGGACGGCTACGATTGTTGCGACAAAGCGGTTAGCGCGGCGCTGAGATGCCCTGAAATTATCCTCTTGCTTCTGTAAAAGTTGGGAGACGGAAGTCGGAACAGAGGTTTCCCTACTGCTGTCCGCCGCAAATGAGACATCAGCGTAGCAGCCAGTCTGGCAACAAAGAAAGACTGCAAGAAGCAGTCTCTTCACATATTGCTGAACTGCACAAGTATCCATACCACAGCCAGAAGAAGTATAGAAATGCTTGTGAATGCCACAGAAAAGAAGGTGAACTGCGGATTCCGCTTGGTCTCTTTGAAAGGCCAGAACAGGTGTGTGACGGTCATCCAAGGAATGAAACAGACCAGAAACATTGTGCCCGTCAAAGGAGTCTCGTGGTGGAAGCCCCCTATATAAATGTGCAAGGCGAGCATCAAAAGCCAGTAAATACTGAAGGAACAGAGGAAGAACTTCGCGTATTCACTCTTCTTCATAAGTCTCGACGGCCAAAGCAGATACACGACAGACATGATGGCAATCACCATTCCCCAAACGGGCCAAGCATCAAGAATCAGATTATTCATAACAACACATTTATTGGTTTGACGCCACAAAGGTATGAAAAATCCGCGACACTCTGCAAGAAATGGAGTGTGCAATTAGTGTTCATTTCCAAAGACCAAGCTTCGCGTGCAAAGGACGATGGTCTGAAAAGGTCTCCTCCCCTACCCAAGTGCGATAGAAGGAAAGTGTAGCTTCGGGCGTTGGCATGAAGAGAGCCACGTGGTCGATGCAGATGTTGGGCTCATCGGCAGGAAATGTCTTGTCATAAGACGGGTTGAGGAAGAGGAAATGCTTCTGCATCTCCTTGTAGAAAGGCGATCCAGGTTCGTCGTTCAGGTCGCCCATCAAGATGAAGGGCTTTGTCCATCTTTGTGCCTCTTCCACAATAAGAGGGATGCTCGACATGCGGTCCTCATCGGTCAGGCTGAGGTGCGTGCAAGCCACAACATAGTGCCTGAACTCAGCCACCAAGAGCATTCGTGGTTCTTCTCTGCCTGGCAGAGGGATGCGATGAACACTTATAGGCTGTTTCTTGCTGAGGATACCGATGCCGTACTTGCCTCCTTGGAAATTGATAGCAGGGGCAAAAGTACTGAACATCTTTGCCTCGCGGCCTATCTCCTCAAGAGAATAGAGGCCTCCATTTCGCTTTGTCACGCTGTCAACCTCTTGAATAGCAGCAACATCGGCATGTGCTTTACGCAAGATTTGAGCTTGTCTCGCGTGGTCAATCTTACCGTCGAGACCTGCTCCATGCTGTATATTATAAGATGTAAGGTGCAGAGTTCGCACCTTTTTGGCTTGCATAGAGGAAGATGGAACTATCCCCAAAAACGCAACAAACAGGTAAAGAATGGTCCTTTTCATCGTATTTCGATTTCTTCCTTCACGTCAATTTCCTGCCCGTCCTTGTCGTAGAACTCATACTGGAGGAAGGCAAGTTTCTGACTTGGAATGACCTTGACGCCCAAACCGTATCTGAGTTGCCACTTACGACGCAGGCTGAAAAGTCCCTCGTTCAAGTAGGCAGCGACATAAGGATGCACATGAAGGGTGAAACGCTTCATGCCAAGTCTGTAATAGAGGAACTTTATCTTGCCCTCCAAGACCTTGTGGAAGAGGAAACTGCTCTTGATCTGACCCGTTCCCTGACACGTTGGACAAGCCTCCTCGACTGCCACATCCATTACGGGACGAACCCTCTGACGAGTAATTTGCATCAGGCAGAACTTACTGAGGGGCAAGATGTTGTGGCGGGCACGGTCGCGTTTCATCAACTCGCACATGTGCTCATAAAGTTTCTGACGGTCCTCAGCCAACTTCATATCAATGAAGTCCACAACGATGATGCCGCCCATGTCGCGCAACCTAAGTTGACGCGCCAGTTCTTCCGCCGCACCCAGATTGACAGAGAGGGCATTCGCCTCTTGGTTCTCGGAGTTGCGAGTACGGTTGCCACTGTTGACATCCACGACATGAAGGGCTTCCGTGTGCTCGATAATGAGGTAGGCTCCATGCTTGTACGAAACTGTCTTGCCGAAGCCCGACTTAATCTGACGAGTGATGTCGAAATTGTCGAAGATAGGCAGGCTGCCTTTGTAGAGCTTCACCACACTAGCACGATCAGGAGCGATTAGGCTGACATAATCATGTACCTCCTTGTAGACATCGGCATTGTTGACGTAGATATTCTCGTAGCTTGGGTTGAAGAGGTCGCGAAGCATACCTACTGTTCGGCTCGTTTCCTCATAAACGAGTGTCGGCAACTCCTTGGCTTGTTGCACTTTGCGAAGAATGTCTTCCCAACGGGCAACAAGGACCTTCATTTCGGCATCCAGTTCACTTGTGCGCTTTCCTTCAGCCACAGTACGTACGATGATGCCGCAGTTCTTAGGCTTGATGCTTTCGATGACCTGCTTTAGGCGTGCCCTCTCGGCGCTACTCTTGATTTTCGTGGAGACGGAAACCTTGTCGCCGAAAGGTGTGAAGACAAGGAAACGACCAGGAAAAGAAAGGTCGCAAGTCAGTCGTGGCCCTTTCGTACTGATGGGTTCCTTGATGATTTGCACAAGTATCTCCTGCCCCTGTTGCAGAGAGGTCTGCACACTACCGTCCTTAGGCAAGTCGGGCAGAATGGAAGCCTTCTCGAAGGAGTAGAGGTTCTTGCGGTCGCTCTGTACCTGCTTGAGGTACTTGGCGTAGGAAGCGAACTGCAGGCCGAGGTCGAGGTAATGCAAGAAGGCATCGCGTTCGTGACCTACATTAACGAAGCAGGCATTGAGTCCGGGCATGAGCTTCTTGACTTTCGCCAAGTACACGTTACCCACGGAGTAAGAGACACTTTGCTCTTCCTCCTGATACTCTGCCAGTCGCTTGTCCTCGGTCAACGCGATGGAGATCTTCTTCGGCTGTACGTCGATATAAAGTTCGCTTGTTACGTCCATTTCGTTCATTTACGAAAAAAGTGACAGAGCTTTGTCCTGCCACCTTTTCGGTCTGAGAAGTACTTTACTTGCTCTTATGTCTGTTCTTTCTCAGTCTCTTCTTACGCTTGTGCGTAGACATCTTGTGCCTCTTATGCTTCTTTCCGTT